>NZ_JAQFCE010000002.1:0-299869 GCF_027690675.1 Bariatricus sp. TF06-38A
CACAGGCTAGGCGGTAATGGAATGATAACGAAAATGATGCATGAAATAGAAGAATTGCATCTGAAAGAAAAAGGAGATTAAGGCTATGGAACAGATTTTAAATTATGTGAAACCAGAATTGGTTGTAGTTGCAATTGTACTATACTTTGTTGGAATCGGTCTGAAAAATACCGAAAAGGTTGCAGACAAGTATATTCCAGTAATCCTCGGTATTATTGGAATCGTGATTTGCGGAATTTATGTGGTGGCGACTTGCGACCTTAAAGGTACACAAAATATTGCAATGGCTATTTTTACGGCAATTGTACAAGGAATTTTAGTTGCCGGACTTAGTAATTATGTGAACCAGTTGATTAAGCAGATGAATAAGGACGAATAGACAGACGAAGCTATTTGTTTTACCACCAAAAGTTAGCGGTAGAAAGGAAAAGTTATGGCATTAAACGGAATTGACATCAGTAGCTGGCAAAACGGGATCAATATTGCGGTTGTACCATGTGATTTTGTGGTGATCAAGGCGACAGAGGGGATAAATTATGTAAATCCGGATTATATGAGAGCCTATGGGCAGGCGAAAGCTGCCGGAAAATGCCTTGGAATCTACCATTATGCCAACGGCGGAAACATTCAGGCGGAAGCGGATTATTTTCTGGCAAATGTAGGAAATCGTCTCGGAGAAGCAATTTTGATCCTGGACTGGGAAGCAGGAAACAATGCGTCCTTTGGTAGTTGCGACTATGCCTGGTGCAAAGGATGGTTAGATTATGTCTACCAGAAGACCGGTGTGCATCCGATTCTGTATTGTTCACAGTCGATCAGCTACAAATTCGATAACATAGGTAACTATGGCTTGTGGATCGCACAGTATGCGGATAACGATCCAACTGGTTATCAGGATGTTCCTTGGAATGAGGGAGAATACACCTGCGCGATCCGGCAGTATACATCTTGCGGAAGGCTATCAGGGTATGCAGGCAACCTCGATCTGGATAAATTCTACGGAAGCAAAGAGGATTGGGGCAAGTACGCTGTAAGCGATAAGACGAACGTAGTTGTTCCAGAACAACCAGAGACGCCAAAACCGGCAACAGCATCTCCGGAAGGATCTACTTTAGATCTGGCGCACCAAACTATGCTTGGAGAATTCGGAAACGGAGAAGACCGGATCCGGAATCTCGGAACCAGGTACGAAGAGGTACAAAACTTCATAAATCACATTTGGGTGACAAGTATAGACAATCTGGCACAGGAAGTATTATCCGGCAGATATGGAAATGGAGATGTGCGCAAGACAGTTCTTGGAAGTCGATATAACGATGTACAGGATCAGGTTAATGCCGGAAACGCACAATACTATACCGTGCAGAGTGGAGATACTCTTTCCAACATTGCCAGCAAATACGGCACAACCTACCAGAAGATTGCACAGCTCAACGGCATGTCTAACCCGAATCTGATTTATGTAGGGCAGAAACTTAGGATAAAATAATAAGCTGTCAATTCATAAGAAGATGTGTTAATATCCTATTATAAATAAGGAAGAAAATACTTTCATCTTGTATGTGCAAACGAACTTGCCCACATGGAAATGATATGTGCCATTGTTTACCAGCTTACCAAGGATTTATCTCCGGAGGAAATTAAGGCTTCTGGTTTTGATAAATATTATGTGGACCACACACTTGCACTTTGGCCGCAGGCAGCCAGTGGAACACCGTGGACAGCAACTTATTTTCAGTCCAAGGGTGACCCAATTACAGATTTACATGAAGATATGGCTGCGGAACAGAAAGCCAGGACGACGTATGATAACATTTTAAGGCTTGTAAAAGACCCGGAAGTATGTGATCCGATTCGTTTTTTGAGAAAGCGGGAAATTGTACATTACCAAAGATTTGGAGAAAGTTTAAGGATCGTTCAGGATAATCTGAACAGTAAGAACTTTTATGCAATCAATCCGGAGTTTGATACGGATTCAAATAGTAGTTGTGGCAATTAAAACAGCGCGTATGGAAAAACGTCCCCAATTATGAAAATCCGGTTTGATAAAAAAGGTGCGACCTCATAGGCTGCACCTTTTTTAAATGTCAGCCTACTAACGTTATTCTGTATATACCATGCTGATATACGATAATGCATAAGTTCTACCAGTATCTAATAATTAACGAGAGGAATGATCCTGGATATAATCAGCCAGCATCGAAATAAATTCGGATGCGGTCGGTTTGTCAAATACAGGATAACCAAGCAGCGGGCTTAAAATTTTATTGGAATTCTGATTCCAATAACTGTTGATCATTGTACGGATGGCGGCTTCAACACACATGTTGGAAACGCCATACTGCTCACCGACAACGCGGTAAAGATTAGAGGTTACATTCTTCAGGTAAAATTCCTGATCTTTGAGAACGAGGGCGACTGCTGAAGCAAGATAGTTATAACCAGAGTACGTGGAACGAAGACCAGCTTTTCTTAATACATGCCTGACATCATACATAAGAACCTCCTTCCAATATTCATACCGACTATCTAACTATAGAATAAAGGAATTCTATAGATATGTAAATAATTTTGTCCATAACGATATATTTCGTGAGATTTCGATATATTGTGTGAAGCGGATAATGGAAAAATCTGTTTTTTTTTGCTATAATCCTTAATTGGATAGAACAGACAGAATCAATTTCAGGAGTGAAATTTATGAAGATACAATATCAGAAAATAGAAAACGGACTTGAAATTCTCAGGATCTGGCAGGATTCAGGAATCATAAAAGTACCGGAGCAGATAGAGGGAATCCCTGTCATCCGCATTGCTCCATATACATTTTCACTGCATAAAGATGAAGAAGAGAAAAATGCATCTGTTTATCAGACAGAGGCAGATGAAGAGGATGATCGTTTTGCGCAGCCGGAAGAACTCTGCTGTGGTGGAATGGTAAGGGAAATCCATCTTCCGTCTACCGTACAGTCAATTGGAAATTATGCGTTTTATGGATGTATGAATCTGAAACTTTTCCATGGGACAGATGCAATCGTGCGGATGGGGAGCGGGGTATTTACCGGATGCCGTCTGGAGAAGGTGGAGATTGATTTTATGGATGGAAATAAGTCCTGTCTTAAGGAAATTCTGACGGAGATCCGGTATCAGATCATTGCAACACTGCGTTATCAGGGAACGGAGACGAAGATCCTGTTTCCAGAATATTACGCAGATGCGGTGGAAAATACGCCGGCGCGGATCGTGGAGACGCATTATTATGGTTCCGGTGGAGAGTACAGGGAGTGCTTTTACCGGCGGGAACTGGATTATGGAAAATACGACCGGCTGTTTGCACTTTCTGAAGCAAGAGATTCGGAAGAGGCAATTTTCAGTGTGGCTCTGACGCGTCTGCGATATCCGTGGAAGCTGGAAGATGTGGCAAAGCTGCGCTATGAAAATTATGTAAAGGCGCATATGGAAGGAATTGGAGAAAGCTGTATCCATGCGGTGAAAGAAAGACGCGAAATCGCCGCCGGAGATCCGCAGGAGGTTCTGCTTTTTTGCTGCAGAGAGCATTATTTTGATGAACAAGCGTTGGAAAAAACGATTACTTATGCGGCAGATGCAGGACAGACCGAGATTTCAGCTATTTTGATGGACGAGCGTTACCGTAGTTTTCCAAAAAAGAAGAAAAAGTTTGTATTGTAAAAGAAGGTGGAAAGATTGGAAGAAATGTCATTAGAACAGGGTCTGGAAGAAATCGGACATAAAATACTGGTTCTGACGAGGAACGAACTGTATATGAAGATGAGATTTATGGATGTGGCGCTTTCGGCGTTTTATTGTGTACAGGATTTTTCAGTAAACCTTCTTGCTACAGACGGAGAGACAATGTATTTTAACGGGCAGATGCTGGGAGGTGAGTACAGGCAGAACCGGATCGAGGTAAACCGCGCCTATCTACATCTGGTTCTGCACTGCATTTTCCGACATGTATTTCGCAGAAATGGACGGGAAGAGCTTGTATGGAACCTGGCGGCGGATATTGCGGTAGAATCTGTGATTGACGACTGGAACCTCCAGAATATACGAAAAAGCCAGTCCTGGATCAGACAGAGAACCTACCGGGATCTGAAAGAGGAAATCAAGGTATTTACAGCGGAAAAAATTTATGGAGTACTGGTAAGATGGAAGCTTTCGGACAGAGAGATGGAGCGCATGGCCCGGGAATTTACCGTAGATGATCACAAGTACTGGGCAAAAGATGAAGATGATGAAAAACAAAGCGAAATGAACCAGAGGTGGCAGGATGTCAGCGAGAAAATGCAGACCGATATGGAAACTTTTTCGAAAGAAGCAGCATCAAATACCGGGCATTTTCTGGATCAGGTCCGGGTAGAGAACCGACAGCGATATGACTACCGCAGCTTTTTGCATAAATTTGCTGTACTGAAGGAAGAGGTTACCGTGGATGATGACAGCTTTGATTATGTATTTTACAGTTATGGACTGCGCCTTTATGGAAATATGCCTCTGATCGAGCCACAGGAATGGAAAGAAGTGAAAAAAGTGGAGGATTTTGCAATCGTGATCGATACTTCCATGTCCTGTTCAGGAGATCTGGTAAAAAAATTCCTGGAGGAGACCTATGGCATTTTAAGTGAAGCAGGGAGCTTTTTTCAGAGAGTCAATATCCACATTATACAATGTGATGACCAGGTGCAGTCGGACAGGAAGATTACCTGTAAAGAAGAATTACAGGAATATATGGAAAAGCTGGATCTTGCCGGGGAAGGTGGAACGGATTTCAGGCCGGCGTTTGCCTATATTGATGAGCTGATTGCGACGCACCGGTTCACTGAACTGAAGGGTGTGATCTATTTTACCGATGGACAGGGGATTTATCCGCAGAAAATGCCTCTGTACCAGACCGCGTTTGTATTTATGGACGACGGGGCAGAAGAACAGGAAGTTCCGCCGTGGGCGATGAAACTGGTTCTGGATGAAGAAGATTTGAGAGGAGTGAGAAATAGATGAATATTAAACGTGCAAAACAGGAAATCAAGGATGCGGTGCAGGCATACCTGATGAAGGATGAATATGGAGAATATCAGATTCCGGCAATCCATCAGAGACCGATCCTTCTGATGGGACCTCCGGGAATTGGAAAAACACAGATCATGGAGCAGATTTCAAGGGAATGTGAGATCGGACTGGTTGCGTATACGATCACGCACCATACCAGACAGAGTGCGATCGGGCTTCCGTTTATTCAGACAAAGATCTACGGTGGAAAAGAGTATTCGGTAACCGAGTATACGATGAGTGAGATCATTGCTGCTGTATATGAAAAGATAGAGCAGAGCGGCATGAAAGAGGGAATCCTGTTTATCGATGAGATCAACTGTGTTTCAGAGACGTTGGCGCCGACTATGCTGCAGTTTTTACAGTGCAAGATGTTTGGTAATCAGAGTGTGCCGGAGGGATGGATCATTGTGGCGGCAGGGAATCCGCCGGAATATAATAAGTCGGTGCGGGAATTTGATGTGGTGACACTGGACCGAATCAAGCGGATCGATGTGGAAGCTGATTTTGATGTCTGGAAGGAATATGCGTATCAGGTTGGAATCCATCCTGCTGTGCTTTCTTATCTGGAGCTTCGAAAAGAGAATTTCTATCGTATGGAAAATACAGTAGATGGAAAAATGTTTGTCACAGCCAGAGGATGGGAAGACCTGTCAAGGTTGATCCAGGTTTATGAAAAGCTTGGTAAAGAGGTGGATCGTGAGGTTGTGCATCAGTACCTCCAGCACTGGAAGACAGCGAAGGATTTTGCAAATTATCTGGAGCTTTACCGAAAGTATCAGAAGGAGTATGGACTGGAGCGGATCCTTGCAGGATATTATGAAAAAGATACCTTAGAACGTTTGAAATTTGCGTCGTTTGATGAGCGGCTGAGTGTGGTAAATCTTCTGGTCGGAAAGATGGCAGAACTTTTTAAAGAAGAATATGAGATGGAAAAATTTGTGGAGGGACTGTTTGCTCAGCTGTGTGCTTATAAAGAGGAATTGCAAAAGGAAGGTGCAGTTCCGGGAGAGGTCCTTGCTGCGAAAATTCAGTCTCTTAGGCGGGAAGTTGAACAGAAGAAGGCCGCCGGACAGCTTACAAAGGCGGAAATGCACCGTATGGAGCGTATTTTATGCAAATTGGAAGAATACCGGAAAGCTCCGGAATTTGAGTCTGTAAAGGCCACATTTGACAGCGAAGAAGAGCAGAGAGAGCAAATGGCAGATAAGACACTGGAAACGCTGAATCACTGCTTTGAATTCCTGGAATCTGCTTTCGGCGAGAGCCAGGAAATGGCAGTATTTGTTACGGAACTCAACAGTAATGTGTACAGCATTGCGTTCCTGCGGGAAAATGACTGTGCGATGTATTACAAATACAACAAAGGTTTACTTTTGGATGAACGCCGTGAAGAAATCCTGGAACAGATGGATGCCGTGGAAAATGTAGTGGAAAGAGGACTGGTTGAAGATTAAAGAGCAAGAACTGACAGAATAAGAACGACTGTGCCTGTGGTATCATATAATGATAGAAAGCAGAAGAAATGGGAATGAAATTCATGCCAGATCTGCAATTTTGTAAGGAACTTCCCGAAATAAAACCGGGGGAGTATCGCTTGAAATATGATCTCACTTTGCGCGCGTCTCCCGGTCTTGGAACTGCGTTGTGCCGGGGAAACTATCACCGGGAGAGCTGCCTGAAAGCGGAAAGTAAGGTGTATATCTGCCAAATCAGATATTTGAGCAGATCTGTATGGGGATTGATAGAGAATACGGGGTGGATATGCCTTTATATGAATCATAAATGGCTGATAACTACTATAGCATAATTATAAAAATGACATTTTATGCCTGACGAGCCTGTTGGAGTGAAACTTACATTTCATGTAGACCCTCGCCAAAAGCGGAACCTTTTAAGCGTTGGCTTGCTCAGAAAAAGGACGCTGATAATTTCATATCAACGTCCTTTAAATCTGTCAGTATTGGGATATACAATTATTTATTGTTTACCTCAAGATTCTTCATCGCACGAACCTTCAGCGGAAGTCCGAACAGAGTGATGAATCCGCTTGCATCATGATGATCGTACATATCACCGGTTGTGAAGCTTGCCAGAGATTCATTGTAAAGTGAGTATGGAGAAGTAGTTCCGGCTTTAATGATATTTCCTTTGTAAAGTCTGAATTTAACTTCACCTGTAACATATTTCTGGGTAGATTTTACGAAAGCACGAAGAGCTTCACAAAGTGGTGTGAACCATTTTCCTTCGTATACAACCTGAGCGAGTTTATTGCCAAGATCTTTCTTAACTTCCATGGTAGCACGGTCGATAACCAGTTCTTCAAGCTGTTTGTGAGCTTCCATCAGGATTGTTCCACCAGGAGTTTCATAAACACCACGGGATTTCATACCAACAACACGGTTCTCAACGATATCAACGATACCGATACCATGCTTGCCGCCAAGTTCGTTGAGTTTGCGGATGATATCAGAAACCTTCATGGCTTCTCCGTTGATTGTCTTCGGAACACCTTCTTCAAATGTCATAGTTACATATTCATCTTCATCCGGTGCATTTTCCGGTGTATTTCCAAGAACAAGAAGATCAGCGTAATTTGGTTCGCAGGATGGATCTTCAAGTTCCAGTCCTTCGTGGCTGATGTGCCATAAGTTACGGTCACGGCTATAGCTGTGGCTTGCGTCAAACGGAAGATCGATTCCGTGAGCTTTACAGTAAGCGATCTCATCGTCACGTGACTGAAGTGTCCACAGATCTGTCATTCTCCAAGGAGCGATGATCTTAAGATCCGGGGCAAGAGCCATGATAGAAAGCTCGAAACGGATCTGGTCATTTCCTTTTCCGGTAGCACCGTGGCAGATAGCAGTAGCACCTTCTTTTCTTGCTACTTCAACAAGTCTCTTGGAGATTGCCGGACGAGCCATAGAAGTTCCGAGAAGGTATGCATTTTCGTAAACAGCATTTGCCTGTACACATGGCATAATATAGTTATCACAGAAATCATCAGTGATATCTTCGATGTATAATTTAGAAGCACCTGCGAGTTTTGCTCTTTCATCAAGACCATCCAGCTCTTCGCCCTGTCCGCAGTCGATACAGCAGCAGATTACTTCATAATCAAATGTCTCCTTTAACCAAGGGATCAGTGTGGTAGTATCAAGACCACCAGAATATGCAAGAACTACTTTTTCTTTCATTGTATATAAACCTCCTAAAAATTTTCTTTTGTATTCAATTCACAACCCACTATACACCATTTTTTATATTTATGCAATAATAAAATGAAAAAACTTTTAAAAATGTTATTTTTATGCAAATAAAAGTAAAAATATACATAAAATATGCATAATTATGTATAAAAAAGGAAAGAGAGTAATAAGAAAAAAGAAGGATAGAAGAAGATTAAACAGAAAATATAAAGATAAATCAGGAAAATACTTGACATTTGCACAAAAATCCGTAAAATATAACAAAAAGTAACAAGGTAACACGCTAAAGGAAGAAAGGAACCGGCGAGATGAGTGATATGCATAAAATGAATAAGAATAACATATGTCATTGAAGTATTATGATTCGGTAGTGAAAAAAGAAGCAGAAAAAGGTATCGCCGCATACTCTTTTTCTGCTTCTTTTATTTATACCTACTAAGAATATGAATTGAAAAGAGGAAAAACGAAATGGAATTAAGAGCCACTCTAAAGGAAAAGAAACGAATCGTCATCAAAGTGGGAACCTCCACTGTCACCTATGCAAAAACCGGTAACATCAATCTGGAAAAATTTGTCCGTGTACTGATCAATCTCAGAAACCGCGGAAAAGAGATAATCGTAGTATCTTCCGGTGCAGTCGGTATCGGAAAAAATGTCCTTGGAATCAGTGAGAAGCCGGCTGGTTCTGTCAAACAGGCATGTGCAGCAGTAGGGCAGGGGCGCCTGATGATGATCTATGAGAAATTTTTTGCGGAATACAGTCAGCTCACCGCACAAGTGCTGCTGACGAAAGAATCTGTCTACAGCAAGACATGTCGTATCCATGCGAGAGAAACATTTGAAGAACTTCTGGCAATGAATGTGGTTCCAATCGTCAATGCAAATGATGCTATTTCCGTGGATGAGGACAGCTATGGAAATTTTGGCGATAATGATACTATGTCTGCAGATGTGGCGGCGTTGGTGGAGGCGGATCTTTTGATCATGATGTCAGATATCGAGGGACTTTATACGGATGATCCAAGAACCAATCCGGCAGCAAGATTTGTGCATACCGTGAACCGGATTGATGAAGAACTGGAGAAGATGGGAAAAGGAGCCGGAAGCGCAGTCGGAACCGGTGGCATGGCGACAAAGATCGAGGCAGCCAAGATTGCAACAGAAGCGGGAGCAGATATGGTGATCGCAAATGGCGATAATATTTATGCAATTAATGATATTATGGCAGGAAAGAAAGTCGGTACGCTGTTTCTTGCAAAGAATCACCGCTATGACGGGGAAAATGAGCTTGGACCGGAAAGAGATGCGTACAGGATGGAGCGGAGACTGAAAAGAAATATACAGTATCGGATGGCTGTGGGAAAGTAGAGGTGAATGAAATGGAACAGAGAGCAGAGAAAAAAATCTATATGGAAAAGCTTGGAAAGCGTGCAGTCAGTGCAAAAGAAACGGTCGCATTTTTAAATGTAATTCAAAGACAGGAAGGGCTCATCCTGGCGGCAGATGCGCTGGCGGCACAACAGGCATATATAATAGAAGAAAACCAAAAGGATATTATGCTTGCAAGAAAAAATAAGATGACAGAGCCACTGATCGACCGGCTTCTTCTAAATGAGAACAGAATCCGGAAAATGGCAGAAGGACTTAGGGAGATTGCAGCACTTCCGGATATTTTGGGAGAGATCATTTCCATGAAAATAAGGCCAAACGGACTGCAGATCGGAGAAAAACGAGTTCCGCTTGGTGTTGTCGGAATCATTTATGAAGCCCGTCCGAATGTGACTGCAGATGCCTTTGGACTCTGTTTTAAGACCGGAAATGTCGCCGTTTTAAAAGGAGGAAGTGCAGCAGCAAATTCCTGCAGGGCTATAGCAGAGGTGATCCGTGGGGCACTTGCGAAAAAGGGAATGGAACCGGATGCGCTGATTCTGGTTGAAGATACCAGCCGGGAGTCGGCTATGGAAATGATGCGGATGAAGGACTATCTGGATGTACTGATCCCAAGAGGAGGTGCTTCACTGATTGCATCTGTGGTGGAGAACAGTACGGTTCCGGTGATTGAGACTGGGACGGGGAACTGCCATATTTATGTGGATGAATTTGCTGATGTACAGATGGCAGCGGAGATTATCGAGAATGCAAAGACGCAGAGGCTTGGTGTATGCAATGCATGTGAATCCTTAGTGATTCATGAGAAAATTGCAGAGGAGGCGCTTCCGGTGATCTGTGACCGGCTTTCGGCAAAAGGGGTAGAAATCCGGGGAGATGAAGCGGCAAGGCAGATTGATGAGCGGATCGCTTGGGCACAGGAAAGTGACTGGGGACAGGAATATCTGGATGCGATTATTTCTGTAAAAATTGTTCCAGCTATCTGTGATGCCGTCCGGCACATCAACAAATGGAACACCGGGCATTCCGAGACGATTATCACGAAGGATTATGCAAATGCACTGTATTTTCAGGAGAGGGTAGATGCGGCGGCAGTGTATGTCAATGCGTCAACCAGATTTACTGACGGAAACGAATTTGGATTCGGGGCGGAAATCGGAATCAGTACCCAGAAGCTTCATGCCCGCGGACCGATGGGGCAGGAAGCCCTTACCACGAAAAAGTATGTGATCTTTGGAAATGGACAAATTCGCGGATAAGAAGATTGACAGGAAAAAATCTCCATTTTATAATTTGAATGGTACAAAAGTTAAGGAATTTTGTTTTTATTTTTAAGATGTTGGGGTCAAAAGGTATTTTGACCCCTTTGATACCAGATTGCTACGTGCTTTGCACTCTCGCAATCCTCAAAAACATAGGTATCAGGACGGATGAAAAAGGGGAAGAATGAAAAATGCTGTATGTAAGCTACTATGATTCGCCGATCGGGAAAATTACGCTTGGAGCACGGGAGGATGTACTTGTCGGTGCATGGTTTGAAGGACAGAAATACTATATGGACAAGATTATAGAAGATTTTGAGGAGAAGAAAGACTTGCCGGTACTGGATCAGGCAGAGTACTGGCTGGATCGGTATTTTGCAGGGCAGGATCCGGATCCGGAAGAACTTCCTCTTGCACCTGCAGGAAGTGATTTCCGAAAAGAAGTATGGAAGATTATCGCAAAAATCCCATATGGATGTACCATTACTTATGGAAAGATCGCAAAGATCCTTGCAGTAAAACGGGGCGCGAAAAGTATCTCGCCGCAGGCAGTCGGAGGTGCGGTCGGACATAATCCGATCTCTGTGATTATTCCCTGTCACCGGGTCATCGGAAGCGACGGAAGCCTGACCGGATATGCCGGTGGACTTGAAAAGAAAGAATGGCTGCTTGCACATGAAGAAGCGCATATCAGATAAGTGATCATTAAAAATGGTGGCTCGTAGTGAGTCACCATTTTTGATGATTTGGAGAAATCCGTAAGAGTCCGATCCTGTATTCTATTTTCCGGATTTTTCACATAACCATCGGTAAGCAATGATGCAGATGATCACAGACAATAAGGAGCCGGTAGCGGTTGCGAGTCCCATCGGAAACAGTGTATGCGGGAAAATTTTTGAAGTCAGATAAACACCCGGAATACGCACGCACAAAATAGCGATCAGGTTATGTAAAAATGAAATTCCAGATTTTCCGCATGCACAGAAGTATCCGCTGAAACTGAAATGAACGCCGGCAAAAATACAATCCCAGATATATCCGCGAATGTACTGTGCGCCGAGAAGAATAACGGCTGTGTCTGCAGTGAAAAGTCCGACAACCGGAGCTGCGATAAACTGGATCAATATAGAGACGACCAGACCAAATCCAATGGCGATCATCATGGCATAGCGAAGTGTCTGCTTTGCACGGTCATACTTTCCGGCACCGATATTCTGAGCTGCGAGTGCAGAAACAGTCGAAAGCATGGAAGACGGAATCAGGAACAGAAAGCTGATGATTTTTTCCACAATGCCGACAGCGGCGGCTGTGTTCAGTCCGCGCCGGTTGGCAATGATCGTAATAATAATGAAAGCAATCTGAATAAATCCGTCCTGAAGCGCTACCGGAATCCCAATATTCAGAATTTTGCCAAGCGGTTTTTTCTGTGGGCGGAAACAGTCTCCGGAAAGAGAAAGTCCGGTCTGCTTACGTTTAATGGCAATCAGTGCAAACAGAACACTGCACGCTTGGGAAAGTGTTGTGCCAAGCGCAGCACCGGAAGCTCCCAGATGGAAAAATCCGATAAACAGATAATCCAGTATAATATTCACCGCACATGCAACTGCGATGAAATACATCGGACTTTTAGAATCCCCCAGTCCGCGGAAAATCGAACTGATCACATTATACGCCGTAATAAAAGGAATCCCGAGAAAACAGATCGTCAGATAAGCTGCTGTCCCGGAAACAGCCTCTGCAGGCGTAGACATCACCGAAACAATTGGCTTTACAAAAAACAGAAGCAAAACCGCCAGCACCAGAGAAATTCCCATAAACAAAATCACCGTATTTCCCACAAACACAGAAGCCCTTTTCTTATCGCCCGCTCCAATAGACTGCCCGATTGAAACCGTAGCCCCCATCGCAAGCCCCACGATCATCACCGTCAACATATGCATCACCTGGCTCCCAATCGAAACCGCTGTTGTACTGGCAACCCCATCAAACTGCCCAACAATAAAAAGATCCGCCATCCCATAAAGCGTCTGCAAAAAATAAGATAAAAAATAAGGTAGCGAAAAATAAATCACATTCCGAAAAACACTCCCCGAAGTAAGATCCCGTTCCATAAAATAACAACTCCTTTACAATCACTTCCTTAATACTAACTTCATTTTCCCACAATAGTCAATAAAAAGAATACAGACCTAATGCATCTTATAATAATAAAAATGCATAACAATGCATAAAAATAAATATAAATGCATAAAAACAAGAAATTATACATAAAAATACACAGAAATATGCATAAAAATCAAAAAACCACTTGCTTTCCCAAATAAAACCATGTATACTAAACCAATCGGAAAATAAAATAGATAGAATAATAATTGTTTTTTAAGATAGGCTGAACCAAAACTCGGCTGAAATCACATGGAATTCTTTCATTCCCAAGGGAGACAGGTGTCAAACTTCCAATCCTCATGCTGTCAAGCATGAGGCAGGAAGTTTGACGCCGCCTCTCCTGCCCGTCGCACCACAATGAGTCGACAAGCATCAGCCCCACCCAATTGGAGAATGTTCCCATTCGTCAGTGCACAGCTCCTGCGCGAAATATCTTTGCTAAGCAACCCCTCGAAAACGCCGGCACTTGGCAAGGCGAGCGTAAGCAAAGCCGAGCCTAGTACCGCTGCGTTTGAGCGGAGCGCAAGCGCGGTTGCGTGCAAACATATTTCGCGCAGGAGCGTCCCCGCACCAATCAAAAAAACATTCCCCCAATTCCCGCGAACCCCTTTACAATAGGGATTAATGGGTTTATAGTATTTATGATTATGCCTATCTATACACAAATACGGCATTTACGAAAGGATGGTTTACATGATTAAAGCAGGAATCATCGGTTCTACCGGTTACGCCGGAGGAGAACTGGTTCGCATTTTAACAGGACATAAAGACGTAGAAATTAAATGGTTTGGCTCAAGAAGCTATATCGATAAGAAATATGCAGATGTATACCGCAATATGTTTCAGATCGTAGATGCGGTATGTTTAGATGATAATATGGAACAACTTGCAGATCAGGTAGATGTGATTTTCACAGCAACTCCACAGGGACTGTGCGCATCATTAGTTAATGAAGAAATCTTATCAAAGGTTAAGATCATCGACCTGAGCGCAGATTTCCGTATCAAAGATGTCAAGACTTACGAAAAATGGTACGGTATTGAGCACAAGAGCCCGCAGTTTATCGAAGAAGCAGTTTACGGACTGTGTGAAGTGAACAGAGAAGATATCAAAGGCGCAAGACTGATCGCCAATCCTGGATGCTATACAACATGCTCCATCCTGACTGCTTATCCGCTGGCAAAAGAAGGACTGATCGATATGGATACGCTGATCATTGATGCCAAGTCCGGAACATCCGGAGCAGGAAGAGGGGCAAAGGTTCCGAACCTGTACTGTGAAGTCAATGAGAATATGAAAGCATACGGTGTGGCAACACACAGACATACACCGGAGATCGAGGAACAGCTTGGATATGCGAGCGGCAAAGAGGTTGTGATTAACTTTACACCGCATCTGGTTCCGATGAACAGAGGAATCCTGGCAACAGAGTACGCGAAGCTTACAAAGGATGTTACCTGGGAAGAAGTAAAAGCAGTTTACGATAAATATTATGCAAATGAAAAATTTGTCCGCGTTCTGGAGAAAGATGTTTACCCGGAAACAAAATGGGTAGAAGGAAGCAATTATGTCGATATCGGATTTAAGATCGATCCGAGAACAAACCGTATCATTATGATGGGTGCGATCGACAACCTGGTAAAAGGTGCAGCAGGACAGGCTGTACAGAACATGAACCTGATCTTCGGACTTCCGGAAAGTGAAGGTCTTGATCTGGTTCCGATGTTCCCGTAGAACACGGCAGAAAAAGAAAAGGAATGGAAAATATATGACAACAATTATTCGTGCGATGACAGTAGAAGATTATGACCAGCTTCATGCACTTTGGATGCGGATCAAAGGATTTGGAATCCGGAGCATAGATGATTCAAAAGAAGGCGTGGAACGATTCCTGAAAAGGAATCCAACAACCAGTGTGATCGCCGAAATAGACGGAAAAGTAGTAGGAGGAATCCTCTGCGGACACGACGGAAGAACCGGATGTTTTTATCATGTATGTGTAGATCCGGCGTACCGCTGTCATGGGATCGGAAAGAGCATGGTTGCCTATGCAATGTCAGCTCTGAAAGAGGAACATATCAACAAGATCACACTGATCGCATTTACCAAGAATGATATCGGCAATACGTTCTGGAATACGATCGGATGGACCAAGAGACCGGATGTCAACTACTATGAGTTTGTTTTAAATGAGGAAAATATTACAGCATTTATCGAAGAGGGCTAAAGGAGGCTATATACGATGAAGATTATCGAAGGCGGTGTGACCGCAGCAAAAGGATTTGAGGCAGCATCAACAGCAGCAAAGATCAAATATCAGGACAGAACCGACATGGCAATGATCTACAGCCAGGTTCCATGTGAATGTGCAGGAACATTTACTACAAACGTTGTAAAGGCAGCATGCGTAAAATGGGATCAGCAGGTTGTAAAGAGCGGTGCGAAAGCACAGGCTGTGATCGTCAATTCCGGAATTGCCAATGCATGTACCGGTGCGGAAGGATTTGGCTACTGCAAGGACACAGCAGATGCGGCAGCAGAAGCTCTTGGAATTAATGCAGACGGTGTACTGATCGGATCGACCGGTGTCATCGGAAAGCAGCTTCCAATTGATCGTATCGTGGCAGGGGTAAAGGCTCTTGCTGAAAAGAAAAATGATACACTGGCAAACGGAACTGAGGCAGCAAAAGCAATCATGACGACTGATACCTGTGAAAAACAGATCGCAGTAGAAATCGAGGTTGCCGGAAAGACCGTTACCATCGGTGGTATGGCAAAAGGATCTGGTATGATCCATCCGAATATGTGCACCATGCTCAGCTTTATCACAACAGATGCAGCAATCACAAAAGAGGCACTTCAGAAAGCCCTCAGTGATGATGTCAATGATACATACAATATGATTTCCGTAGACGGAGATACTTCTACAAATGATTCTGTAGTTCTTCTTGCAAACGGAATGGCTGAAAATGAAGTGATCACGGTAGACAGTGAAAGCTATAAGACCTTTGCAGAAGCATTGCATGAGATCAACGAATACCTTGCAAAGAAGATCGCAGGGGACGGAGAAGGAGCAACTGCTTTATTTGAAGTAACTGTAGTTGGCGCAGATACAAAAGAGACTGCAAAGACACTTGCAAAATCAATCGTATGCTCAAATCTTACCAAGGCAGCAATTGCAGGATATGATGCAAACTGGGGAAGAATCCTCTGTGCAATGGGATATTCCGGAGCACAGTTTGACCCGGAAAAGGTGGATCTGTTCTTCGAGAGCAAGGCAGGAAAGATCCAGATCATCGAAAATGGTACAGCGGTAGATTACAGTGAAGAAAAAGCAACGGAGATCCTCTCACAGGAAGAAGTAAAAGCAGTTGCTGATGTGAAGATGGGAAGCGAAAGCGCAACCGCATGGGGATGTGACCTGACTCACGGATATATTGACATCAATGCAGATTACAGAAGCTAGGAGGTAAGCAAAATGGATCAGGATATGCAGCAGTATCTGGACAAAGCAGAAGTTCTGATTGAGGCGCTTACTTATATTCAGCGTTTCAACCGTAAGATCATCGTTGTAAAATACGGTGGAAGTGCAATGCTGGACGAAGAACTCCAGAAAAATGTCATCAAGGATGTTACATTCTTGAAATTGGTTGGATTCAAACCGATCATCGTTCACGGCGGTGGAAAAGAGATCAGTAAATGGGTAAGTAAAGCCGGAATGGAGCCGAAATTCATCGACGGACTTCGTGTGACGGACGCAGAGACCATGGAAATTGCAGAGATGGTACTGAACAAGGTTAATAAAAATCTGGTTCGTATGGTCGAAGAACTTGGTGTCCGTGCTATCGGTGTCAGTGGAAAAGACGGCGGACTTTTAAGAGTTGATAAAAAGCTTTCCATGACAGGACAGGACGTTGGATTTGTAGGAGATATCAAGAAGGTCAATGCAGAGGTTCTTCTGGATCTTCTGGATAAAGATTTTCTCCCGATCGTATGCCCGGTCGGAATCGATGATGATTACAACACTTATAATATCAATGCGGATGATGCAGCTTATTCGATCGCAAAAGCGGTTCATGCTGAGAAGCTTGCGTTCCTCTCTGATATTGAAGGGGTATACAGAGACTACGAGGATAAATCTTCTCTGATCACAGCTCTTACTGTAGATCAGGCGAATGAACTGATCGAAAGCGGAGCAATTTCCGGAGGAATGATCCCGAAACTGCAGAACTGTGTAGGAGCGATTGAAAACGGAGTGTCCAGAGTCCATATTCTGGATGGAAGAATTCCGCACTGCCTGCTTCTTGAGATTTTCACGAAGAAGGGTATCGGAACTGCAATTTTAAGAAACGGTGAAGAAGATTAAAGGGAAGATAAAGAAAGAAGGTAATTCTTATGACAAATCAGTATATGCAGGAAGAGGATGACGCGATTTTAAAAACTTATAACCGTTATCCGGTTGTATTGGACCATGGAGACGGCGCATACCTCTATGATCCGGAAGGAAAGAAATATCTGGATTTCTCAGCAGGATATGCAGTATCTTCTCTGGGATATAACAACAAGGAATTTAATGATGCATTAAAGGCTCAGATTGACAAGATGATCCATACATCAAACCTGTATTATAATACAACCTGCGGTAAAGCAGGAGAAGATCTGAAAAAGATCACCGGTATGTACAAGGTATTCTTCACAAACAGTGGTGGAGAAGCAATCGAAGGTGCGATCAAAACTGCAAGAAAATATGCGTACACAAAAAAAACCGGACGTTATGAATTTATTGCAATGGAGAATTCATTCCACGGCAGAAGTATGGGTGCAGTAGCACTTACCGGACACAAAGAATACAGAGAGCCATTTGAACCGGTTATGCCTGGTGTACATTTTGCAATCTACAATGATCTTGACAGTGTAAAAGCACTGGTAAATGATAAGACCTGCGCAATCATTCTGGAAACAATCCAGGGCGAAGGCGGAATCAACGCAGCGACAAAAGAATTTATGCAGGGAATTCGTAAGATCTGTGATGAGAACGGAATCCTGATGATCTGCGATGAAGTACAGTGTGGTATGGGACGAAGCGGTGCATGGTTTGCATGGCAGCAGATGGGAATCACACCGGATATCATGACAATGGCGAAAGCAATCGGAAGCGGTGTTCCGGTCGGCGCATTTGCGATGACAAAAGAAGTTGCAGATAATTCGCTGGTACCGGGAGATCACGGAACTACATATGGTGGAAACCCACTTTGCTGTGCAGCGGTCAGCAAGACTATTGAGATCTTTGAAAAAGAGCATATGCTCGATCATGTCAATGAAATCGCACCATATCTGACACAGAAACTGCAGGAAATCGTGGATACCTGCGATGCAGCCGTTAAAGTAAAGGGAAGAGGATTGATCCAGGGACTTCAGATCACCAAGCCGCTGGGTGAAGTGACAGCCAAAGCGTTGGAAGAAGGACTTCTGATCATCGGAGCTGGAACAGATGTGATCCGAATGATCCCACCGCTTGTTATCGGTAAAGAACAGGTAGATGAGATGGCAGAGATCCTGAAAAAAGCACTTGCATAAAGTCGGTGCCTGATAAAAATAAGAGAATAAAAGAGCCGGTCATCGGATATACTTTCAGAAGAAAAGGAGGTATGAAAGATGACCGGATTTTTTATTGCCCTGCTGTCGGGAGCGCTGATGAGTGTGCAGGGGGTATTTAACACACAGGTAACAAAGACGACAGGAATGTGGGTGAGCAATGCCTGGGTGCAGCTTAGTGCATTTGCCATCTGTCTGGTAATGTGGCTGATCATGGGGAGGGACAGTATTGCCACGATAGGAGAGGTGCAGCCTAAATATATGCTGCTTGGCGGTGTGATCGGAGCAGGGATCACCTGGACCGTGATCAAAAGTATGGCGCAGCTCGGGCCTGCAAAGGCGGCACTTCTGATCGTTATGTCTCAGCTTATTGTGGCGTATCTGATTGAACTGGTGGGATTATTTGGTGTGGAAAAAGAGCCATTTTCCTGGAGAAAAGTGATCGGTATGGGGATCGCTCTGATCGGCACGACAATTTTTCAGTGGAAATAGGTTGTCTTTTGGAAAAAAATTCGTTACAATAATCATGTCTTGGAAGTACGAGGGGACATGCTCTGCGGAAAAGGAGTATGTATGCGGAAAAGAAGACGGATTTTATATCAAATATGTGGAATTTTCCTTGGAATCAGCTGTATGCTGTCAGCATGCCATGAAAAAGAAGAGACCTTTACCAGTGTGGCTGCTGCAGAAGCGGATGCCGGGGATAAGAAAAACGAGGCAGAATCAAAGGCTGCCGAAGAAAAGCCGGATAAGGCAAAAGCAGATCCGGGTGGTGAAGAAAAAGAAGGTTCGATCTGGGTGTATGTATGTGGCGAGGTGGCATCACCCGGTGTATATGAACTGCAGGAAGGAGACCGCATCACGCATGCCATAGAAGCAGCGGGAGGTCTGACGGAGGCAGCAGGACAGGTTTATCTGAATCAGGCAGCACATCTGACAGATGGACAAAGGATTTATGTGCCATCCAGAGAAGAAGAACAGACTTTGAAAGAAGAAGGTTCACCATCGGATATGGCAGATGCCGGGATGGGAAAAGACACAGGAATAATAAACCTGAACACCGCGACAAAGGCTGAACTTTTAAGCTTAAGCGGGATTGGCGAGTCCCGCGCGGAAGCAATTATTGCTTATAGAGAGACAAACGGTGGATTCAGGAAGATAGAGGATCTGAAGAAAGTGGACGGGATCAAGGAAGGAATCTTTCAGAAGATCCGGGAGCAGATAACGGTAGAGTAGAGGAGTGCGCAAGATGGGCAGAAAAGTATTGGTAGTAGATGATGAAAAGCTGATCGTGAAAGGACTGAGATTCAGCCTGGAACAGGATGATATGGAAGTTGACTGCGCATACGACGGTGAGGAAGCACTTGAGATGGTAAAAAGAAAAGAGTATGATATGATTCTTCTGGATGTCATGCTTCCAAAATACGATGGATTTGAAGTATGCAGACAGATCCGTGATTTCTCAGATGTACCGGTCATCATGCTCACTGCGAAGGGCGAGGATATGGACAAGATCCTCGGGTTGGAATATGGCGCAGATGATTACATCACAAAGCCGTTCAACATTCTTGAGGTTAAGGCCAGAATGAAGGCAATCATGCGCAGGGTCGCTAAAAAAGATGGGATGAGCGCGAGCGGTAAAGTTGTGGTAAAGGGAGATCTGAAGATCGACTGTGAAAGCCGGAGAGTTTTTTCCGGGGACAGGGAACTGAATCTTACCGCAAAAGAATTTGATCTTCTGGAGCTTCTTGCGATGAATCCGAACAAGGTTTACAGCAGGGAAAGTCTTTTGAATATTGTCTGGGGATATGAGTATCCGGGAGATGCAAGAACGGTAGATGTACATATCAGACGACTGCGCGAGAAGATTGAAGTAAATCCAAGTGATCCGAAATACGTTTACACAAAGTGGGGAGTTGGCTATTATTTCAGGGGTTAAATTTTTTGTACCAAAATTCATAAAAAGTCTGCAAGTGCGGGTAACGGTGATCCTGAGCGTATTTGTCATATTATCCAGTGTGATCCTGATGAATGCGATTCTGCAAAGCTATGATCAGAGAACCGTATCCGTGCGCACAGCAGAGATTCAAAACCAGTGTACGATTCTGAGTAATCAGCTGGTCAATTCTGATTATCTGAAAACGGGAGTTTCTGATGTGATCGATACAGAACTATCACAGTTATCCAATATTTACAATGGAAGAGTGCTTGTTATTGATGATGAATTCCGGATTGTGAAAGATACCTATGATCTGGAGGAGGGAAAGACGATCATTTCCGAGGATGTAGTCAAATGCTTCCGCGGCGAGAAGCCGGCAAGTTATGACAGAAAGAGCCGCTACATTGAAGTGGCAGTCCCGGTCAAAAAAGGGGAAGAGCCGGTAAAAGGAATGATTCTGGTCAGTGTTTCTACAGACAGTCTGCGTGACAATGTAGAGGCATTGCAGTCAAAGGCAAGAATTGCAACGGTTGCAATCAGTATTATCGGGATCTTTTTATCAGCAATCATCGGTATGCTGCTTGTAAGGCCGCTGAAAAGGATGTCTCAATCGATCGAGGAGATGGCAGGAGGCTATGGAGATAATTATCTCCATGAAAATGCTTACGATGAAACGGAACGGATTTCCAATGCATTTAATAAGCTGTGGGACCGCTATAAAGTACTGGATGCATCGAGAGAAGAGTTCGTGGCAAATGTATCCCATGAGTTGAAGACACCGTTGACCTCTATGAAGGTGCTGGCGGATTCACTGCTGATGCAGCCGGATGCACCGGCGGAGATTTACCGGGAATTCATGGGTGATTTGTCCGAAGAAATCGAGCGGGAGAATAAGATCATCAATGACCTTCTGGATCTTGTAAAACTGGATAAGAAGGGTGCAAACTTAAATATTAAGAGTCAGGATGTTAATGAACTGGTAGAACGGATTCTCAAAAGATTACAGCCACTTGCGGCAAAAAGTAATATTGAGCTGGTATTTGAGAGTTTTCGTCCAGTGACAGCGGAGATTGATGAGGTAAAGATTGCACTTGTGATCACGAATCTGGTGGAAAATGCGATCAAGTACAATAAAGAGAACGGATGGGTACACGTGTCGTTAAATGCGGATCATAAGTATTTTTATCTGAAGGTTGCGGATTCTGGAATCGGGATTCCGAAAGAAGATACGGATCATATATTCGAGCGATTTTTCCGTGTGGACAAGTCCCATTCTCGTGAGATCGGCGGAACCGGTCTTGGGCTTTCGATTGCAAGAAATGCGGTTGTCATGCACCGCGGTGCGATCAAGGTCTACAGCGAACCGGGAGAGGGAACGACATTTACAGTCCGGATCCCGCTTACTTATATCAAGAGGGAAGGATGAGAAGAATGAAAAAAATTTACCAGATCATAAGCATTCTTCTTGCGGTGTGTCTTCTTACAGGCATTGTGGGATGCAGAAAAAAGGAACAGAAAGCAGATGCAAAATACACGATTTACCAGATTAACCAGAGCGGAACGGCGTTGGTTCCGAAGGACTACGATGGAACAGGAAAGTCGGTGGACGAAGAAGTAAAAGGAATGCTGTCTGCGCTGCAGAAGTGTGATGACGAGGTGAAGGCACAGGCGGCATTGCCGAAAAAGGTAAAACTGGAGAGATACACTCTGGAGGATGAAAAGCTGATCCTGTACTATAATGCTGCTTACGGAAAGATGGATACGGTAAGAGAGGTTCTGTGCAGGGCAGCGCTTGTCCGTTCACTGACGCAGATTGATGGAGTGGATCTGGTGATGATCTGTGTAGATGGAACGCCACTTACGGATAAAAAAGGGAATACTTATGGATACCAGCAGGCAGAAGATTTTGTACAGAACACAGGCTCTTCTATTAACTCTTTCCAGGAGATGAAGCTTACGCTGTATTATGCAGATTCATCTGGAGAAAAGCTACAAAAGGAAGAGGATACGGTGCGGTATAACAGCAATGAGTCGAAGGAACGGGTTGTAGTGGAACAGCTGATGCGAGGACCATCCAATAACAGACTGCTTGCTACCATACCAAAAGGAACAAAGCTGCTGGGTGTATCGATCAAAGATCATATCTGCTATCTGAATTTTGATGAAGGACTTCGGAACATTGCTCCGGGAGTCAGTCCGGAGACGGTGATCTATTCCATCGTAAATTCAGTGATCGATGGTGGAAATGTCTCTGAAGTACAGATTTCAATCAACGGAGACAGCAGTATTGTATATCAGGAGAGTATAAAGCTGGATGAACCTCTGAGCAGAAACCAGGAAATGATAAAGGAGGATTGATCGGTTGATCAAGCGAAGACTTGGTTTTGCCGGAATACTTCTGGCAGGACTGATTCTGGTACTGTATCTGACAGGGGGAGGAAAGATTTTTGGAAGACTCGGTGTGTCAAGGTGTGAGAAGCTCTGGAAAGAGTCGGAAGAAGTGATGGTGGAAGGAGAGGTTTATCAGAAAACCAGAAAAGAAGAAAAACTGATCCTGTATCTGAAAAAAATACAGATCAGAGAGATGGGGAATGGAAAAGCAGTTGCTGACGAGAGGATGCTTGTCTATCTGGATGAAAAGGGAAATGGTCCGGAAATCGGACAGCGGATCCTGGTTAAAGGCAATGTGGGATTTTTTGATCCGGCGGCCAATCCGGGCAATTTTGACCAGAAAAATTATTATAAGCAGCAGAATATCCAGGCAGTCTTATGGAAAGGGAAGGTTCTGGAAAAACAGGTGAAAAAGACTTCCTTCCGGGAAAAGCTGTGGCAGTTTAGGAACCGGACCGCAGATGAGATCTGCAGAGAGATGGGAAAGCGTCGAGGGGGTATTTTGTGTGCGGTTCTTCTGGGAGATTCTTTTTATACAGAAGAGAAAGTGAAAGAACTTTACCGGGTGGCAGGGATCGGGCATCTGCTTGCCATATCCGGTCTGCATATTTCTTTTTTGGGCAACGGACTTTACCGGGGGCTTAGGAAAACCGGATTTTCTATTTTACAGGCCGGTGTAGTGGGAAGTCTGCTTCTTGGGAGCTATGTGGTGATGACCGGAATGAGTGTTTCGGCACTGCGGGCGTTTACCATGTTTCTGATCCGGATGGGAGCAGAGCTGACAGGAAGGGAATACGATGGATTGACGGCACTTGGGATTGCGGAAATTGGTTTGCTTCTGGCAAATCCGTTGCGGCTTTTTACGGCAGGGTTCCAGCTTTCTTTTGCTGCGGTTCTCGGTATCTATCTGATTGGTTCGGAAAATAAAAAAGGCAGATTTTCAGACAGTGTCCGGATGTCGGTGAGGCTCTGGTTTTTTCTGCTGCCAGTTACATTGTGGCACTATTATGAAACCTGCCTGTATGCGCCAGCCTGGAATCTTCTGGTAATTCCGATGGCATCCGTGCTTCTGCTTTGCGGGAGTGCAGGGATGGCAGTCATGCTGATTCCGTGTGGGGCAGGAGATATAATGCAGAGCGCACTTTGGAAAATAACAGAGTGGATTTTGCTTTTTTATGAAAAAGGGAGCGGTCTGCTCCTGGAACTTCCGGGGGCAAGGTGGATTCCGGGAAGACCACGGCCCTGGCAGATTGCCTGTTATTATGGGGTTCTTCTATTTTATTTGTGGAGAAAAAGGAAGGAAAAGAAAGAGGGCAGACAAACCGGGAAACAGGTGGTAAGACAGCTTGTGACAGCTGGGATCTTGCTCATCCTGCTCGGGATCCCAAAGTGGAAACGAGGGCAGATGGAGCTGACTATGCTGGATGTGGGACAGGGCGACTGTTTTTTCTTTCGGGACGGAAACGGAAAAAATTACCTGATCGACGGCGGAAGCAGTTCGGTAGATGCAGCAGGAAGATACCGGTTGGAACCATTTTTAAAATTCCGGGGCGTAAAGAGGCTGGATTATGTGTGGGTGACGCATGGGGATGTGGATCACTTAAATGCAGTGGAAGAACTTCTGGAACGGAGAAAGTATGGAGTAGAAATCCAGTATCTGATTTTTCCGGAACAGAAATATTGGGATGAAAGGCTTAGTAAATTATGTAATCTGGCAGAAGAGGCAGGAACGAAGGTACGGATAATGGAGATGGATACTATTTTTATGTCTGGAAAATTGAAGATGCGTTGTCTCTGGCCTGGAGAAGGTGAGCCATCTGAAAATGGGAATGAAAATTCTCTGGTACTTCACCTGCAATATGGAAAAATTACCATGCTTTTTACTGGAGATCTGGAAAATACCGGAGAAGAGCTGTTGGCAGAGAGAATAAAGAATCTCCGGGAAAAAGGAGAACTTCCGGCGTGTTATGATCTGCTGAAAGTCGGACACCACGGATCAAGAAATGCGACCGGCGAAGAGCTTCTGGAAGTGATCCGACCACGGGCAGCATTCTGTTCATCCGGAAAAGAAAACCGTTATGGACATCCGCATGCGGAAACACTGGAAAGACTTGCAAAATGGGGCGTAAGCCTATATAATACGAAAGACAGAGGTGCTGTCAGTATGTATACAGATGGAAGGGAATATGGTATCCAAAGTCCATGAAAAGTTTGAATGAAGATTTAAAGACAGGACAGTTTAAGCAGATTTATCTTCTGTACGGCGAAGAAGCTTATCTGAAAAAATTATATAAAAACCGTTTCGTCAAAGCGATGGTTCCGGAAGGTGACACGATGAATTATCGTTATTTTGAGGGAAAGAACACGAACCCGAAGGAGATTATCGACCTTGCCGAGACCTTACCTTTTTTTGCAGAGCGCAGGCTGATCGTTCTGGAAAATACCGGTTTTCTGAAAAATGCGACACCGGAGCTGGCAGAATATCTGAAGAACATGCCGGAGACCACTTATATGATCTTTGTGGAATCAGAGCTGGATAAGAGAGGAAAGCTCTACAAAGTGATCAAGGAGAAAGGTCATATTGTAGAACTGAAGCGGCAGGATGAAAAGACACTGATCCGCTGGATCCTTGGGATGGCGAAAAAAGAGAAGCTTCAGATGTCGGAGGCAGCAGTGCGCTATCTGCTTGCAAAGACTGGTAATGACATGGAGAATCTCGGGCAGGAGCTGGAAAAATTATTCTGTTACTGCATGAACCACACGGAGATTACGGCAGCAGATATTGATGAAATCTGTACTACGCAGATCGGAAACCATATTTTTGATATGGTAGATGCGGTTGCAGCAAAAGAGCAGAAAAAAGCGCTGGATTACTATTATGATCTTCTGACACTGAAGGAACCGCCGATGCGGATCCTCTACCTGCTGACCAGACAGTTCCGTATCCTGATGGAGGTAAAAGAGATGGACCGTACTGGGGTTCCGCCAAAAGAGATTGCCGCCAAGGTGGGAATCATGCCATTCCTGGTAGGAAAGTACCGGGCACAGGCGAAGGCATTTACCAGGAAAGAGCTGCGTGGGATCGTAGAAGCCGGTGTACAGACGGAAGAAGATGTAAAAACCGGAAAGATGGGAGATATCCTCTCGGTGGAACTCTTTCTGGTGCAGTACAGTAGCAAACGGGAAAAGTAATCAGATATAGATAAGAAGAAAAAGGAGAGACTGAAAATATGCATATGGATCAGAAAAAGATTCGGAATTTTTGTATTATAGCACATATTGACCATGGAAAATCCACACTGGCGGACCGTATTATCGAACAGACAGGTCTTCTGACCAGCAGAGAGATGCAGGCACAGGTGCTGGATAACATGGATCTGGAAAGAGAACGTGGTATCACAATCAAATCACAGGCAGTCCGCACGGTTTATAAGGCAAAGGATGGGGAGGAATATATCTTTAACCTGATCGATACTCCGGGACACGTAGACTTTAACTATGAAGTGTCACGGAGTCTTGCAGCCTGTGATGGAGCGATCCTGGTCGTTGATGCGGCACAGGGCGTAGAAGCGCAGACACTGGCAAATGTATATCTGGCACTGGACCATGATCTGGATGTCATGCCGGTTATCAACAAGATCGATCTTCCAAGCGCAGAGCCGCAGCGTGTGATCGAAGAGATTGAAGATGTGATCGGAATTGAAGCGCAGGATGCACCACTGATCTCGGCAAAGACAGGGCTTAATGTAGATCAGGTTCTGGAACAGATCGTGACAAAGATCCCTTCTCCGACAGGAGATCCAGATGCACCGCTTCAGGCACTGATTTTCGATTCTCTCTATGATCCGTATAAAGGCGTTATCGTATTCTGCCGTATCAAAGAAGGATGTATCACGAAAGGAATGCCGATTCATATGATGGCGACAGGTGCAACTGCTGATGTTGTGGAGGTTGGATATTTTGGTGCCGGACAGTTTATCCCTTGCGATGAGCTTTCAGCAGGAATGGTTGGATATTTTACAGCCAGCCTGAAAAATGTAAAGGACACCCGTGTGGGTGATACCGTAACAGGTGCGGAAAATCCATGTTCTGAGCCTCTTCCGGGATATAAAAAGGTCAACCCGATGGTGTACTGCGGAATGTATCCGGCAGACAGCTCCAAATACCCGGATCTGAGAGATGCACTGGAAAAACTGCAACTCAACGATGCGGCACTTCAGTTTGAACCGGAGACCTCTCTTGCGCTGGGATTTGGTTTCCGCTGTGGTTTCCTTGGACTTTTGCATCTGGAGATCATTCAGGAGAGACTGGAAAGAGAATACAATCTGGATCTGGTGACAACTGCGCCGGGCGTTATCTACAAGGTGCACAAGACCAACGGAGAAGTGATCGACCTGACCAATCCGTCTAATCTTCCGGATCCGTCAGAAATTGATTTTATGGAAGAGCCGATGGTAAAAGCAGAGATTATGGTGACATCCGAATTTATCGGTGCGATCATGGATCTGTGTCAGGAAAGACGTGGCGAATATCAGGGAATGGAATACATCGAAGAGACCAGAGCGGTATTGAAATACCACCTGCCTCTGAATGAGATCATCTATGATTTCTTTGATGCGCTCAAATCCAGATCCCGCGGTTATGCGTCTTTTGATTATGAAATGCTCGGCTATGTCAAATCTGATCTGGTCAAGCTGGACATCCTGATCAACAAAGAAGAAGTGGATGCTCTTTCCTTTATTGTATTTGCGGGAAGTGCTTATGAGAGAGGAAGAAAGATGTGTGAGAAGCTCAAAGAAGAGATTCCGAGACAGCTTTTTGAAATTCCGATCCAGGCAGCTGTGGGAAGCAAGATCATTGCCCGTGAGACAGTAAGAGCCATGCGTAAGGACGTACTTGCCAAGTGCTACGGCGGTGATATCAGCCGTAAGAAGAAGCTTCTGGAAAAACAGAAGGAAGGAAAGAAGCGTATGCGCCAGGTTGGAAATGTAGAAATTCCACAGAAGGCATTTATGAGTGTATTAAAACTGGACGACAAATAGATAGACAAAGGATAATCGAGCAGGCTGACTCCTACTCGATTCGTATACTTTGTACACTATCTCGCTTAACAGCTCGATGATGTACATTCGCCAAGGACAGATTCTTGTGCAAGCACAAATCTGTACTTGGCTCATCGTATACACAAAAAGGCAGGAGCGGTTTCCGAGGGAAAGGTTCCTGCCTTTTGCACAGAAAAGGAGAAAAGCAGATGCAGCCTTTAGAACTATATATTCATATTCCGTTTTGTGTGAAAAAATGTGCATATTGTGATTTCCTTTCCGGTCCGGCCGGAGAAAAGGAAAAAGAGGAATATGTGAAAATGCTGGTCGATGAGATCAGAAACTGTCCGGATACAGTGCAGAATTACAGGGTGATTTCCATTTTTTTCGGAGGCGGAACCCCATCTCTTCTTACCGGTGAGCAGATTGGGCGGCTGATGGATACGGTCAGGGAAATATTTACGTTGGATGAGGACGCAGAGATCACTATGGAAATGAATCCGGGAACGGTAACGGAAGAAAAACTGCGAAAGTACAGACAGGCAGGGGTGAACCGTCTGAGTATCGGTCTGCAGTCGGTCAATGATGAGGAACTTCGTCTGCTTGGAAGAATCCATACTTATGAAGAATTTCGGGAAGCATATCATCTGGCGAGAGCCAATGGTTTTTCAAATATCAATGTAGACCTGATCTCGGCAATTCCGGGGCAGACGGTGGAAAGCTGGAGGCGTACACTGGAGCAGGTAATGGCACTTTCCCCGGAGCATATTTCTGCATATAGTCTGATCTTGGAAGAGGGAACAACTTTCTATAAAAAATATGTAGAAGACGAGGCAAAAGAAGGGCCAAAGCTTCCGGATGAGGATGCGGAGCGTCAGATGTACTGGGATACGGAAACGCTGATGGAGAAGAACGGATATCACCGTTACGAGATTTCCAATTATGCTAAGGAGGGATATGCCTGCCGGCACAACCTGGGATATTGGGAGAGAATTCCGTATCTGGGATTTGGAATTGGTGCGGCATCTCTGGTTCCCGGGGATCTGATTGGAAATGGAAAATGCAGGAAGCTGGAAGGAAAAATGAGCCGCTACACGAACCCGGATCAGTTAAAGGAGTATGCACATTCCTACAGGAACAAATTTCAGGCAGAGCTTCTGACAGAAACTGAGGAGATGGAGGAATTTATGTTTCTTGGACTGCGGAAAATGAACGGAATCTCAAAAAAAGAATTTTCAGAGTATTTTGGGAAAAGTCTGGAGGATATTTACGGTGAACCGATCTGCAAACTGGAAAGCTTAAAGCTTCTTGAGCAAGATGATGACAGAGTATGGCTTACAAAACGGGGGATCGATGTCAGCAACAGTGTGTTTGTAGAGTTTCTGCTGGAAGAGTAAAATTTGGAAAATCAGAAAAATATAAAGTATACTTGACAAATAGGTTTTATAGGCATATAATGACATCATCGAGTTAAACCTATCAAAACAGTAGGAAAGAAAGGAGAACTTACGATGTCAAAAATTTATAATGGTGCTTTAGAGCTTGTTGGAAATACTCCTCTTGTAGAGGTGAAAAATATTGAAGAAGAATTAGGATTAGAGGCAAGAATCCTTGTGAAACTGGAATATTTTAACCCGGCTGGAAGTGTAAAAGACAGAATTGCCAAAGCAATGATCGAGGATGCTGAGGAAAAAGGATTATTAAAAGAAGGTTCTGTTATCATTGAGCCTACTTCGGGAAATACGGGAATCGGTCTTGCATCGATTGCAGCAGTCAAAGGATACCGTATCATTCTTACTATGCCGGAGACAATGAGTGTAGAAAGAAGAAACATCCTGAAAGCATACGGAGCAGAGATTGTTCTGACAGAAGGCGCAAAGGGAATGAAGGGTGCGATTGAAAAAGCAGATGAACTTGCAAAAGAGATCCCGGGCAGCTATATTCCTGGACAGTTTGTTAATCCGGCTAATCCGGAAGTACACAGAAAGACAACCGGACCAGAGATCTGGAAGGATACAGACGGAGAAGTAGATCTGTTTATCGCAGGTGTTGGTACAGGTGGAACACTGACCGGTGTCGGCGAATATCTGAAATCCCAGAATCCGGATGTGAAGATCGTTGCATTGGAGCCTGCAAGCTCACCGGTACTTTCTACAGGAAAAGGTGGTCCTCACAAGATTCAGGGAATCGGAGCAGGATTTGTACCGGACGTACTCAACACAACTGTATATGATGAAATATTTACTGTAGAAAATGATGACGCTTTTGCAACAGGAAAGCTGCTTGCAAAGAAAGAGGGAATCCTGGTAGGAATTTCTTCGGGAGCCGCACTTTATGGAGCGATCGAACTTGCAAAACGTCCGGAAAACAAAGGAAAGACGATTGTGGCACTGCTTCCGGATACCGGAGACAGATATTACTCCACACCGCTCTTCACGGAGTAGAATATGAATTTTTCAAAGAAAAGCAGATACGGACTTCGGGCACTGATCGACCTGTCCGTATACTCGAAAGAATCCCATGTTGCACTTGCAGCAATTGCAGAGCGTAACAGTATTTCACCGCAGTATCTGGAACAGGTATTTGCGGCACTCAGAAAAGCCGGAATCATCAAAAGTGTGAAAGGACCGCAGGGGGGATACCTGTTGGCGAAGCCTGCCACAAAGATTTCGGTTGCGGAAATATTACGTGCGCTGGAAGGTGATTATCTCATCGAAGAAGAGGAGGTAGAAGGCGCCGAGAACGGAAGAGCTGCGGCTCAGGCTGTACAGAGTGAAGTTATCGAACGTCTGAACAGAGGACTACAGGATATCCTTGAGAATCTGTTTCTCTCTGACCTCGAACAAAAATATCAGGAATACAGTGAATACAGTCAAGACATGTACTATATATAATAGAAGAAATGCACACCATCAGACCGGGAGGCTGAGGTGTGTATTTTTTGGTTTGACGGTCGAGTGGGGAGTTTGGGAGGAAGGGAGCAGGCGATTCAGGCAGAAAAGAAGGGATTCCGATTCAATCGGCAAATCATTCCGATGAGCCTCCGAAAACAATCATTGTGTCAGCAATGGCTTCCACAATGATTTAAGTCTCATCTACATTGCCTCAAATGAATTGGAATCCCTTCTTTTCTGCCTGGTCGCCCCGCCCCCTTTCCTCCCAAACTCCCCACCCTCTTCCTGGAAGACAGAAAACATACAGACGGGACGCCCCAGTTTGATGATGTGCGGAAAAAACCGGTTGCTCCAGCCAGTTGTTGTTTAAGTGGAAGTGTGGAGCTCCCAGAAAGTAGAAAATGCATCATCTCAAAACAGCCTAATCCCAGGAAGTAGAAAATACATCATCTTCAAACAGTCCGATCCCAATATTTGCGGACGAAAATGGCGCAGCCATTAAGTCCCGCCCCACGCAATACAGTATTGTTAAAAAAGCAAGTAAATCCTTTATAGTATGTCCTGTAAGCGCCCAAATCAAGTCGATTATTATAGGCTTGAGTGAGGTTCCACCCGGATATGCTGTCGGATTCCAATTCATTTGAGGCAATGGAGATGAGACTCAGAACATTATGGAAGCCTTTGCTGACATAATGTTCGCTTTCAGAGGCTCATCGGAATGGTTTGCCGATTGAATTGGAATCCGACAGCATATCCGGGTGGAACCGGACTAAAAATAAAAAAATCATAAACCCTGTTGACAAAGTGAATAGTAAGTGGTACATTTATAAGCGTAGAAAATGTTAGCACTCAGACATAACGAGTGCTAATAACAAAAAGGAGGTAGCATATGGAAGCCATACAGGAACTTAATGAGCGGAAGACGAAGATCTTACATGCAATCATTAAGAACTATCTTGAGACCGGAGAGCCTGTGGGATCCAGAACGATTTCCAAGTATACGGATCTGAATTTAAGTTCGGCAACGATCCGGAATGAGATGGCAGATCTCGAAGAGCTTGGTTATATCATGCAGCCTCACACATCAGCAGGAAGGATTCCGTCGGATAAAGGTTACAGATGGTATGTGGATATGCTGATGAGCCAGAAAGAACAGGAGATTACCGAAATCAAAGGTCAGATGCTTGAGAAGGCTGACAAGATGGAAGAACTTCTGAAGCAGGTTGCAAAGGTTCTTGCGAACAACACGAATTATGCGACGATGATTTCGACTCCGACTTACAACGGGAACAAATTAAAATTTATCCAGCTTTCGCAGGTTGATGACCATCAGCTGATCGTTGTGATTGTGATGGAAGGCAACATTGTAAAGAACCAGATCGTGACACTGGATGAGCCGCTCAGCAATGAAGCACTATTGAAGCTGAATATGCTTCTGAATACTTCGCTGAACGGAACTTCACTAGAGCAGATCAATCTGGGAGTGATCGCAAGACTGAAAGAACAGGCAGGGATCCACAGTGGTGTGATGAGCAGTGTCCTGGATGCAGTAGCGAATGTGATCCAGCTGGATGACGACATGGAGATTTACACCAGTGGCGCGACGAATATTTTCAAGTATCCGGAGCTTAGTGATAAGCAGAGCGCACAGGAGATCATCAGTGCTTTTGAAGAAAAGCAGCAGCTTGCCGCTCTGGTAACAAAGTCAATGGCAAACGGCGGTGAAGACAGAGACATCCAGGTATACATCGGAGATGAATCGAATGTGGAGAACATGAAAGACTGCAGCGTAGTCACAGCAACATATGAGTTGGGTGAGGGCATGCAGGGAACCATCGGAATCATCGGACCGAAGCGAATGGATTATGAACATGTCATGAAGACGCTTAAGACACTGATGGCAGAGCTGGATGACATATTCCACAGGGATGAGCCGAAAAAGCTCGAATAAGAAGTAAGAAAGGTGGAAGAACCATTGGATAAAAAGATGAGTAATGAAGAAATGGTAAAAGAAGCAGTGGAAGAAGCAAAGAAAGCTGCGGAGGCAGAAGCCGAAGAGCAGGAGGCAAAAGGGCAGGAACCGGAAGACGCGGAAGAAACCGAAGCAACAGAGGAAGAAGCTGTTGGTAAAGAGACGAATTCCGAAGATGCTGAAGAACCAAAGAAAAAGAAGCTGTTTGAAAAGAAGAATAAAAAAGATAAAAAGGATGAGCAGATCGCAGATCTGACAGACAAACTTACGAGACACATGGCTGAGTTCGATAATTACAGAAAGCGTACTGAAAAAGAAAAGTCAGCGATGTATGAGATCGGAGCCAAAGATGTTGTAGAAAAAATTCTTCCGATTGTAGACAACTTTGAACGCGGACTTCAGTCCGTACCGGAAGAAAAGAAAGATGATCCGTTCGTAGATGGAATGGATAAGATCTATAAACAAATGATGAGCACACTGGAAGGAATCGGAGTAAAACCGATCGAAGCAGTTGGTCAGGAATTCGATCCGAATTTCCACAATGCAGTGATGCATGTGGAGGATGAAGAACTTGGTGAAAATGTAGTAGCCGAGGAATTCCAGAAAGGATATATGTACCGTGACTCAGTCGTAAGACACAGCATGGTAAAGGTAGCAAACTAAGATATACCGTGTACCGCATTTACGATACACTTTATATAAATAACAAAGCAAAATACAATTTTTATAATATTAACAGGAGGTCTTCATAATGGGCAAAATCATTGGTATTGACTTAGGTACAACAAACAGTTGTGTAGCGGTTATGGAAGGTGGACAGCCGGTCGTAATCGCAAATACAGAAGGAGCAAGAACTACACCATCTGTAGTAGCATTTACAAAGACAGGAGAACGTCTTGTAGGTGAACCTGCAAAACGTCAGGCAGTAACAAATGCAGAAAAGACAATCTCGTCTATCAAGCGTGAGATGGGTACAGATCATAAAGTAGACATCGATGGAAAGAAATATTCTCCACAGGAAATTTCAGCTATGATCCTCCAGAAATTGAAAGCAGATGCAGAAGGATATCTTGGAGAAAAAGTTACGGAAGCAGTTATCACTGTTCCGGCTTACTTCAACGATGCTCAGCGTCAGGCTACAAAAGATGCAGGTAAGATTGCAGGTCTTGATGTAAAACGTATTATCAACGAGCCTACAGCAGCAGCTCTTGCATATGGACTTGACAATGAAAAAGAACAGAAGATCATGGTATACGACCTTGGCGGTGGTACATTTGATGTATCTGTTATCGAGATCGGTGACGGCGTTATCGAAGTTCTTTCTACAGCTGGTAACAACAGACTTGGTGGAGATGACTTCGACCAGAAGATCACAGATTATATGCTTGCAGATTTCAAGGCAAAAGAAGGCGTAGACCTGTCAACAGACAGAATGGCACTTCAGAGACTGAAAGAAGCAGCTGAAAAAGCAAAGAAAGAACTTTCTTCTGCAACAACAACAAACATCAACCTTCCGTTCATCACAGCAACAGCTGAAGGACCGAAGCATTTTGATATGACTCTTACAAGAGCTAAATTCGATGAACTGACCCGTGACCTTGTAGAAAAGACACAGGAACCGGTAAGACGTGCACTTTCTGATGCAGGACTTACAGCAGCAGACTTAGGTCAGGTACTTCTTGTTGGTGGATCTACACGTATCCCGGCAGTTCAGGAAGAAGTAAAACGTCTGACAGGAAAAGAACCAAGCAAATCTCTTAACCCGGATGAATGTGTAGCACTTGGTGCTTCTATCCAGGGTGGTAAGCTTGCAGGAGATGCAGGTGCAGGCGACATCCTTCTTCTTGATGTAACTCCACTTTCACTTTCTATCGAAACAATGGGTGGTGTAGCTACAAGACTGATCGAGAGAAACACAACAATCCCGACAAAGAAGAGCCAGATCTTCTCTACAGCAGCTGATAACCAGACAGCCGTTGATATCAATGTTGTACAGGGTGAAAGACAGTTTGCAAGAGATAACAAGTCCCTCGGACAGTTCAGACTGGATGGAATTCCGCCGGCTCCACGTGGAATCCCACAGATCGAAGTTACATTCGATATTGATGCAAACGGTATCGTAAATGTATCTGCAAAAGATCTGGGAACAGGAAAAGAACAGCACATCACAATTACAGCAGGATCTAATATGTCTGATGCAGATATCGACAAAGCTGTAAAAGAAGCTGCTGAATTTGAAGCTCAGGATAAGAAACGTAAAGAAGCAATCGATGCTAAGAACGATGCCGACGCTATGGTATTCCAGACAGAAAAAGCACTTGGCGAAGTTGGAGATAAGATCGATGCAGCAGACAAAGCAGCAGTAGAAGCTGACGTACAGGCTCTGAAAGATCTGCTTGCGAAAGCGAATACAGAAGAACTTACAGATGCTCAGGTTGCAGAAATCAAAGCAGGAAAAGAAAAACTGATGGAAAGCGCTCAGAAACTGTTCACAAAGGTTTACGAACAGGCAGGCGCACAGGCTGGTCAGGCAGGACCACAGGCTGGACCTGCACCAGAAGCAGGACCGGCTCCGGAAGGATTTAACGGAGATGACGTAGTTGACGGAGATTACAAAGAAGTTTAATCCGTAAGATAAGATGAGAAACTGCAAGGCGGCATTATACCGTCTTGCAGATTTCATGTATCATAAATAAAAATAGTTTTTTATGACATAAAAAGCCTCCGGTTAGGTGAACTGCATGTGCAAAGAAGATGTTGCAGAGAGCCGGCGCGGGCATGAGAATGTGCCAGGGTACATTCTGTATTAAAATACTTTGAGAAATATCTAAGTGAGGTAGGATTATGGCAGAGGCAAAAAGGGATTATTATGAGATCCTGGGCGTATCACGAGATGCGGATGATGCGACTCTGAAAAAAGCATACAGAGCTTTGGCGAAAAAATATCACCCGGATATGAATCCAGGAGATGCAGAAGCCGAAAAGAAGTTCAAGGAGGCTTCTGAAGCCTATGCTGTTCTGAGTGATGCAGACAAACGGCGTCAGTACGATCAGTTTGGTCATGCAGCGTTTGAAGGCGGTGCAGGCGGAGCCGGTGGATATGGCGGTTTTGATTTTAACGGGGCAGACTTTGGTGATATTTTTGGTGATATCTTCGGTGATCTGTTTGGCGGTGGCAGAAGAGGCGGACGTGCGAACAATGGTCCGATGAAAGGCGCCAATATCCGTAAAGGTGTCCGGATTACATTTGAGGAAGCAATTTTTGGATGCGAGAAGGAACTGGATATCGTTCTGAAAGATCCATGTACAAAGTGTAACGGAACAGGAGCAAAACCGGGAACAAGTCCGGAGACCTGTTCAAAATGTGGTGGAAAAGGTCAGGTTGTTTATACATCACAGTCGTTCTTCGGAACGGTGCAGAATGTGCAGACCTGTCCGGACTGTCATGGAACGGGTAAGATCATTCGTGAGAAATGTCCGGACTGTGGTGGAACAGGCTATACTTCAAGCCGCAAGAAGATCAAAGTCACAATCCCGGCAGGTATTGACAATGGTCAGAGCGTAAGAATCCGTGAGAAAGGTGAACCGGGTGTGAATGGCGGACCGAGGGGAGACCTTCTGGTAGAAGTTACGGTTTCCAGACATCCAATCTTCCAGAGACAGGATGTTCATATTTTCTCAACTGCACCAATTTCGTTTGCGCAGGCAGCACTTGGTGGTGATGTGCGAATCAAGACGGTTGATGGTGATGTGATCTATACCGTAAAACCGGGAACTAAGACTGATACAAAAGTACGCCTGAAAGGAAAAGGGGTACCTTCTTTGAGAAATCCTCAGGTCAGAGGTGATCATTATGTGACGCTGGTTATTCAGACCCCGGAAAAATTAAGTCCGGAAGCCAAAGAAGTGCTTAGACATTTTGATCAGTTGACAGGAAATACACTGAACCAGGAAGAGCCGGCTTCTGAATCGAAGGGTAAAGCTAAGAAAAAAGGGTTCATGGATAAGTTAAAAGAAACATTTGAAGAATAATAAAAAGGTGGCCGTGAAAAACTCGATTGAATTTTTCACAGCCACCTTTTTTATTCTTCTTCGTCTTCCAGTTCTCCTCCGATGACACCTCCGAGAACGGCAGTGAAAGAAGCAACAACGACAGCGGCGATGATTGCTACACCGATCAGTGCTACTAAAATACCCATAACACGTACCTCCTTTTCTCGTCTTTTTATAGTATAACACGGAGGCAAGTAAAATTAAATGAAAAAATGTGACTTTTTTCATTTAGTATGCTATAATGTCAAAGAGCAAATGATAACACAGCGTATTGTCAGTTTTGCGGATTTAAAATAGTAAGGCTTAGCGGTTAAGGAGGGCAAACCAATATGGCACTGAAAAAACAGATAAAAGAAACAAAGGCAGCAGAGGTAAAGGCAGCGGCAGAAACTAAAGAAGAAGTAAAAACAGCAGTTAAAGCAGCAGAAGATAAAGTCAGCGAAAAAGTAGAAGAAGTAAAAGAAACTGCTAAAAAAGAAGCACAGCCGAAAGAAGTAAAGGCTACTGTTGAAAAGAAAGCGCAGGAGGTAAAAAAAGCTGCAGGAGAAGTGAAAAAAACAGTAGAAGAAACAGCTGAAAAAGCTGCAAAAGAAGTGAAGAAAACTGCAGAGAAAGTTACAAAAGAAGTAAAGAAAGCAGCACCAAAAACAACAGCAAAAAAATCTGCGGCAAAGAAAGAAATCAAAACAGAAGTTGTTCTTCAGTATGGTGAAAAAGAAGTAAACACAAAAGATATGATTGCTTCAGTAAAAAAAGACTGGACAAAACAGAAACATAAAATTTCCGAGATCAAGAGTATTGAGCTTTATGTAAAACCGGAAGATTATGCAGTATACTATGTAATCAATGGCGAACATACCGGAAAAGTATGGTTATAAGATAAGACTGAAAGATTTAGTCCGAACCGCAATCTTTATTGAACGGTTCGGATTTTTTTAAGGAGAGAGGTAAAATGCAAAAATTTATACAGTATACCCCGACAGAAATCCTGTTTGGAGAAAACACACAGGCAGAAGTTGGGAAAGAAGTTAAGAAATGGGGTGGAAGCCGTGTATTTATCGTATATGGCGGTGGAAGTGTAAAGAAAAGCGGACTTCTTGCGCAGGTAGAAGAAGCACTGGAAAAAGAAGGACTTGCTTATGAGGAATTTGGCGGAGTAAAGCCAAATCCCCGGATGGCATATGCACAGGAAGGCGTTGAGAAAGCAATTGAGTTTGGTGCGGATTTTCTTCTTGCAGTAGGCGGTGGAAGTTCTATTGATACAGCAAAGGCGATCGCCCATGGTGTGGCAAACCCGGACTGGTCTCTGGAGGAAATCTGGGGAGGTGAAATCATACTTACCAGATCGACACCGGTAGGATGCGTACTTACGATTGCGGCAGCAGGAAGTGAAACAAGCGATTCCGCAGTTCTGACAAACGAAGAAACAAAGAAAAAGGGAGGAATCAGCACTAGCCTGAACCGCCCGAAGTTTGCGATTATGAATCCGGTTCTTACCTATACGCTTCCAAAATATCAGATTGCATGTGGAGTCGTAGATATCATGATGCATACGCTGGAACGTTATTTTATTCCGAATACGAGAAATCAGATGACAGATGAGATTGCAGAGGGAGTTCTGCGGGTTGTGATTGAAAATGGAAAGAAAGGTCTGGAGAATCCGACAGACTACGATGCCATGAGCGAAATCATGTGGGCAGGAAGTCTTTCACATAATGGTCTGACAGGTCTCGGAAGAGCAAAAGATTTTTCTGTACATAAGCTCGGACATGCACTTGGTGCAAAATATGATAAGGCGCATGGTGCAACCCTTTCAGCTGTCTGGGGATCCTGGGCAGAATATGTCTATAAAAACGATGAAGAAAGATTTGCGCATTACGCAAAAAAAGTATGGGGCGTAGAGGAAGAAGATGTGGCGAAAGCCGCAAAAGAGGGAATTCGCCGGACGGTAGAATATTTCCGTGAGATTCATATGCCGACAAATTTAAAGGAACTGGAGATCGGAGAAGTATCAGAGGAAGATCTGCGGGAACTTGCTATGGCGGCGACATTAAATGATACTGTAAAACTTTCAAAAATCAAAGAACTTACTGCCGAAGATGTATACCAGATTTTCCGGAAAGCAGCAGGAAAATAAGATGGAAATAAATAAGAGAAAATTTTACAGACAAGTGTTCGCACTTGTAATCCCAATGGCACTTCAGAATCTGATCAATGTGGGAGTGACGGCAGCAGACGTGCTGATGCTTGGAAGAGTCAGCGAAAAAGTTCTTTCTGGTGCATCCCTTGCAGGGCAGATACAGTTTGTCATGACACTGATCCTTTTTGGTACAACATCAGGTGCAACGGTTTTGACTGCACAGTACTGGGGAAAGAAAGATACACAGACGATTGAAAAAATCCTTGGAATGGGAATGACCATCGGTGTCAGCTGTGCAGCTCTTTTTACCATTGTTGCGGAAATCATTCCGGAAGTGCTGCTTCATATCTATACCAGTGACCCGGCCGTGATCGCAGAAGGTGTGAAATATTTGCGGATCGTGGCGCTTTCCTATGTCCTGATGGCGGCAACGCAGGTCTATCTTTACATTATGCGGAGTATCGAGCAGGTTGTGATCGCAACGGTTGTTTACAGCGCGTCACTAATTTGTAATGTCCTGGTAAATGCGCTTCTTATTTTTGGCTTATTTGGTTTACCGAAGATGGGAATTATGGGTGCGGCAATCGGAACTCTGACAGCAAGGATCGTAGAACTTATCATTGTAATCTGGTATGCAAAAGTAAAAAACCATGATGTTAGATTTCACCCGGTCTATATGCGTAAGATCGACAAGGTGCTTCTAAAAGACTTTCTGATATATGCGAGTCCGGTGATCTTGAATGAAATGATGTGGGGACTTGGTTCTACTGCGAATACAGCAGTGATCGGTCATCTGGGAAGTGCTGCGGTGGCAGCAAATTCTGTTGCTCAGGTTGCAAGACAGCTGGCAACGGTGGTTGCCTTTGGTGTATCCAATGCGACTGCCATTTATCTTGGTAAGACCATCGGTGCAAAAGAGTTTCATCTGGCAAAAGAGTATGGAAAAAGATTTTTGTGGCTGAGTATTATTACCGGTGCGGTAGGAGGCGGCATCATTCTGATAGCTGCTCCGATTGCAAATCATGTGATGACACTCTCACAGGAAGCGCAGGGGTATCTTTATTTTATGTTTTTTGTTATGTCTTACTTTACACTCTGCCAGGCGATCAATACGACCCTTGTGGTGGGTGTATTCCGGGCAGGAGGAGATACCAGGTTTGGTCTGATCCTGGATGTGTCTACCATGTGGGGATGCTCTATTCTGCTGGGTATGATCGCTGCCTTTGTCTTTCATGCGCCGGTGCAGGTTGTTTATATCCTTCTGATGAGTGATGAGGTGATCAAAGTACCGATCACAGTCATGCGCTACCGAAGCTATAAATGGATTCAGAATGTGACGAGAGAAAAAGCAGAGCTGGCATAACATTGTATGCGAAAATAAATTTGGAATTTTGAGGCAGATGTGATATGCTAGAGAAAGAATATATTTGAAAAGGAGATTTATAACATGAAATTAGTATCAACAGAAAAAGCACCAAAAGCACTTGGACCATATTCCCAGGGATATGTACACGGGGGAATCCTTTATTCAGCAGGACAGATTGCGATCAATCCGGCTACTGACACCGTAGAAGCAGATACCATCGAAGGACAGGCTGATCAGGTATGCAAGAATATCGGAGCGATCCTTGAAGAAGCAGGAACTTCTTTTGATAAAGTATTAAAGACGACTTGTTTCCTTGCTGATATGGGAGACTTCGCTGCATTTAACGAAGTTTATGCAAAATATTTCACATCAAAACCAGCCAGAAGCTGTGTTGCTGTGAAGACACTTCCAAAGAATCTTCTTTGCGAAATTGAAGTGATCGCAGTAGTAGAAGAATAGGATTTATAAATCCTAAAAATTAGGAGGTTTGGCGTTATGGCAGAAGAGCAAAACAGCGGATGTTCGCCGGAATCATGTTCTTCCTGTGCACATGCGGGTTCATGCAGCAGTGCGAAGAAAGATCTGAAAGCACCGGCAAATCCGTATTCACAGGTAAAAAAAGTAATTGGAGTAGTCAGCGGTAAAGGTGGAGTCGGCAAATCAATGGTGACAGCATCTTTTGCACGTATGATGGTACAGCAGGGATATTCGGTTGGTATTCTGGATGCGGATATCACAGGACCATCTATCCCGAAGATGTATGGAGTGCATGGAAGTGCAGTCGGAAGCGAGGCGGGGATGTTCCCGTGCGTTGCAAAAGACGGCACGAAGATCATGTCGGTCAATCTGCTTCTGGAACACGAATCAGATCCTGTCATCTGGAGAGGACCGGTGATCGCGGGAGTAGTAACTCAGTTCTGGACTGATGTAATGTGGGGAGATCTGGATTTCTTATTTGTTGATATGCCACCGGGAACAGGGGATGTTCCTCTTACGGTATTCCAGTCACTTCCGGTAGACGGCGTTGTGATCGTGACTTCTCCGCAGGATCTGGTACAGATGATCGTAGAGAAAGCTTACAATATGGCAAAGAAGATGAACATACCGGTTCTCGGACTGGTGGAAAACTACAGTTATCTGGAATGTCCGGACTGTGGAAAGAAAATATCTGTATTTGGGGAAAGCCACATTGACGAGATTGCAGAAAAACTTGGGGTAGAAGTACTCGGAAAGATGCCGATCGATCCGAAATTTGCCGAGATTGTAGAACAGGAGAAGTTCTATGAGGCAGACAACCAGTATCTTAAAAACATCATTGACAAGTTCAATTAAGAAGAAAGCTCCGGCGAGGTGATGATCGCCGGGGCTTTTTAGCTATAGAGGCACGGAAAATGTGAAAAGCCATATCATGACAGGACGGATACAATTGGCAAGGAACATGTGTTTATGGTATGATAACAGGTAGCAAAAAGCGGAGGCAGAAAGAACATGGATGAGAATCTCCCGGTGATCCGGATTTCGGTGCGAAACCTTGTGGAGTTTATTTTAAGAGAAGGGGATATTGACAATCGAACAGGAGGCGGACAAGATCCGGAGAATATGCAGATGGGAAGTCGGATTCACCGGAAGATCCAGAGACAGATGGGATCGGATTATCAGGCGGAGGTACCTCTTAAGACAGAGATCGTCTGTGATGGGTTTACTTTGAAAATAGAAGGACGTGCCGACGGACTGATTCATACAAAAGAGCAGGTCATGGTAGATGAGATCAAGGGTGTTCTGCGGGAACTTGACCGGGTGCAGGAGCCGGCAGGCATTCATCTGGCACAGGCAAAATGTTATGCCAGCATGGTAGCAGAACAGGAAGAGGTGGATGAGATCGGGGTACAGATGACCTATTGCCAGATGGAGACGGAAGAGGTGAAAAGGTTTCAGTATTCTTATCAGAGTAACGAACTGAAAGTCTGGTTCGATGAAGTTATTCGACAGTATAAAAAATGGGCAAAGTTCCAGATTGAATGGAGAAAGGCAAGAAATGCATCTATTAAAGGGATTGAATTTCCGTTTCCATATCGTAAAGGGCAGAGAGATCTTGCGGTATCTGTTTACCGGACGATTCTTCGGAAGAAAAAGTTGTTCATCCAGGCACCAACCGGAGTGGGGAAGACGATTTCAACAGTATTTCCGGCAGTGAAAGCGGTTGGAGAAGAACTGGGTGAGAAGATTTTTTATCTGACGGCAAAGACAATCACCCGGACGGTGGCGGAGCAGGCATTCGAAACCTTACGGGAACAGAATCTGAAGTTCAAGGTAATCACTTTAACGGCAAAAGAAAAAATCTGTTTCTGTGAGGAGACAAGCTGCAATCCGGATGACTGCCCATATGCCAAAGGGCATTTTGACCGGGTAAATGACGCGGTCTATGAGCTTTTGATGCAGGAAGATGTGATGAGCCGGGAAGTGTTGGAAGCGCAGGCAAGAAAGCATAAGGTCTGTCCATTTGAAATGGCACTGGATGTGTCGACCTGGGTGGATGGTGTGATCTGCGATTATAATTATGTGTTTGACCCGGATGCCCGGCTCAGGCGTTTCTTTGCAGAAGGTGGCGCTGGAGGATATTTGTTTCTGATCGATGAGGCACACAATCTGGTAGAACGTGGACGGCAGATGTACAGTGCAGAGTTATGCAAGGAGGACTTTCTTGCGGTGAAGAAACTGGTAAAGGGAGAAGCACCGCGGTTTGCAAAAAGACTGGAGGCATGCAATAAGATTCTTCTGGCAATGAAAAAAGAGTGTGAAAACTATAAGGTGCTGGACAATATTTCGCATTTTGGAATCCAGCTTATGAATGTACTATCTGAGACAGACCGGTATCTCGAGGAATGTGTGGATAAAGAAGTCCGGGAAACCGTATTGGACTTTTATTTTCAAGTGAGGTCTTTCCTGAATATATATGATGGGTTGGATGAGAACTATGTCGTCTATACGGAGTATCAGGAGAATGGAAGATTTGTTCTGAAGTTGTTTTGTGTTAACCCGGCGGCAAATCTGCAAAAATGTCTGGATAAGGGGAACAGTGCTGTATTCTTTTCGGCAACACTTCTGCCAATCCAGTATTACAAAAGACTTCTGAGTACGGAAAAAGACAACTATGCGGTCTACATTGATTCTTCGTTTGATACAAAGAAGAGACTGCTTATGAATGGTGTGGATGTGAGTACCCGTTACACCATGCGTTCCAGGGAAATGTATCAACGATATGCGACATACATTTTCCGGGTAGTGAAAGCAAAAATGGGGAATTATCTGATCTTTTTCCCGTCTTACCGGTTTATGGAAGATGTGTATCAGGAATTTACACAGCTTCTTGCATCAGATGAAGAAGAGATGGAACTGGTTGTTCAGCAGAAGCGCATGGATGAAGAAGAACGGGAAAATTTCCTGCGTGCATTTGAAATGGGAAGAGAGAAAAGTCTGATCGGTTTTGGAGTTCTTGGCGGGATTTTCTCGGAAGGAATCGATCTGACAAATGAGAAGCTGATCGGGACACTGATCATCGGAACAGGGCTGCCGCAGGTGTGCAATGAGCGGGAAATCCTGAAAAGCTATTTTGACCAGAAGGGACTTTACGGATTTGACTATGCTTACCGGTATCCGGGGATGAACAAGGTTTTGCAGGCGGCAGGAAGGGTGATCCGCACAGAGGATGACCGCGGAGTGATACTTCTTCTGGATGAGCGTTTTCAGAGGGAGAAGGGGAAAGAGATTTTCCCGAAAGAATGGGCGGACTGTGAAAGATGCCGGTTAGACATTGTGGAAGAAAAAATCCGTCTGTTCTGGGAAAAACAGACGGATAATTAAGAAACTTTTTATGCATTAAAGTAATCCAGAAATGCCTGTGTCGCGCGGGAAACCGGAACATGTCCGTTCCATGCGGCAACCAGCTGACGCTTTGGAAGTTGTTCTTCGGTCTGGACGACAAAGAGTTGGTCGGAATTCTTTGGTACGCAGTAGTCCGGAATAAAAGCGATGCCAAGTCCGATCCGTGCGAGATCGATCAGAAGATCGTTGCTGCTCAGCTCGATTTCAGGAACTAGATCCAACTGATGCTGCTGGAAGAGAGAATGCAGAAATTCACTGGTTGTACTTTTTCTGTCCAGCATGATGATCGGATAACGCTGCAGTTCTTTGAGGGAAAGCTTTTTCCCCTGCAGTTCCGCAAAGGACTGGTTTGCGATAAAGACATCGTGAAAATCACGGATCTTTCGGAAGGAGGCAAGACTGCCAAGGTAAACGTTCGGATAGTTAGCGACAATGAGATCTACCTGACCGTTCTCAAGAAGTTCCGTACACTTGATCGAAGTGGCATTGGTCACTTTTATATGTGCGTTAGGGAAAGCTTTGTGGAAACGTTCCAGATAAGGGACCAGAAAATACCGGCAGATGGTGTCGCTGGCACCGATGCGGATCTGACCGCCGGTAGAGGCTGTTTCCATGATCTGGGATTCCCCGCGCTTGATCAGATTGATCGCCGGTTCGATATGACGCAGAAGGATCTCGCCTTCCGGGGTGAGCTGAACTTTTTTTGTGCTTCGGATGAAAAGAACCTGATCCAGTTTCTTTTCCAGTGCTTTAATGGACTGGCTGACAGCGGACTGTGAAATAAAGAGCTGCTTGGAAGCCTCAGAAAAGCTGAGCGTGTCTGCAACATAATAAAATACTTTATATAATTCATAGTTGATATCCATTATTAGTCCTCCTTATAAAACCTATTAGTATTATAAGTGATAAAAAATAAAATTTCAAGAGAAAACCATTTTTGACAAATGAAGACAGGGTTGCTAAACTATAGACAAAAAAGAGAAGGAGAAAAAGGATGGCAAAAAAGAAATGGATGCATAAAATCCTGGCGATTTTGCCGAGTATTTCACTGATTGTGATCCTGCTGATCAGCAGTTTTGAGATCGGTGCATACGGAGACTGGAATTTTTATGAAAAAGAATATGAAAAATATAAGGTAGCGGATGAACTTTATATGGAGATGCCGGATATTATGAAGGTGACAAAATTCATGATGTCTTATTTGCGGGGCAACGAGAAGAAACTGAGTATTGAGACGGAAGTGGAAGGAAATATACAGGATTTTTTCAATGAGAAGGACCGGCTTCATATGGCAGATGTGCAGGGGCTTTTTCTTGGCGGACTTGCAATCCGGAGGGGAGCGATCATCGTACTGCTTTTTTCAATGGCGGCACTTGTGCTTATGAAAGCAGACTGGAAGAGGCTGATCCCGCAGATGTATCAGCGGGTGCTGGCGGTATTTCTGGCACTTACCGCGGTAGCAGGATTTCTGTTTTCAAGAGACTTTAACAAATATTTCGTGATCTTTCATCATATTTTCTTTAACAATAACTTATGGATCCTTGATCCGGCAGAAGACTATATGATCCGGATGCTTCCGGAGGGCTTTTTCTATGATATGGTGATGAGGATCGGAAGTATTTTTGCTGTGTTTTTAATCGTATCTTTTGTCTGTAGTATTGTCCAGAAAAAGATAAATAAGAGATGCGATTCACGGTAATTGTAATAAATAAGATATACTTATAAAAAGATTTAGTTATATTTATTGTACTTATAAAAGATGATGTGGTAAAATAAAAATCGAGGAAACTGCCGTTATGCCGGATCAAGGCATGCGGTTTCAATATTACTACCAAAGCTAATGGAGGAAATTATGGGCGTAAAACGTGTATATGTGGAGAAAAAACCAGAATTTGCAGTACAGGCTAAAGAACTTCGCCATGAGGTGAAGAGTTATCTTGGAATTAAGACGGTGAAGAATGTACGTGTACTGATCCGCTATGATGTGGAAAATCTTTCTGATGCAACATTTGAAAGAGCATGCAACGGTGTGTTTGCAGAACCACCGGTAGATGTGCTTTACAGAGAGGACTTCCCGCGCGAAGAAAGTGACCACATTTTTTCTGTAGAATTTCTTCCTGGACAGTTTGACCAGAGAGCAGATTCTGCTGTTCAGTGCGTACAGTTTATCAAAGAGGATGAGCTGCCGGTTATCAAGACAGCAACCACTTATGTGATCGAAGGTGAGATCAGCGAAGAAGAGATGGAAGCTATCAAGGCACACTGCATCAACCCGGTGGATTCCAGAGAGACAGGACTTGAAAAACCGGAGACACTGGTTACGAAATTCGAGGAACCTGCAGATGTAAAGATTTTTGACGGATTCAAAGATATGCCGGAAGCGGAACTGAAAGAGTTATACAGTTCTCTTGGACTTGCTATGACATTCAAGGATTTCCAGCACATCCAGAATTATTTCAAAGGGGAGGAACACAGAGATCCATCTATGACAGAGATCCGTGTTCTGGATACTTACTGGTCTGACCACTGCCGTCATACTACATTCTCAACAGAACTTACAGAAGTATCCTTCGGTGATGGCGATTACAGAAAGCCGATGGAAGATACTTATAAAGAATACCTTCAGACACACAGTGAGATCTTTAAAGGACGCGAAGACAAATTTGTATGCCTGATGGATCTTGCACTGATGGCAATGCGGAAGCTGAAAAAAGAAGGCAAACTTCAGGATCAGGAAGAATCCGATGAGATCAATGCCTGCAGTATCGTTGTCCCGGTTGAAGTAGATGGTGTGGAAGAAGAGTGGCTTGTCAACTTCAAGAACGAGACGCACAACCATCCGACCGAGATCGAACCATTTGGTGGTGCAGCTACCTGCCTTGGTGGAGCAATCCGTGACCCGCTGTCAGGACGTACTTATGTATACCAGGCAATGCGTGTAACCGGTGCAGCAGATCCGACCGTATCTGTAAAAGAGACGATGAAAGGAAAACTGCCGCAGAAGAAACTGGTGCGTAGTGCAGCACATGGATACAGCTCATATGGTAATCAGATCGGACTTGCAACCGGACTGGTAAAAGAGATCTATCATCCGGATTATGTGGCAAAGAGAATGGAGATCGGTGCGGTTATGGGTGCTGCTCCGAGACGTGCAGTTATCCGTGAAAATTCGGATCCGGGAGATATCATCATTCTTCTTGGCGGACGTACCGGACGTGATGGCTGTGGTGGAGCAACCGGTTCTTCCAAAGTTCATACCGAAGAATCCATCGAGACATGTGGAGCTGAGGTTCAGAAGGGTAATGCGCCGACCGAACGTAAAATCCAGAGAATGTTCCGCAGAGAAGAAGTCAGCAAGCTGATCAAGAAGTGTAATGACTTCGGAGCAGGCGGAGTATCTGTTGCAATCGGAGAACTTGCAGATGGTCTTCAGATCAATCTGGACAAAGTACCGAAAAAATATGCAGGTCTTGACGGAACAGAGATTGCAATTTCTGAATCCCAGGAGCGTATGGCTGTTGTGGTAGATCCGAAGGATGTAGATGAATTCCTTGGCTATGCAAAAGAAGAGAATCTGGAGGCGGTAAAGGTTGCAGTTGTTACCGAAGATCCGAGACTTGTTCTTTCATGGAGAGGAAAAGAGATTGTAAATATTTCCCGTGCCTTCCTGAACACCAACGGTGCACACCAGGAGACAACGGTTAAAGTTGATATTCCTTCAAGAGAAGATACCATCCTTAAGAAACAGGTTGAGGTTGGCGATGTAAAAGAAAAATGGCTGGATACTCTGAAAGATCTGAATGTATGCTCGCAGAAAGGTCTGGTTGAGATGTTCGACGGATCCATCGGAGCAGGCTCGGTTTTCATGCCTCACGGTGGAAAATACCAGATGACAGAGACGCAGAGTATGGTTGCAAAGCTTCCGGTTATGCATGGTAAATGCGATACCGTTACGATGATGAGTTATGGATTTGATCCGTATCTGTCAAGCTGGAGTCCGTATCACGGAGCTGTCTATGCTGTCACAGAGTCTATGGCTAAGATCGTGGCTTGTGGTGGAGATTACAGCAAGATCCGTTTTACATTCCAGGAATATTTCCGCAGAATGACAGAGGATCCGGAAAGATGGAGTCAGCCATTTGCAGCACTGCTTGGTGCATATAAGGCACAGATTGCTTACGGACTTCCGTCAATCGGAGGAAAGGACAGCATGTCCGGAACATTTGAACATATCGATGTACCGCCGACACTGGTATCCTTTGCAGTTGACATTGCCAAAGAAGGAGATATCATTACTCCGGAACTGAAAAAAGCAGGTAATAAACTTGTATGGATGAAGATTGAAAAAGATGAATATGAGCTTCCGGTATATGAACAGGTAATGGATCAGTACGGTAAGTTCGCTGATGATATCCACAACGGAAAGATCGTATCGGCTTACGCACTTGACCGTCATGGAGTGATCGCGGCTGTCAGTAAGATGGCATTCGGTAACGGAATGGGTGTGAAGATCGAACACAGCATGGATGCAAGAGAACTTTTTGCACCTGCATTCGGTGACATCGTAGCAGAAGTTCCGGCAGACAAGGTTGGAGAACTCTCCATTTCTTACACTGTGATCGGTGAAGTGACAGATGATGCGAAATTCGCATTTGGAAATACAGAAATCACACTGAAAGAAGCAGAAGATGCATGGACAGGAACTCTGGAACAGGTATTCCGTACGGTATCTGACGAAGCTTCTGACGAAAAGGTAGAATCTCCGCTGTATGATACAAAAGACATTGTGATCTGCGGACACAAGATTGCACAGCCGACTGTATTTATTCCGGTATTCCCGGGAACAAACTGTGAGTATGACAGTGCAAAAGCATTTGAAAGAGCAGGTGCAAAGGTCATCACAAAAGTATTCCGTAACATGGATGCAGCAGATATCGTAGATTCTGTGAATACATTTGAAAAAGAAATTGCAAAATCCCAGATCATCATGTTCCCAGGCGGATTCTCAGCTGGTGACGAACCAGATGGTTCAGCAAAATTCTTTGCAACTGCATTCCAGAATGCAAAACTCAAAGAAGCAGTAGAAAAACTTCTGAACGAAAGAGATGGTCTTGTACTTGGTATCTGTAACGGATTCCAGACACTGGTTAAACTTGGTCTGGTTCCTTACGGAGAAGTTGTGGGACAGACACCGGATTCTCCGACACTGACCTACAATACCATCGGACGCCATATTTCCAAGATGGTTTACACGAAAGTTGTTACCAACAAGTCACCATGGCTGCAGGGGGCAGAGCTTGGCGGAGTTTATACCAATCCGGCATCCCACGGAGAGGGACGTTTTGTTGCAAGTGAAGAATGGCTTGACAAGCTCTTTGCAAACGGACAGGTTGCAACACAGTACTGTGACCTTGACGGAAATGTATCTATGGACGAAGAATGGAACGTCAATGGCTCTTATCGCGCAATTGAAGGTATCACAAGTCCGGATGGCCGTGTGCTTGGTAAGATGGCACATTCAGAACGTCGTGCAGATTCCGTGGCAATCAATATTTATGGTGAACAGGATATGAAGATCTTTGAATCCGGTGTGAAATATTTCAAATAAGACGGGAAATCTGGAATAAAATGCTTCGAATGAGACGAAAATGCAAGATTGTCGACACGAACTTGCAAAAAAGAGAAGAAGTATCAAGAAAAAAAATGAAAATCAGCTGTATTTGAAACAAAAATGTAGTGGAAATTCATAAAAATTGAAAAATATGCAAAAAAATCTTGACACAGGCGCCTGAATGCTTTACTCTGTTAAAGAACAAAGGTGTTCCGGAGGGACAGACATTTGTTTGTCCCTCTTTTTTTAGCAAAGAAGTGTGCAAAGTCACATTTTTGTAAAAGAACATTCAGGAGGTATTGAGTAGTATGTCTTATGTTGATGAAGTAATTGAACTTGTAGTAAAGAAAAACCCAGATGAACCAGAATTTCATCAGGCAGTAAAAGAGGTTCTGGAATCTCTTCGTGCAGTTGTAGAAGCTCATGAAGAAGAATACAGAAGAGACGCTCTTCTTGAAAGACTCGTTGAGCCGGAAAGACAGATCAAATTCCGCGTACCGTGGGTAGATGATAAAGGTCAGGTTCAGGTTAATACAGGATACCGTGTACAGTTTAACAGTGCAATTGGACCATATAAAGGAGGATTGCGTCTTCATCCTTCAGTAAATATCGGAATTATCAAATTCCTTGGATTCGAACAGATCTTCAAAAACTCTCTGACAGGTCTTCCGATCGGTGGAGGTAAAGGTGGATCAGATTTCGATCCGAAAGGAAAATCAGATCGTGAAGTTATGGCATTCTGCCAGAGCTTTATGACAGAGCTTTGCAAATATATCGGAGCAGACACAGATGTACCGGCCGGAGATATCGGAACAGGTGCAAGAGAGATCGGATATATGTACGGACAGTACAAGAGAATCCGTGGATTATCAGAAGGTGTTCTTACAGGTAAAGGACTCAGCTATGGTGGATCCCTTGCACGTACAGAAGCTACAGGATACGGACTTCTGTATTTTACACGCGAAATGCTCAAACTTACAGGAAAAGACATCGCTGGCAAGACAGTTGCTGTTTCCGGAGCCGGTAACGTTGCTATTTACGCAATTGAAAAAGCACAGCAGATGGGTGCAAAAGTTGTAACATGTAGCGACTCTACAGGATGGGTTTATGATCCGGAAGGAATCGATGTTGCAGCACTGAAAGAAATCAAAGAAGTGAAGAGAGCAAGACTTACAGAATACAAGAATTACCGTCCAAATTCAGAATATCATGAAGGACGCGGTGTATGGTCAGTAAAAGTTGATATCGCTCTTCCTTGCGCAACACAGAACGAACTTCATCTTGAAGATGCAAAACAGCTTGTTGCAAACGGATGCATTGCAGTAGCAGAAGGAGCTAACATGCCTACCACACTGGAAGCTACACAGTATCTGCAGGAGAACGGTGTATTATTCGCACCTGGTAAAGCTTCTAATGCAGGTGGTGTTGCTACATCAGCACTTGAGATGTCACAGAACAGCGAACGTCTCAGCTGGACATTCGAAGAAGTTGATGCAAAACTTCAGAACATCATGGTAAATATCTGCCATAACGCAGCAGACGCAGCAAAACGTTATGGAGCAGAGGGAAACTATGTAGTAGGTGCTAACATTGCCGGATTTGAAAAAGTTGTAGACGCAATGCAGGCTCAGGGAATTGTATAAGACATATCCTCTATGTAAAATATAATCAGAAAGATCTTCGGAGCAATCCGGAGATTTTTCTGGTTTATGGGAAAATGTTGAATGATATAGGGTGTGTGGTCGGTCGCTGGAAAAAGAATCCAAACGATTCTTTTTTCAGCGCTTGTCTGTTCAATGGTATCGAATGAAAAATGGTAAAAAATAAAACAAAAAAATGAAAAAAATAGTTGACATTTAGAAGTAGATAATTGTATAATAACGAAGTCGGTTGTAAAACGGACGAACATATGGGATCATAGCTCAGCTGGGAGAGCATCTGCCTTACAAGCAGAGGGTCATAGGTTCGAGCCCTATTGGTCCCATTTCGCGAGAAAGTTTTTTAAAGTCGAAAACATTGAACGCGAAATGTGACGAGCACTTCGTGCGATGCACACAGCTCTGAAGAGCTGGCACAAAAACATATCATATGGCGGGATAGCTCAGTTGGCTAGAGCACGCGGTTCATACCCGCGGTGTCGCTGGTTCAAATCCAGTTCCCGCTACTACAAGAAGGAGTCCTTGTGTGGGGCTTCTTTTTGCGTTATATCTATATTATCATTCATGAAAACGCTGAATATCATTTGCCATATTCCAACTTTTATACTCAAACTATAAAATTCACAAATATTAAACTACAAGCGATCCATTGCTTTAAAATTTCCCAACAAAGTACCCCTCCAATACAAAAGCCATTGATAAATCCCCAATTGCATAGGTGCTTAAACTCAACATTTCCCAGGCAGCCGCTCCCAAGCGCTGCCGTCTTTTCAGAGAAAGTCAGCAGGAGGAGAAAAATATCCCACCAGAATCCATGTTTGTCCAATGGAGATAAGACTCAAAAATTGTGGAAGCCATTGCTGACACAATTTTCGCTCTCAGAGGCTTATCGGAATGGTTTGGACAAAGGAATCCGGTGGGATATTTTTTCTCCTCCTGCGTCCCCTCTGAACCCGCTCCATTTCGTCTGACTCCCAACAAAACCTATGCAATCCCCCAAAGATGTGATAAAATATCCCTAGATTACGACAAAACGGAGGAATTTTCATATGACATCTAAGACAAAACAGATCATCATGGCTGCAATCGGCGCATATCTGGTATATACCGGCATATCACTTGTGCAGGACACAATTGTCGGAGAACCGAAAAACCAGATCCTTTTTATTCTGGTCGGAGTATTTTTTGCGCTGTTTGGACTGGCTACGATTATCTGGAATATAAGAACAATCGTAAAAGAGACAAAGGCAGAAATTCAGGGTACAACTGCAGGGGCAGAAGAAAACGAAGATGGCGAAGAAGCGGCAAAAAAGGTTTCTTTAGGGAAAGGAGTTGCAGACGTTCATGTAGGAGCTGATACAAAAGAAGAGAAGTCTGCGGATAAAGAGGAAAGGAAAGAAACAGCTGCTGAAGAAAAAGCGGAAGATGGTGAAAAAGAGAAAAAGAAAGCAGAAGATGATACAGAAGCGGTAAAAGACGAAGAAAAGAAAACTGTGGAGGAAAAAGAAGATAAGAAAGCAGAAGAGGTGCCGGAAGAAAAGAGCGACAAAAAAGCAGATGCCAGACAGGAAGGAGAAGTGTAGAAGATGCGTGTTGGAATGGGATATGATGTTCATAAACTGACAGAAGGAAGAAAGCTGATCCTTGGCGGGGTGGAGATCCCATACGAAAAGGGGCTTCTTGGACATTCGGATGCAGACGTACTTCTGCATGCAATCATGGATGCCCTGCTTGGGGCGGCATCACTTGGAGATATCGGAAAGCATTTTCCGGATACAGATCCTGCATACAAAGGAATTTCCAGTATTAAGCTTCTGGAGCATGTAGGAAAGTTGCTGGATGATCATATGTATGTAATTGAGAATATTGATGCGACGATCATTGCGCAGAGACCGAAGATGCGCCCACATATCGAGCAGATGGAAAAGAATATTGCAGAAGCACTGCATATTGAAACGAATCAGGTAAATGTCAAGGCAACGACGGAAGAAGGTCTTGGATTTACCGGAAGTGGGGAAGGAATTTCTTCCCAGGCAATCTGTGCAATCGAAAAACTGACTAATTTCAGCAGTGTAGACGTAGCAGCACCTGCAGGTGGCTGCGCAGGCTGTGGAGGTTGTGCAGCAAGACAGATGTAGATCAAGTCTGAATAGAAAGGCACGGCGAAAAAGTAAAATGAAGATACTGAAAAAACTGAAGCCGGAAGAACGTGGGCTTACAAGAACACTGTGGGAACAGGTATTTACAGAAGATACGAAAGAATTTCTGGACTATTATTACACAGAAAAGACGAAGAATAACGAAATCTATGTGATTGAGACAGATCACGATATCCGGGCGATGATGCAGCTGAATCCTTATGTAATACAGATGGGGAAAAAGGCAGTAGAGAGCAGATACATTGTTGCAGTTGCAACAGAGCCTCTTTATCGGCACAGAGGTTATATGGCAGAATTATTAAGCAAGACAGCAAGAGATCTGTATCAGCAAAAAATGCCATTCTTTTTCCTGATGCCCGCAAGTGAGAAAATTTACTATCCACATAATTACCGGTTTATCTATGCAGCCGATGGGTGGAGTGCAAAAGGAACAGACGGGAAAGAACTGACAATACAGAAGATCGTGGAATTGCAGAACGATTCCGGCGTGAGACTCAGAAAGGCAGAGGAAAAAGACTGTAAAAAGCTGGGAGATTTTGCGGAAGAAGTTCTGGAAAAACAGAAAATACAGGTATATACCAAACGGGATGCAGCTTATTATATGCGCCTTTTGAAGGAACAGGAAAGTGAAAAAGGCGGAATCCTGATCGCAGAGCAGGATGGAGAGATGCGAGGAATCCTTGTTTTTGATGAAGAAGATGGGCTTGCAGTAAGAGAGCCATTGATCCGAAAGGGATATGAAGATGTTTTTGATAAGGCAGGAGTCATCCTCAAAAAAGAAGAAAAGAAAAAACCGTTGATCATGGCACGGCTTTTGAATGTAGAAAGTCTTCTGTCTTCAATGGTGTGCAAAGAAGAGATGGATCTGGAGTTTGTTCTGTATGATCCGATTATCCGGGAAAATAACTGTCTGTTTATGCTAAAAGGCAATGAAGAACATCTTGTAGTCCGGACAAGGACAGCACACACCGGCAAAGATGATGCTGTGCAGAAGATCAGTATTGATGCGCTTACATCGATTGTATTTGGCTATAAAGAGCTGGAAAAGATTGAAGAGGAAGAAAAAGAGATCTTTTCAGCAGAATTCAAAGAAGAAATCAGTAAATTGATGCCGTTTTCTCCTGTTTTTATCAACGAGATTGTCTGATAAGCGGGTTGACAAAATAGAAAAAATCGCATACTATATGTACTAGACATGAATGAAACTGAAAAGACGGAGAACGAAAAGAGTAGTTATCCTCAGAGTTCCATCAGAGAGGATCTGTCATCGGCTGAAAGCAGATCTGGGAGCAGGGATGATGAAGTGCATTCGGGAGTTGACCGGGCGAACGTGAAAGTGAAGATTTTACAAGTAGCCGGGTACGTGTGGCAGACGTTACAGGCCGTGAGAGAAAAGCAGGAGAGCTGCTTTTAATTTAGAGTGGAACCGCGGAAACTTCGTCTCTTTTTGAGACGGAGTTTTTTTATTTCACAGGAAATTCCAAATCAGAGGTGAATGAAATGGGAGTTATTTCCTATATCAAAGAAGAAATCAAAGTAGTAAAAGAACGAGATCCGGCTATCAAATCGGATATAGAAGTACTTCTGTATCCAAGCTTTAAGGTAATGCTTCATTACAGGATCGCACATAAGCTGTATCTGAAAAAACACTATTTTCTGGCACGGTGGGTGTCACAGCGTGGTGTCAGAAAGACAGGAATTGAGATCCATCCGGGAGCAACCATTGGAAAGGGGCTTTTTATCGACCATGGAAGTGGCGTTATCATCGGCGAGACTGCAATCCTGGGTGATAATATTACACTGTATCAGGGAGTAACCCTGGGTGGTACAGGAAAAGAGCAGGGTAAGCGCCATCCAACGCTGGAAGACAATGTTATGGTCAGTGCCGGTGCGAAGGTCATCGGTTCCTTTACAATTGGAAAGAATTCCAAGATCGGAGCAGGATCTGTTGTTATAGAGGAAGTACCTCCGAACTGTACCGTTGTCGGTGTCCCGGGAAGAATTGTCCGCATGGGTGACCAGAAAGTTCCGAGTGCTGACCTGGATCAGATCCATCTGCCAGATCCGGTATTGAATGATATCCGTCAGCTTCAGACTGACAATATCCGTCTGAAGAAAGAACTGAAAGCATTGAAAGAAAAACTCGCGAAAGAAAAAATAATCGAGGAAGCATAGAAAAAAGAAGGAGTAGCTTTATGAAAGTATTTAACACACTTACGAAAAAGAAAGAAGAATTCGTTCCTCTGGAAGAAGGAAAGGTAAGAATGTATGTCTGTGGACCAACCGTATACAATTACATCCATATCGGTAATGCAAGACCGATGATCGTATTTGATACCGTCCGCCGTTATTTTGAATACAAAGGATACGATGTCAATTATGTATCGAACTTCACGGATGTTGATGACAAGATCATCAAAAAGGCAATCGAAGAACAGGTATCCGCGCAGGAAATTTCACAGCGCTATATCGCAGAATGTAAAAAAGATATGGCAGGAATGAATGTAAAGCCTGCAACCAAGCATCCGCTTGCAACAGAAGAAATCTGCGGCATGGTTGAGATGATTTCCGAGCTGATTGAAAAAGGTTATGCTTACGAGAAAAACGGAACCGTTTATTTCAGCACAAGAAAATTCAAAGACTATGGAAAATTATCCCACAAGAATCTGGATGATCTCCGTTCCGGTGGACGTTCTCTTCTGGTAAGCGGTGAGGATGAAAAAGAAGATCCGCTGGATTTCGTACTCTGGAAGCCGAAAAAAGAAGGAGAACCTTTCTGGAAGTCACCTTGGTCAGATGGACGTCCGGGATGGCATATTGAGTGTTCTGTGATGTCGAGGAAATATCTTGGTGAACAGATTGATATCCATGCAGGTGGAGAAGATCTGATATTCCCACATCATGAAAATGAAATCGCACAGAGTGAAGCCGCTAATGGTAAAGAATTTGCAAGATATTGGATGCACAATGCATTCCTGAACATTGACAACCGCAAGATGTCAAAATCACTTGGAAACTTCCGTACGGTAAGAGAGATCAGCGAGCAGTATGACCTCCAGGTGCTTCGTTTCTTCATGCTGAGCGCACATTACAGAAGCCCGCTGAACTTCAGTGCAGAGCTGATGGAAGCATCTAAGAACGGTCTGGAGAGAATTCTCAATGCAACCGATAATCTGAAACATCTTATCGCTTCAGTGGCAGCAGAAGAGATGAGTGCCGAAGAAAAAGAAGCATTTTCAAAAACTGATGCATATGTAGAAGAATTTGAAAAAGCAATGGATGATGATTTCAATACAGCAGACGCAATCGCAGCAATCTTTGAACTTGTAAAATATGCAAATACCACTGCGACAGCAGAAAGCTCAAAGGAATATCTCCGGGGATTACTGGACAGAATCGTAAAACTCGGTGATGTCCTGGGACTGATCCTGGATAAGAAGGAAGAACTTCTGGATGCAGATATTGAGAAACTGATCGAAGAGCGTCAGGCAGCAAGAAAAGCAAAAGATTTTGCAAGAGCCGATGCGATCCGTGACGAGCTTCTGGAAAAGGGAATTATCCTGAAGGATACCAGAGAAGGAGTACAATGGAAAAAAGCGTAGAATTTGAAATTGCTGACTATATAAAAGAAGTGCTTGAGATGAAAGAGGTGGAGCCGGAAGGCTATTCACCTCTTACCCTGGCTTATATAGGGGACAGCATTTATGATCTGATCATCAAGACAAAGGTGATCAGCGAAGGAAATAAACAGGTAAAAAAATTACATCAGGAGACAAGCAGTATGGTGCAGGCGTCTGCTCAGTCAGAGATGATGCGTGTCCTTCAGCCATTGCTTACTGAAGAAGAGCATGCTGTTTACAGAAGAGGTCGAAATGCTAAATCAGTATCGCCGGCAAAGAACCAGTCACTGACCGATTACCGACGTGCAACCGGATTTGAAGCGTTGATGGGATGGCTTTACCTGAAAAGAGAATGGAAAAGAATGGCAGATCTGATCAAGATCGGTCTGGATCACTTAAGCGAATGCGAAGAAGAAAAGAAGCAGGAGAAATAGAATGGAAGAAAAAAAGATGAACAGTCAGCAGATCGAGGGAAGAAATGCAGTAATGGAAGCATTTCGCTCCGGGAAACCGATTGACAAAGTATATATTCTTGACGGATGTCAGGATGGACCGATCAGAAGTATCGTAAGAGAAGCAAAAAAGCATGATACGATCCTGAATTTTGTAACCAAAGAACGTCTGAACCAGATTTCAGAGACCGGAAGACATCAGGGGGTCATTGCACAGGCAGCGGCTTACGAGTATGCGCAGGTGGAAGACATGCTGGAGCTTGCAAAACAGAAAGGGGAAGATCCTTTCCTGATCCTTCTGGACAATATTGAGGATCCACATAATCTCGGCGCAATCATTCGTACTGCCAATCTTGCAGGTGCGCATGGTGTGATCATTCCGAAGCACCGCGCAGCAGGTCTTACTGCAACCGTTGCAAAGACATCGGCAGGTGCGCTGAATTACACACCGGTAGCAAAAGTCACTAATCTGGTGAAAACCATGGAAGAACTGAAAGAAAAGGGACTCTGGTTCGTCTGCGCAGATATGGATGGGGATGTGATGTACCGCGTGAATCTGAAAGGACCGATTGGTCTGGTGATCGGAAACGAAGGCGAAGGTGTTGGACGTCTGGTAAAAGAAACCTGTGATATGACGGCAGCCATTCCGATGAAGGGAGATATTGACTCCCTGAATGCGTCTGTGGCAGCAGGTGTCCTTGCCTATGAGATCGTGCGTCAGCGCATGAGTTAGGAAAATCGGAGAATGAAAATGGATCTGGGGAAAATGACGGATGAGCAGCTGATTGAACTGCTTCGGGAAGGTAAGACCGAGATCACGGATTATCTGATGGAAAAATACAAAGACATGGTACGCAAACAAGCGCGTGCCATGTATCTGTGGGGCGGAGAAAATGACGATCTGATCCAGGAGGGGATGATCGGTCTTTTTAAAGCGGTGCAGGATTATGATCCGAAAGAAGGTGCAAGCTTTTCAAGTTTTGCCGGACTTTGTGTGTCACGCCAGATGTATACGGCGATTAAGGCTTCACAGCGGAAAAAACATCTGCCGCTCAATTCCTATGTGTCGATTTACGCATCTGCCAGTGACAATCCGGAGGAGAACGGGCTTTCCATAGTAGATACGATCGAAGCAGGGAAAGAGAGTAATCCGGAGCTGATGATTCTTGGAGAAGAGTATACGAATGCATTTGAAGAGGAACTGAAAGAAAAATTAAGTAAGCTGGAGCGAAAGGTGCTGTATCTTCATTTGCAGGGAATGGAATATCTGAAGATTGCAGAATTTATGGACAAAAGTCCGAAGACGATCGACAATGCCCTGCAGCGGATCAAAGCGAAAGCACGCCAGCTTCTGGAAGAAAAACGCCGGTCTGAAAAAAAGTAAAAATAAAAATTTAAAAATATTGACAAGCAAAGCAGTGATGTGCTATATTAAATGAGTCGCGAAAATGCGCAGGCTGCCTTGGCTCAGTCGGTAGAGCGTCGCCTTGGTAAGGCGGAGGTCGGCGGTTCGATTCCGCTAGGCAGCTTATTTATTTAAGAAGCAGAGTTGTATTTCCGGTTGGAGATTACGATGTCTGCTTTTTTTGTACTTGTTCATGTATAGAAAGTGTGATAAACTAAAGAACATGAATCAAAAGTTGTCTACAGGGCAATGATTGAGATACATGACATGAAAAAGACTGCTACATACCGGCAGATTTTGAAGTAATAGAGAGACGTGAGGAGGAACTTCAATGGCAGAAGAAGCTGTATCAAAGAATTTTATAGAACAGGAAATTGAAAAAGATCTTGCAGAAGGCGTATACGATCATGTATGTACCCGTTTCCCACCGGAACCGAACGGATATCTTCACATCGGACATGCAAAGTCCATCCTTTTAAACTACGGACTTGCACAGAAGTATAACGGAACTTTCCATATGCGTTTTGATGATACTAACCCGACAAAGGAAAAGACTGAGTTCGTTGAGTCTATCAAAGCGGATATCAAGTGGCTAGGTGCTGACTGGGGAGATCACCTTTACTTTGCATCGGATTATTTTGATCAGATGTATGAGTATGCGATCAAACTGATCAAGAAAGGAAAAGCTTATGTCTGTGACCTGACAGCGGATCAGATCCGAGAGTACAGAGGAACTCTGACAGAGCCGGGAAAGGACAGCCCGTACCGTGACAGAAGTGTGGAAGAGAACCTGGAGCTTTTTGAAAATATGCGTGCAGGCAAGTATGCAGACGGAGAGAAGGTTCTCCGTGCGAAGATTGATATGGCATCACCGAATATCAATATGAGAGACCCGATTATTTACCGTGTAGCACGTATGACACATCACAATACGGGTGATAAGTGGTGCATCTACCCGATGTACGATTTTGCACATCCGATCGAGGATGCAATCGAAGGAATTACACATTCTATCTGTACACTGGAATTTGAAGATCACAGACCACTTTATGACTGGGTAGTAAGAGAATGTGAATTTGCAAATCCACCGCGTCAGATCGAATTTGCAAAATTATACCTGACGAACGTAGTTACAGGAAAGCGTTACATCAAGAAACTTGTAGAAGATAAGATTGTAGACGGATGGGATGATCCGAGACTGGTTTCCATCGCAGCACTTCGTCGCCGTGGATTCACACCGGAATCTATCAAGATGTTCGTTGACCTGTGCGGAGTTTCCAAAGCGCAGAGCTCTGTAGATTATGCAATGCTCGAATACTGTATCCGTGAGGATCTGAAGCTTAAGAGAGCACGTATGATGGCAGTCCTTGATCCGATCAAGCTTGTGATCGATAACTATCCGGAAGGACAGATTGAATATCTGGATGCACCGAATAATCTTGAGAATGAAGAACTTGGAAGCCGTCAGCTTCCATTTGGAAGAGAGCTTTATATTGAGAGAGAAGACTTTATGGAAGAGCCTCCGAAGAAATATTTCCGTCTGTTCACAGGCAACGAAGTACGTCTGATGAATGCTTACTTTGTAACCTGTACAGGATTTGAAAAGGATGAAGATGGTAATGTAACTGTTGTACATTGTACTTATGATCCAGAGACAAAGAGCGGTTCCGGATTTACAGGAAGAAAAGTAAAAGGAACGATCCACTGGGTAGAGGCAAGTACAGCACTTCCGGCAACCGTAAGACTGTATGAGAACCTGATCGACGAAGAAAAGGGTGTCTACAATAAAGAAGACGGTTCCCTGAACCTGAATCCGAATTCTCTTACAGAGAAAGAAATCTTTGTAGAATCAAACTTTGCAGATGCAAAAGCATATGAAAGCTTCCAGTTTGTACGTCAGGGATATTTCTGCGTGGATTCCCATGATTCTTCCAAAGAGCATCTGGTATTTAACAGAATCGTTTCGCTGAAGAGTTCATTCAAGCTGCCAAAATAAAGAAAGCAGTCTTGCTCAGAATTTAATTGCAAATAATGTGTTAGTCGACAGTTTTTGAAAAGAAATGGCAATGAAAAACCCGGTAAGAATGAAAAATTCTTCCGGGTTTTGGTTTTATGCAGAAAATGATAAGCTGTAAGAAAAGTTCTTTCTTAAACTTCTTCTGAAGCCGGATCGGATTCTTCGGAATCAGTTTCCGGTGTCTGGGAAGCGGCTTCTGGTCCGGCTTCTGCATCGTCAGTTTTTTCTTCAGACTCTTCAGAGGTTTCTTCCTTTGCAGAAGATGGAGTAAGAGTTGTGTAACCACGCTCTGGCACTTCGCCAAGATCATCGTCCAGTTCAAAATCGTCATCTTCAAAAGTATCATCGAACTCGTCTTCCGGTTCTTCATTATGTCGGTTCTTTAACCAGTAATATGCACCGGCACCAGCTGCGCCTGCGGCAGTCAGTCCGAGCAGGATTTTACCAAAATTTTTAGCCATGTTGCTGCTCCTTTCTTGATCTCGTCCTGTCAGATATGGCAGATGAGATAGTTCGTCATGAAATATAGTATACATGAATAATTTTATTGTAATACTTTTATTTGAAAAGGGAAAGTAAAATATTTATAAAAGAACCAGAAAAACAACAAAAATAAGGAAGTGTTGTACGATTATAAGCAGTTGGAATGTTGTGAAAGAATAAAAATTGTGTTACGATATAAAATAGTATCTAAAGAGAGGAAGACCGCGCATGAGAGAAATTACAAAATACCATGATACCAGTAAGACAGTCAAAGAACGTGCCAAGAACAAATTATTTGGTGCAGTGTACAGCCATACTGCAATTATTCTTTTACTGATCCTTCTTCAGATTGGTATTATGGTCCTCACTTTTACATATCTGGGAAATTACAGTACCTATATGAACGGAGTGATATCGCTTCTTTCTTTTATCACAGCGATTTATATTTTCAATGAAAAAGGGAATCCGGCGTTTAAGATGACGTGGATCCTGTTTGTGTTCCTTGTCCCGGTGGTCGGAGTGGGATTTTATCTGTTTACAAAGGCAGGGATCGGAACCAAATATCTGGGTGCCAGACTGGAGAAGCTTCGAGTGGAGACTGAACCTTATATGCAGCAGAATGAATATGTCGTCCATGCGATGAAAGGTGGAAGGGTTGCGAATGCCAATCTGTCACATTTTCTTTATAACCAGGTGGGATTTCCGACTTATGGGAACTCACAGGCACAGTATTTTCCGCTGGGAGATGACAAATTTCCGGTTCTGATCGAAGAACTGAATAAGGCAGAAAAATTTATTTTCATGGAATATTTTATTATCGGGGAAGGATATGTGTGGGATACTGTCCTGGAGGTTCTGCGCAAAAAGGTGAAAGAGGGTGTGGAAGTACGCCTGATGTATGACGGAACCTGCAGCATCAGCCTTTTGCCGTATGAGTATCCGAAGCAGCTCCGGGAATATGGAATCCAGTGCAAGGAATTTGGACCGATCGTACCCATCCTTTCTACCAGCCAGAATAATCGGGATCACCGGAAAATCTGTGTGATTGACGGAAAGGTTGCATTTACCGGAGGTGTCAATCTGGCAGATGAATATATCAACAAGAAAGTCCGGTTCGGACACTGGAAAGATACAGCAATCAAAATCGAAGGCGATGCCGTGCAGAGTTTTACCATGATGTTCCTGCAGATGTGGAATATTACGGAGAGACAGCCGGAGGATTATGCAAAGTATCTGACAGAAAAGCAGCCAGGATTCAGCCGCAAAGATGGTTATATCATTCCATACGGAGATAGTCCGTTCGATCATGAAAATGTAGGAGAAGAAGTGTATTTCCATATTCTGAATCATGCGAAGAAGTATGTGCATATTATGACACCGTATCTGATCCTGGACAATGAGATGATTGATGCGCTGACAAGAGCTGCAAAAGGTGGAATAGAAGTGCAGATTATTATGCCACATATTCCGGATAAGCCGTATGCATTTTATCTTGCGAAGACTTATTATGAGGAACTGATCGCAGGTGGGGTAGAGATCTATGAATATACGCCTGGATTTGTTCATGCAAAAGTATTTACTTCAGACGATGATACGGCGACAGTAGGCAGTATCAATCTGGATTACCGCAGTCTTTATCTACATTTTGAATGTGGTGTTTTCATTTACCGCAATCCGGTTGTGCGTGATATTGAAAAAGACTTCCAGGATACACTGGCAAAATGTCAGAAGGTGACGATGACGGAGGTCAGAAACCGGAGCACTTTTGTGAAAATATATGGTCAGGTTTTAAGACTTGTGGCACCGCTGATGTAGGAAAACACTCAGAGAACAGTAAAATCAAGAAAAATGCGGAATTTTCGGGAAGTAGCTGAAAATAAGAGTGTACTTTTTAGTTGAAATGTAGTATAATTCAATCGGTGTCTTTATAAGGGACATTGATTATATTTATAAGTAGGAGTTATCCCGATGAAAAAAGAGGGATGACACTGTGGATATATTTCACAGATAGCCAAGAACACGCAGGAGGATTTATTATGGTTAAAGCAGTAGTAGGTGCGAACTGGGGAGACGAAGGAAAAGGTAAGATCACAGATATGCTTGCCGAGAAAGCTGATATCATCATTCGTTTCCAGGGTGGAGCAAATGCCGGACATACAATTATCAATGATTACGGCAAATTCGCTCTTCATACATTACCGTCAGGAGTTTTCTACGGACATACAACCAGTATCATCGGCAATGGTGTCGCTGTAGATATCCCGGTTCTTTTCAAGGAAATCCAGTCAATCATTGACAGAGATGTTCCGATGCCGAAGATTCTGGTGTCAGACCGTGCACAGATGGTGATGTCTTATCACAAGAATTTTGATGCATATGAGGAAGAGAGACTGGGCGGAAAGTCGTTCGGATCTACAAAGTCTGGTATCGCACCGTTCTATTCAGACAAGTATGCAAAGATCGGTTTCCAGATCAGCGAGCTTTTTGAAGACGAAGCTGAACTTAGAGAAAAGGTAAACCGTGTAGCAGAGCAGAAGAACGTCATGTTGGAACATCTGTATCACAAACCGTTAATCAATCCTGATGATTTATATAACGAACTGATGGAATACAAAGAAATGGTAGCACCGTATGTATGTAACGTTTCTCTGTATCTTAACGAAGCACTCAAGGAAGGTAAAGAAATTCTTCTTGAAGGACAGCTTGGAACATTAAAGGATCCGGATCATGGAATTTACCCAATGGTAACTTCTTCTTCTACACTGGCAGCTTACGGTGCAATCGGTGCCGGAATCCCGCCGTATGAGATCAAACAGATCGTTACAGTATGTAAAGCCTACTCAAGTGCAGTAGGAGCAGGTGCCTTTGTAAGTGAGATCTTTGGCGAAGAAGCAGATGAACTCAGAAGACGTGGTGGAGACGGCGGAGAATTCGGCGCAACAACAGGTCGTCCGAGACGTATGGGATGGTTTGACTGTGTAGCATCCAAATATGGATGCCGTATGCAGGGAGCTACAGATGTAGCATTTACCGTTGTCGACGTACTTGGATACCTGGATGAAATTCCGGTATGTGTAGGATACGAGATTGACGGAGAAGTTACAACAGAATTCCCGACAACACATCTTCTTGAGAAAGCAAAACCAGTACTCAAGACACTTCCGGGATGGAAATGCGACATCAGAGGAATCAAGAAATACGAAGATCTTCCGGAGAACTGCAGAAACTACATTGAGTTTATCGAAAAAGAAATCGGATATCCGATCACAATGGTTTCTAATGGACCGGGAAGACATGATATCATCTTCAGAAATAAATAGGAATATAAAAAAGGGGCAGGGCTTTTTTAAGTCCTGCCTCATTTTTATGGTAAATTATCAAATTGTGATAATGGTTGGTTATGTATTACAGTAAGTACACTCCGCGGGATGCGGCTTCTTCGAGGACGTCGTCCGGCCAGATGGAGGACTGGACTTCTCCGATGTGGGCTTTGCGGAGATAGAACATACAGATTCGGGACTGTCCGATTCCGCCTCCGACTGTGTACGGAAGTTTTCCGTTCAGTAATGCTTTCTGGAAATCCATCTCGGCACGTTCTTCGCAGCCGGCTTCCTTTAACTGACGGCGGAGTGCATCTTCATCGACACGGATACCCATGGAAGAAAGCTCCAGTGCGATATCGAGTACCGGATAGTAGACGATGATATCACCGTTCAGTTCCCAGTCATCGTAGTCCGGTGCACGTCCGTCATGACGCTGTCCGGAGGCAAGAGTCTTACCGATCTGTTTGATGAATACGGCACCTTTGGCTTTGGCAAAGTGGTATTCACGTTCCTTTGGTGTCTTGTCAGGATACATGGTTTCCAGTTCCTGGGATGTGATGAAGCTGATTTCATCCGGAAGGAATTCTTCAATATAATTGTAACGGCGTGCCATGTAGGCTTCGGTTTCTTTGAGTGCACTGTATACTTTTCCTACAGTGTATTCCAGTGTCTCCATGTTGCGTTCTTCTTTGGAAATTACTTTTTCCCAGTCCCACTGGTCAACATAGATGGAATGGATGTTGTCAGTATCTTCATCTCGGCGGATAGCGCTCATATCAGTATAAAGTCCTTCTCCTGAATGAAAGCCGTAGCGCTTTAAGGCGTAACGTTTCCATTTTGCAAGAGAGTGGACGATCTCAACTTCGCGGTCTTCCTGTTCTTTGATGCCAAATGCAACCGGGCGTTCTACTCCGTTCAGGTTATCGTTCAGTCCGGATTCCGGGCGGACGAAAAGAGGAGCGGATACACGCGTCAGATGCAGAGATTTGGCAAGTGCGCGTTCAAAGTGGTCTTTTACTTCTTTGATAGCCACTTCAGTCTCGCGGATCGTAAGTGGAGAATGGTAATTCTCCGGTATCTGCAAATTGTTCATGATGTTCTTCCTTTCTTACTACTCACTATGTCTAGTTTAGTGAATTGACGTGGTGTTGTCAATCATATTTTCTTAAGAAACAACTTATGATTTTTTTAGAGAATCTCCATAGTAAGGTCACAGAACACGGCTATACTCTTAAAATAAAACATTCATCATAAAAAAGAAAAAGTCATAAATCAGAAAATAAGAACATATATTAAAGATGTCGGGGAAATGCCGGATGAGGCTTATACCAGAAGGCAGACAGACGAAAAAACTGTAGACAGGAGGTAACAAGATATGCAGAAAGAGAAGAATATCAGCACACAGGAAGTCATTTCCATGGAAGAATATCTAAATAAAAGACAGAAGATCAGAGAACAGGAGAAAAAACGATTTGGAGGCAGATTCGGCGAAGAGAAAAGCCCTGCCTGGATGATGGCAGAGCTTTATGTATGAGATGTTAATATTCACTGTGAAAGTCGTCATCATTCCTGTGGATCAGACGATAAACCAGGATGTAGGCGTAACTCATAACCGGCACAAGAATCGTGCAGGCAACAGATGCTTTCAGAAGTCCTAATGATCTGGATTTATCGATAAATGCAAATACCAGAGTGCTGACGTACATCAGGAACAGAAGAATTGCACAGATAAGAGCTGTAAAACGCTTGAATTTTTTCATAACAACCACCTTCGTACTGTACTTTATCTCTATTATATAGATAAAAAACAATTTCTACAAGAAAATGTTTTGCAAACAGTCGAAAAATGCTGTATGATATATGAAGTGATAAAGAACAAAAAGGAGAATTTACAGTATGAGTACATTATTAGAACAGTGGAGAGATACCGCTTACTCGAAAGAGATGGATAAAGCTTCTCTGCAGAAGTTCTGGGGAACCTATTTCCAGACTGAAAAAGAGATCTATGAAAAGCTGCTTGAGAATCCGGACGAAGAAGTAAAAGGAACTGTAAAGGAACTTGCTGAAAAATATGGCATTAATGTATTTACAATGACAGGATTCCTTGATGGAATCAATGACAGCCTGAAAGTGGCTAATCCAATTGAAACAATGGATGAGGACACTGAGGTAAGTCTTGCTTTTGATAAAGAACTGCTTTACAAGAACATGGTAGATGCAAAAGCTGACTGGCTGTATGAACTGCCACAGTGGGATAAGATTTTTACAGAAGAAAAGAAAAAAGTCCTTTACAAAGAACAGAAAAACGCACGTACAATCCACGTAGAAAAGAAAGTTTATCCAAACGATCCATGTCCGTGCGGAAGCGGTAAAAAATATAAAAAATGCTGTGGTAAGAACAAATAAGTTCTGATAGAAATTTTCAATACATTTTTTTGAACGTGTTGACAAATGAAAATCCCATGGTATAATGTTAGCAAATGCGATGAAGAGAAGAGTAGAACGCAGAAAAATCCCAGAGAGAGAGGTCTTAGGCTGAGAGCCTCTTATTACAGAAGCGTTTGAAGACCACCTCCGAGCGGCTGTAAAACAGTCCGGCTGGATACCGTTATCATCCACAAAGAGGTCCTGGAAATCAGGACAAGCGGGGTGGAACCGCGGGTATACAAAGTAACTCGTCCTCTGCAGCAGATAATCTGTTGCAGAGGTTTTTTATTTTAAAAGTTAAGTTGTCTGGAAAAGATGTACTAGAAAATTTGAAGGAGCATATTGCACAAAAGAAATTCAGCCAATTCACTTTTTGCGCAATGGAATTGGATGAATTTCTTTTGTGCAATATGCGGTCTTGAATTACAGACAGTAGCTTTTACAGAAAGGATGATCTAATGGAAAGTATTTACGATTGTTTCAAGCTGAACAATGATATGAAAATCCCATGCGTTGGTTTTGGAACTTACAAAGCAGCAGAAGGGAATAACGTAGAGGTTTTAAAGACTGCCATAGAAGCAGGATATCGCTATTTTGATACTGCATCCTTTTATCAGACCGAAGATTTTTTAGGGCAGGCGATCCGTGAAAGCAATCTTCCAAGAGAGGATTTTTTCCTTGTATCCAAGATGTGGAAAGATGAAATGGGATATCAGCAGACAAAGGATGCATTAGAAAAGAGTCTGAAAAGACTTGGTACCGATTATCTGGACATCTATCTGATCCACTGGCCAAGACCGTCGGCTGACTGTGAGAACTGGAAAGAACTGGATCTTGAGACCTGGAGGGCGATGGAAGAACTTCAGAAAGAAGGAAAAATCCGGGGACTTGGACTCAGCAATTTTCTTCCGCACCATATTAAGAACATTCTGGAGAATGGAACAGTAAAACCAGTTGTCAACCAGCTGGAACTGCATCCGGGTTATATGCAGCAGGCTGCTGTGCAGTATTGTAAAGAGCATGGTATTCAGATGCAGGCATGGAGCCCGATCGGAAGACGGCGGATTCTGGAAGATGGACTGATCCTTGAACTTGCCGGAAAGTATCAGGTTTCACCGGCGCAGCTGTGTCTGAGATTCCTGCTTCAGAATGATATCATTCCGCTTCCAAAATCATCTTCGATGGAGCGGATGAAACAGAATATGGATCTGTTCCATTTTGAGATCAGCGAAGAGGATGTATCGAGACTGGCAACTATGCCACAGGCAGGATGGTCAGGAGAACATCCGGATCCGGAGCTTGCACAGAAAAATGTTGTATAATCAGAAATTATAAAATAAAGAGAGGAACAAAAAGACTATGAAAATCACATTAAAAGATGGATCAAGCAAAGAATATGCACAGAGCATGTCTGTAATCGATATTGCAAAAGATATCAGTGAAGGACTTGCAAGGGTTGCAACAGCAGGAGAAGTTGACGGAGAAGTTGTTGATTTAAGAACTGTGATCGACAAAGACTGTGAGCTGAACATTCTTACATTCAATGATGAAAAAGGAAAAGGTGCATTCCGTCACACAACATCTCACATTATGGCACAGGCAATCAAGAGACTGTATCCGGATACAAAACTTGCGATCGGACCTTCAATTGAAGACGGATTCTATTATGATATTGACCGTGAGACTCCGCTTGTAGCAGAAGACCTGGAAAAGATCGAAGCTGAGATGAAGAAAATCGTTAAAGAAGATCTTCCAATTAAACAGTATACAATGCCAAGAGCGGAAGCAATCGCATATTTTAAAGAAAAAGATGAACCATATAAAGTGGAACTGATCGAAGACCTTCCGGAAGATTCCGTAATCAGCTTCTATTCACAGGGAGAATTTACAGATCTTTGTGCAGGACCTCACCTGATGAGCACAAAACCGGTAAAAGCATTCAAACTTACAAGCCTTGCAGGAGCTTACTGGCGCGGAAGTGAAAAGAATAAGATGCTTCAGAGAGTTTATGGTACTTCCTATCCGAAGAAAGCAGAGCTTGAAGAATATCTGCATATGATGGAAGAAGCAAAGAAGCGTGACCATAGAAAACTTGGAAAAGAACTTGGACTTTTCATGATGAGAGAAGAAGGACCGGGATTTCCATTCTTCCTTCCAAAAGGAATGGAACTGAAGAACCAGCTGCTTGATTACTGGAGAGAGATCCACAAAAAAGCCGGCTATGTTGAAATTTCAACACCGATTATGTTGAGCCGCCATCTCTGGGAAACATCAGGACATTGGGATCACTACAAAGACAATATGTATACAACTGTGATCGATGATGAAGATTTCGCTATCAAACCAATGAACTGCCCGGGAGGAATTCTTGTATATGAATCTGAACCACGTTCATACCGTGACCTTCCGCTTCGTATGGGAGAACTCGGACTGGTTCACCGTCATGAAAAATCAGGACAGCTTCATGGACTGATGCGTGTAAGATGCTTTACACAGGATGATGCACATATCTTCATGACACCAGAGCAGGTACGTGATGAGATCAAAGGCGTTGTAAAACTGATCAATGAAGTTTACAGCCTGTTTGGATTTAAATACCATGTGGAGCTTTCTACAAGACCGGAGGACAGCATGGGAAGTGATGAAGATTGGGATATGGCTACTGAAGCCCTTCGTGGCGCATTGGACGATCTGGGACTTCCATATGTAGTAAATGAAGGAGATGGAGCGTTCTACGGACCGAAGATCGACTTCCATCTGGAAGATTCTATCGGAAGAACATGGCAATGTGGAACCATCCAGCTTGATTTCCAGCTTCCGCTCAGATTTAACCTTGAATACACAGGAGCAGATGGTGAGAAACATCGTCCGATTATGATCCATCGTGTAATCTTCGGATCGATCGAAAGATTTATCGGTATCCTGATCGAGCATTTTGCAGGGGCATTCCCGACATGGCTTGCACCGGTACAGGTTAAGGTGCTTCCGATTTCAGACAAATATATGGATTATGCACAGAAGGTTCTGGATGAACTGAACAATTCAGGTGTTCGTGCAGAAATTGATACACGTGCAGAGAAGATCGGATACAAGATACGTGAAGCACAGATGAAGAAGATCCCGTATATGCTGGTTGTCGGAGCAAAAGAAGAAGAGGACGGACTGGTATCTGTAAGAAGCCGCTTTGAAGGGGATGAAGGACAGAAGTCACTGACGGACTTCCTTGCAGCAATCAAGATGGAGATCCAGGCCAAAACAGCAAGGGAAGTAAAAAAAGAAGACGATAAATAGAGTTTTAAATAAAATCTGAATAAGAAATAAAACTTTCGGGCATAATGATACTGATTTTCAAAAAGGAGGTAACATTATGCCTGAATTAAAATGTACAGTACAGACATGTATGCACAACAAAGATTTTTATTGTGATCTGAACGCAATTACGGTGGGAGGAAAATCTGCACGGAAAGCTGCAGAAACAAGCTGTGACAGCTTTGAAGAAAGAAAAAGCGGCACCTACAGTAATGTGACTGGTGAGGCGGGTCCGACAAGCAAGATCGACTGCAAGGCCACGGAGTGCCAGTACAATAAGGAATGCCAGTGCCATGCAGGAAAGATCAGTGTGGAGGGCAGCAAGGCATGCAACTGTGATGAGACGGAATGTGCAACTTTCAGTTGTGGATGTGCGTAGATGAAAGTGATGGGTGTGGGAGAGTTTCTCCTGCACCTGTTTGTTTGTGTGCAAGGAATGAGAGAAAAGGTGCGAAAAGGATGGTTGGGGAGGTTGACGGGGGTGTTAGAAAGAAGGTATAATAAAAATCGGACTTTTGAAGAAAGACAGGGAAATTAAATGGAAAAAAAAGACAATGTAGAGAAAGGGGTTTCGGGGAAGCCGGAAAAGAAGAAATCGGCAGCGTATTATGAAAAGCGTCCGGAATTTGGTAACAGAGGGCCGTCAAAGATTTTGCTGCATTTCAGGAAGGGGATTACCTTTTTCCTTGTTATTGCGGCTTGTGTGATCTTTTATTTTCTGTTACTCCGAATAGATGATATATCAGTAGGTGTCAGTAAAGTAATTGATGTGTTAAAGCCGATCCTATACGGAATGGTGATTGCATATTTGCTGAATCCGATCGTAAAGCAGATTGACCGGTGGCTGATTCCACAATTAAAAAAGAAAATGTCTCAGGAAAAGGCAAAGAAGGTTTCGCGTAGTGTCGGTGTTTTTGCAGCGCTGGTTATGCTGCTTGCTTTGATCCTGGCACTGTGCAATATGCTGATTCCGGAACTTTATAAAAGTATCCGTGACATGGTTCAGACTCTGCCGGGACAGATCAGTGATATGGTTACGAAGATCATAAGTATCCAGAAAGATACCAGTCCTGCCGGAGTCATGGCACGTAACCTGTTAGAAAAGGGATCGGATGCATTACAGAACTGGATCAAACAGGATCTTTTAACCAAGGTTAATGAAGTGATGTCAAACCTGACGGTTGGGATCATCAATTTTGTCAGTGAGATCCTGAATTTTCTGATTGGTCTTATTGTATCAGTCTATATTCTGTTCAGTAAGGAAACATTTTCCGCACAGAGTAAAAAGATCGTCTATGCAGTGTTCCGTACAGATCATGCCAATATGATCCTGCATCTGACAAAGAAAAGCAATGAGATTTTCGGTGGATTTATTATTGGAAAGATCATTGATTCTATGATTATCGGAGTGCTTTGCTTCTTTGGACTTACGCTCCTGAAGATGCCGTACATACTTTTGATCAGTGTAATCGTTGGTGTGACCAATGTCATTCCTTTCTTCGGACCGTATATTGGTGCTATTCCGAGTGCCGTTCTGATTTTGCTGAATGATCCGATCAAGGGCTTGTATTTCCTGATTTTCATTCTTGTGTTGCAGCAGCTTGATGGAAATGTGATCGGACCGAAGATTTTGGGCAATTCGACCGGATTATCTGCATTCTGGGTTGTATTTTCAATCCTGCTCGGAGGCGGTCTGTTTGGATTTGTAGGAATGATCATGGGCGTGCCTACATTTGCAGTAGTTTATTATATTATTACAATGCTGATCAATCATTTGCTGGAGAAGAAAAAGCTTCCGCTTCAGACTTCGGAGTATGGGGAAAAGAGTTATGTGGATGATAGCGGAAGATTTGTCAGAGAAAATCCGGAAGAAAATGATACAGCGGTAAAAAACGGGGAAAATAAAAAAGAGAGGAAGTAAGCAGAAATGCCAATTCGTGTACAGAATGACCTTCCGGTAAAAGAAATACTGGAAAAAGAAAATATATTTGTAATGGATGAGAACCGTGCGGTTCATCAGGACATTCGTCCGATCAAGATCGGACTTCTGAATCTTATGCCACTGAAAGAGGATACAGAACTTCAGCTTCTGCGCTCCCTTTCCAATACACCGCTGCAGGTTGACATTGTGTTTTTGGCAGTGAAAAATCATGTTTCAAAGAATACTTCAGCGAATCACCTGAACCGGTTTTATGAGAATTTTGAAAATGTAAAAGATCAGAAATTTGACGGATTTATCATAACCGGAGCACCGGTAGAGCAGATGCCTTTTGAAGAGGTGGATTACTGGGAAGAGCTTGTAGAGATCATGGAGTGGACAAAGACGCATGTTACTTCAACGATCCATCTCTGCTGGGGAGCACAGGCAGCACTTTATTATCATTATGGGATTAATAAAGTACAGCTGGACAAAAAGCTTTTCGGTATCTTTGAACATAAGGTTATGAACCGTAAGATTCCTCTGGTACGTGGATTTGATGATGTATTTTATGCACCGCATTCGAGACATACAGATGTGCCGATTGAGAAGATCCGTGCAGATGAGAGACTGATGATTCTGGCAGAGTCGGAAAAGGCAGGAGCATACCTTATCATGGCACAGAATGGAAGACAGATTTTTGTGATGGGACATCCGGAGTACGACCGAGTGACACTGGATCAGGAGTATAAGCGGGATCTGAGCAAAGGACTTCCGATTGAAATGCCGGAGAATTATTATCCAGACAATGACAGCACACAGAAGCCACTTCTTACATGGAGAGCACATGGTAACTGTATGTATGCAAACTGGCTGAATTACTATGTTTACCAGGCAACCCCGTATGATATGGTGGGGACACCGGATTTTCATTAGGATTCAGATAGAATTTCATATACCGATATCCTGAAAGGCATATCAGAAAGTACTATGTTTCAGAAGAGAAATCCTTTGCTATAATAGGAAAGCAAAAATAAGCGGGAGGAAAAATATGTTATTGGAGCAGAAAACAACTGATTTTTTGGAACAGCTCTCATCGTCAGCACCGATTCCGGGAGGTGGCGGTGCATCGGCAGCAGTCGGAGCGTTCGCATCAGCTTTGGGACTTATGGTTACAAATCTGACTGTCGGAAAAAAGAAATATGCGGATGTTGAAGAAGAAATTCTAGAGATAAGAGAAAAACTTGAGCAGAAGAAGCAGGATCTGGTCCGGATGGTAGATGAAGATGCCGAGGCTTTTGAACCACTGGCAAAGGCTTACAGAATGCCAAAAGAGACAGAGGAAGAACAGGCAGAGAAGGAAAAAGTTATGGAGGCCGCACTTAAAAATGCGGCAGAAGCACCACTGTGTATCATGAAAACAATTGTAGATACTATGGAGATGATCCGGGTGCTGGGGGAAAAAGGAAGCAGGCTTGCTGTCAGCGATGCAGGAGTTGCAATCCTCTTTGCCCAGGCAGCCCTTGAAGGAGCTTCTCTTAATATTTTTATCAATACAAAGATGATGAAGGATCAAGAAGAAGCTGAAAGACTGAATTATCTGGCTGATCAACTGATTGCGACAGGCAAAGAACTGAAAGAGACAACTTATGATGCTGTACTTAAGGGTATCAGACCATAACAGATAAGACAGACAGGAGGAAGACATGAGCATACAGATGCGAGGGGCTGAAGTGGCAAAAGCCATGAAAGAAAAGCTGATCAGAGAAAGAGAAGAGTTGAATGCGGCGGGAGTAAATCCATGCCTTACGATCATTCGGGTAGGAGCAAAAGAAAATGATCTTGCCTACGAACGTGGAGCAAAAAAGAGAATGGAAATGATCGGAATCGAGTGCCGCATTGTAGAACTGCCAGAAGATATTTCACAGGAAGAATTTGAGGATGCTTTCTGTAAGATCAATAAAGATCCGGAGGTTCACGGGATTCTTTTGTTCCAGCCGCTTCCGGAGCAGCTTGATGTAGAGAAGATCAGACAGATGATCGACCCGGCAAAGGATATGGATGGAATGAGTCCTGTAAATCTTGCAAAAATATTCGAAGGTGATAGAACTGCTTATGCGCCTTGTACTTCTGAGGCAGTGATGCACATTATGAATCACTATGGAATTGAACTCCAGGGGAAAAGAGTGACCGTCATCGGAAGAAGCATGGTTGTTGGAAAACCGCTTTCCATGCTGATGCTTGGGCAGAATGCAACTGTAACTATCTGCCATTCACGCACAAAAGATCTGGCGGACAGATGTCGTGAAGCAGAGATAATAGTAGCTGCGATCGGACGGGCAAACCATATCACCGCCGATATGATCGCCGAAGGAGCGGTGGTAGCGGATGTCGGAATCAACGTACTGGAAGATGGAACCCTCTGTGGAGATGTGGACTACGAAAATGTCTGGGAAAAAGTATCCCATATCACACCGGTTCCGGGAGGAGTAGGAAACGTCACAACCTCTGTACTCGCCTCTCACGTGCTGCGTGCCGCCCGTACAGGTCAGAACGAACCCGGACAACGCAGAGGGTAACACCGCCTCTCTGTCGAACACAATACAAATGGGCGAAGAACAGTTACAGCCGGTAATCCAGAGCGCCCCGGAAGAGAAAAAATCCTATAGATTCAACTTGAATCTATAGGATTTTTTTCTCCTCCGTGGTGGCATAGACTACATTTATTTTTCGCCCATCTCTGGTGGAATCTTTTCTAACAACTGTCGGATATTATCACGGATCAATCGTTTATAATTATCAGGAAGCGGTGTGATCATATCCAGGATCTCGGCATTGATCGGATCCTTTGAATGAATTGAATCATCCAGGTAGTCACAGATCAGATAATCAAATTTGACATCTAATGCTTCTGAAAAATTAAGCATGGTTGCAAAGGATGTTGCCTGGCTGCCATTTTCAATCCGGCTTATCGTTGTCTCATCAAGATTTAGTTTTTCTGCTAGTGCTGCCTGTGTAAGACCGGCTTTGTGACGTGCCTGCCGAACGCGTGTACCGAAATTCTTTTCCATGCTGTATCTCTCCTTCATAAAAGTAGTGTAGCATTTCAATTTGAAAAAAGAATGATATTATATGCAAGTTAACTTTACAAAAACGCCGTGATAGGATATGATTAAAAAAAGGGGGGAGAGAAATGGATTGGGAATCGTACAGAACAGATATTGAGGCGATAAAGCTTGCGGTGAATGAATGTGAAAGACTTGGAGTGGATAAAGAAGAACTCCTCATAATCAGTATTTACCGTTTGTATGAATTTTATAAAACAGAAGACGACAGAGTCTATCTTCTGGGGGCATTATTGCATCTTAAGGCTTATCTTGAGCTGGGGATGGAATATGAAAAGAACCGTAAGATTTTTTCGCTGATTTTAGATAATTACGGGGTATGTTATCAGGATATTTTTCAGGGAGCTGTGGAAATGGAGTAGAAAAATCTGAAAAATTCCAAAAACCAGGTTGACAAATAGAGAATAAAGAGGTAATATATTAACCATAAATTGTAAAACCGTTGAGAAAGAGGAGTAGGTTATCGAACGATATCACAGAGAGCAGCAGGCGGTGGGATTGCTGTATGGAGTTGATAATTGAATGGACTTTCGAGGGCAGCCTGAAATCAGATAATTGAGAGTATGGTTTGTCGGGAACCAAACCCGTTATCAATAAGGGATGTATGTTAGTACATAAAAGAGGACAGGAAACTGTTAAAGTTGAGTGGTACCGCGTTAGTAGAAGATATTAGTCGCCTCAATCCGTAGAAGGATTGAGGCGTTTTTTATTTCATAGGAAATTCCGAAGGAACTTCCTATGAAATAAAAAGTCTCCGGCAGGATGTTACATATGTATTCCTGTTGTGGTACGGCGCGGAATCAAGAAACACCTTCTCTTGAAAGCTAACAAAGAAAATTATTTATCAAGAAGAGGAGAACAAAATTATGAAAAAGAGAACAATCGCAGTATTATTAACAATGGCAATGGCAGTAACAATGATGGCAGGATGTGGAAGCAAGTCAGATTCCAAGACAGCAGATGGAGAAAAGAGCTATACAATCGGTATTTCCCAGTTTGCAGAGCACGGATCTTTAGATAACTGCCGTGAAGGATTTTTAGAGGGACTGAAAGAAGAAGGTATCGAGGAAGGAAAGAATCTGAATGTTGAATACAAGAACTCGGCAGCAGATATGGGAACTGCATCACAGATCGCAAGCAGCTTTGTATCCGATAAAGTAGATCTGATCTGCGGAATCGCAACACCAAGTGCACAGACAGCATACAATGCTGCGATGGATACGGATATTTCGGTTATCTATACTGCAGTTACAGATCCGAAAGCAGCAGAGCTTGCAGATGATAAAGGAAACCCGGTTGGAGAAGTCACAGGAACCAGTGATAAACTTCCGATTGAAGCACAGCTGAAAATGATCCGTGAACTTCTTCCGGATGCAAAGAAGATTGGTATCCTCTATACAACAAGTGAGGCAAACAGCGTATCTGCAATTGCTGAATACAAAGAAAAAGTCGGTGACTATGGATTTGAACTTGTAGAAAAGGGAATTACAAATACATCAGAAATCGCACTTGCAACAGACGATCTTCTGTCACAGGTAGACTGCATCAGCAACCTGACAGATAACACGGTAGTAAGCTCACTTGCAACCATTCTGGATAAGGCAAATGCAGCAAATATCCCGGTATTCGGAAGTGAGATCGAACAGGTGAAGCTTGGATGCCTGGCAGCAGAAGGCCTTGATTATGTAGCACTTGGCAAACAGACAGGTAAGATGGCAGCAAAGGTTCTCAAAGGAGAAAAGAAAGCATCTGAAATGCCATTTGAGACGATCACAGAAGCAGGACTTTACCTGAATACAAAAGTAGCAGAAAATCTTGGAATCACAGTGGAAGACGATCTGAAAAACAGCGCAGTAGAGACATACGATTCTATCAGCGAAAACTAAATTTGAATTAGAAAAGTGAGGAGCAATGCAATGAGCTTTGCAGTATCGATTTTGGAGCAGGGACTGATTTACGGAATCCTTGCATTGGGAATTTATATAACATACAAAATTCTGGATTTTCCAGATCTGACCGTAGATGGCAGCTTTCCATTAGGAGCTGCCGTAACGGCGCTTATGATCACAAAAGGAGCGAACCCGTATCTGACACTTCCGGCTGCATTTGCAGCAGGTGTGGCAGCCGGTATCTGTACCGGACTGATCCATGTCAAATGCAAGGTAAGAGATCTGCTTTCAGGTATCATTATGATGACAGCGCTCTGGACGATCAACCTTCGTGTGGCAGGAACAGCCAATGTACCGTTGTTTTCCCAGAAGACAATCTTTAAAAATGATACACTGGATAAGCTGCTTCCGTCAGGATTTTCCGCTTACTCTACATTGCTCATCATTCTGATCATTGCGTTAATTGTGAAAATCATTCTCGACCTTTACCTGAATACCAAGTCCGGATACCTGCTCCGCGCAGTCGGAGATAACGATAAACTGGTAACTGCAATGGCAAAGGATGAAGGAAATGTGAAAATCCTGGGACTTGCGATCGCAAACGGGCTGTGTTCGCTTGCGGGATGTATTTTCTGCCAGGAAGAACGTGTATTTGAAATTTCCAGTGGTACAGGGGCGATGGTAATCGGTCTTGCAAGTGTTATCATCGGAACCAGTATTTTCAAAAAAATCAGTTTTGTAAAAACAACGACAGCTGTACTGATCGGTTCTATCATTTACAAGGCCTGTGTGGCAATCGCGCTGAAGAACTTCGAACCGCAGGATATGAAGCTGATCACAGCCGTTTTATTCCTGGTAATTCTGGTGCTTAGTATGGAGAGAAAGAAGAAGGTGAAGAAGAATGCTGGAGCTTAGAAATATCCACAAATATTATAATCCGGGTACAGTCAATGAGATGTGTCTTTTTGAGGACTTCAATCTGACGATCAATCAGGGCGAATTTGTATCTGTAGTAGGAAGTAACGGTTCCGGTAAAACTTCGATGCTGAATATCATCTGCGGAAGTATTCCGGTAGAATCCGGACAGATCCTGATCGATGGAAAAGATATCACAAGGGTAAAAGAATACAAGAGAAACCAGAAGATCGGACGCGTGTATCAGAATCCATCTATGGGAACCTGTCCGTCCATGACGATCTTGGAAAATATGTCTCTTGCGGACAATAAAGGAAGGTTCTACGGACTTGGACGGGGAACGAATAAGGCACGTATTGATTATTACAGAGAACAGCTCGCCCAGCTTGGTCTTGGACTGGAAGATAAGCTTCATGTCAAAGTCGGATCACTTTCCGGAGGACAGCGCCAGGCGATGGCACTGCTGATGTCTACGATGACACCAATCGAGTTTTTGATCCTGGATGAGCATACTGCTGCGCTGGATCCAAAGACAGCAGAACTGATCATGGAGCTGACCGATAAGATTGTAAAAGAAAAAAATCTGACAACGGTTATGGTCACACACAATCTCCGCTATGCAGTAGAATACGGTAATCGTCTGATCATGATGCATCAGGGACATTGTGTGATGGATAAGGCAGGAAAAGATAAAGAGGATACCTCGATCGATGAAATCCTGACGATGTTCAATGAGATCAGTATTGAGTGTGGAAACTAAAAAATACAAGATTATGAATTAAAGAGATAAGCAGAAAAGGAAACAGTTTCGGCTTATCTCTTTTTGTATTTCCAAAGGTTTTGGAAAAATTATTCGAGGATTTTCAAAATGAAAGGCTATTGTCTGAATACAGAAGGATAAGCCTGTCCGGTATAAAATGTCAATGGATTTTCAGGAATATGCCTGTAGAAGATTTGGTTGTCTGGCTGCCGGAAAATTGGTTATTTTCACAGATTGACGCTCTCTCTGTGATAGTGCTAAAATAGAGGAAAACGGTCAAGATATAGTATGCATTTTAAATAGAATACAATATATTGTAGTTATCAGAAAGGAGAAGAAGATGAGCTTAAACAATGTGAAAGTTGTAAAAAAAGATGGGACAAAAGAAGAATTTAACGTGCAAAAAGTCGTTGTGGCAGTCAATAAGTCTGCATATCGTGCACTGATCAAATTTTCACAGAAAGATATTGATTTTATCTGTCATTTTGTAGAAGAAAAGGTAGAAGAACTCGGAGTGCATGAGATTCAGATTCCGGAAATGCACAATATTGTAGAGGGAGCGCTTGAGAAAGTGAATCCGATCGTGGCAAAAAGTTACCGGGACTATCGGAATTACAAGCAGGATTTTGTGCAGATGCTTGACGAGGTTTATAAGAAAAGCCAGTCGATCATGTATATCGGGGACAAAGAGAACAGTAATACAGACAGTGCACTGGTATCGACCAAGCGAAGCCTGATCTTCAATGAGCTGAACAAAGAATTATATAAGAAATTTTTCCTGACGGTGGAAGAATTACAGGCAATCCGGGAGGGATATATTTATATCCATGATATGTCAGCCCGAAGAGATACGATGAATTGTTGTCTCTTTGATGTGAAAAGCGTACTGACCGGTGGATTTGAGATGGGAAATCTGTGGTACAATGAGCCAAAGACACTGGATACGGCATTTGATGTGATCGGAGATATCGTACTGAGTGCGGCAAGCCAGCAGTACGGAGGATTTACCGTGCCGAGCGTAGATGAGATCCTGGAGCCTTATGCGAAGCGTTCCCATGAAAATCATCTGAACAAATACAGAAGCCTTGGACTTTCGGAAGAAGTAGCACAGGAGATTGCCTGGAAGGATCTGAAAAAAGAGATGGAGCAGGGATTCCAGGGATGGGAGTATAAGTTCAACTCCGTATCCTCAAGCCGTGGAGACTATCCATTTATTACCATGACCAGCGGAACCGATATCAGCGAATACGGAAAGCTTGTCACAAAGACGATGCTGGAAGTAAGAGCAGGAGGACAGGGAAAGCCGGGACATAAAAAACCGGTACTTTTCCCGAAAATCGTGTTCCTTTATGATGAAAATTTACATGGACCTGGAAAGCCGGGAGAAGATCTTTTTGAAGCCGGAATTGAGTGCTCCAGAAAGACTATGTATCCGGACTGGCTCAGCCTTACCGGAAAAGGCTATGTGCCGAGTATTTACAAGCGCTACGGAAAGGTCATCAGTCCGATGGGATGCCGTGCATTTTTATCTCCATGGTATGAAAGAGGCGGTATGAATCCGGTGGACGAAAAGGATGAGCCGGTATTTGTCGGAAGGTTCAACATCGGTGCGGTCAGTCTCCATCTTCCGATGATCCTTGCCAAATCCAGACAGGAGAACCGGGATTTCTTTGAGGTACTGGATTATTACCTGGAACTGATCCGGAAGCTTCATATCCGTACTTACGAATACCTCGGAGAGCTGCGTGCTTCTACGAATCCGCTTGCCTACTGTGAGGGTGGTTTCTATGGCGGACATCTGAAGATCCATGACAAGATTAAACCGGTGCTGAAATCGGCAACCGCTTCCTTTGGAATTACGGCGCTCAATGAATTCCAGCAGCTTTATAATAAAAAGTCCTTGGTAGAGGATGGAGCATTTGCCATCAAGACCATGGAATATATCAACATGAAGGTCAATGAATTTAAAAAAGAAGACGGCTATCTGTATGCGATTTACGGAACACCGGCTGAGAATCTGTGTGGTGTGCAGGTACAGCAGTTCCGTAAGAAATATGGAATCGTGGAAAATGTATCGGACAGGGCGTATGTGAGCAACAGTTTTCACTGTCATGTAACCGAGGATATTACACCGATCGAAAAGCAGGATCTGGAAAACCGTTTCTGGGATCTGTGTAACGGTGGAAAGATCCAGTATGTAAAATACCCGATCAATTATAACAAAGAGGCTATCAAATCACTGGTACGCCGTGCAATGAATATGGGATTTTATGAGGGTGTTAATCTGTCACTTGCCTACTGTGATGACTGTGGTCATGAAGAGCTGTCTATGGATGTGTGTCCGGTATGTGGAAGTAAGAATCTGACGAAGATTGACCGTATGAACGGATATCTGTCTTATTCGAGAGTCAAGGGAGATACCAGACTAAATGATGCCAAGATGGCAGAAATTGCGGAAAGGAAAAGTATGTAAATGCGTTACCACAATATAACAAAAGATGATATGCTCAACGGGGATGGCCTGCGGGTTGTCCTCTGGGTTGCAGGATGTGACCATTGCTGTAAGGAATGCCACAATCCGGTGACCTGGGATCCGAATGGTGGGCTTTTCTTTGATGAAAAGGCGAAGGCAGAGATTTTTGAAGAACTGGAGAAGGATTATATTAGTGGGATCACATTCAGTGGAGGCGACCCGCTGCATTCGGCAAATGCCTATGAGGTCATGATGCTGGCAAAAGAGATTAAAGAAAAATTTCCGTCAAAGACGATCTGGCTTTACACCGGTTATGAATGGAAAGATATCAAGAATATGGATATTGTAAATTATCTGGACGTTCTGGTGGACGGAGAATTCGAGGTTGAGAAGAAAGAACTGGATCTGCACTGGAAAGGCAGCGCGAACCAGATGGTCATTAACGTACCGGAGACATTAGGAAAAGGAGAAATTGTATTACATGAAGAGAATTGCTAAATTTCACAAAGTAAGTCTGGAACAGTTTATGGAAGGATGGAAGGATACTTTTGGTGAGCAGTATACAGAGGATCAGATCAAGGATTTATATGAAGAAGTCAAACTGCCGAAGCGTGCAACGGCAGGAAGTGCAGGATATGATTTCTATGCACCGGATGATTTTGTGATCGAGCCGGGAAAGACGATCAAGATCCCGACAGGGATCCGTGTGGAAATGGAAGAAAACTGGGTACTCAAATGCTACCCGAGAAGCGGACTTGGGTTCAAGTTCCGTCTGCAGCTGAATAATACGGTAGGAATTATTGACAGCGATTATTTCTATTCTGATAATGAAGGTCATATCTTTGCGAAACTGACGAATGATACCAATGAGAATAAAACGGTAGAGCTTGGAAAAGGGACAGGCTTTATGCAGGGGATTTTTGTTGAGTATGGAATTACTGTGGATGACGATGCGACAGCAGTCAGAAACGGGGGATTTGGAAGTACGACGAAGTAGGGTTGTAAAAAAGAGGCGTTAAAATATAGGTTGTGTTGGCGACCGGGATCAAAAAAATAGTGTTCAATTCCATTGTGCAAGGGCATTACGGTGAACCTCTGAGAGCAAAAATTGTGTCAGCAAAGGCTTCCACAATTTTTGAGTTTCATCTCCATTGCACAATAAGTGAATTGAACACTATTTTTTTGATCCCGGTCGCCGGATTTACTGTATTAGAGAGGCGTTTTTTTACAAGGCTGGACTGATAACCGGTTGAGGAGATTTAGGTAGTGGTGGGAAGGTGAAGGTTATGTAGGTGTAGCCTGCAATTTTGTTGCAGGCTACAGGGGGATTAGTTTAATTTTACGTTCAGGTAACTACGGCCGGAGAGGGTTTTGTTGAAGGTGATGCAGAGGATGACGATGAGGCAGCCTGTGAGGAATCCGGGGAGGTTGAAGATGGCGGTGAGGATAAGGAGTAGGAGACGCATGAATTTTAATGCGTAGCCTAGTTCAAAGTTTGGCTGGGTGTAGTTGGCGATGGAGACGAATGCCATGTAGAGCATGATCTCGCTGTTGAACCAGCCGGATTCGACGGAGAATTCCCCCATGACGATACCGGCGATGACGCTGAGAGGGGTGCTGAGCATACTCGGAGTGTTGAGGGCGGCGAGGCGGAGTCCGTCGATGGCAAGCTCAAGGATCAGGATTTGGAAGATCAGGGGGATGTTGACCGTATCTTCGATCAGAACGAAGCGGAAGATCTCCGGTATCCATGCCGGGTTCTGCATAAAGAGCAGAAAGAGTGGAACCATGAAGACAGTCAGCAGTGTGATCAGTACACGGGATATTTTCAGGTAGATTCCGGTGATTGGCGGAAAGTAGTAATCATTTGCCTCTTCGATCATATCAAAGATGGAGGTTGGCAGGATCAGTGCAGATGGGGAGGTATCAGTAAGGATGATTATTTTTCCTTCCATCAGGCAGGCGCAGGCTGTGTCTGGACGTTCGGTAAATTTATATTTTGGAAATGGATTGTACCATTTGCGCTGAAAGAGAGCTTCAGCGAGGGATTGCTGACTCATTTTCAAATCCTGGGATTTGCTTTCTTCCAGTTTGTTCTGGATCGTGGTCAGAAGTTCGCGGTCTACACGGTCGGACATATAGCAGAGAGCTACGTCGGTGCGTGTGGAAGTGCCGGCTTCATACATTTCCATGATCAGATGCGGATCGCGGATCCGGCGGCGCATCAAGGCAGTATTGAATACGATTGTTTCCACAAAGCCATCACGGGAACCGCGCAAGGATTTGTCTTTATCGGGTTCCTCGATGCTGCGGGACGGGTAAGTACGGCAGTCGATGGCAATAGCGGCTTCATAGCCGTCAATAAAAAGACAGGTGACACCGGACAGAAGATTTTTGAAAATGCTGTCAAAGTCACCGAGAATATCAACTTCCACATAGGGGATGCAGCTTGTAGAAAAGGAAGTTGCATCCTCTGGCATATCATCGGCAGAAATATTGAGGAAGGAGTCCATAAGTTTCAGCATGATTTCATCTTTGGTGAAACCATCAATAAAATAAAAGGCACTATTTTGTCCGCCGATGATCAGAGTTCGTTCGATAATATCAAAGCTTTTTTTTACGGGAAGAGCCCGGTTCATATATTTTGTATTGTCGGTGAGGGAAGCACTGACAGTATGTTTTTCCATATTGAATCCTCCATTCAGAGATAATTTAAAGTTAAGAAAATCTGGAATCCCGGAAATATTTTACTGCCTGGATTCTGCATAGATTTAGCATTTCACAAAAAAAGGAAAATATACCGGATTATGACAAAAGTTATTAAGAAACTTAAGATTTTTTTAGCATGGGAAAAAGATTTTGCTATCTTGCGGAAAAGAGGGTATACTGTACATAATTATAAGTAATATATAAATCCCTAAAGGGATGAAGGAGGGCACACTTATGAGTGAATATATGATCATGACAGACAGCACAGTGGATTTACCGAAGGAATACCTGACCGAGGAGCTTGGGGTTCCGTATATTCCTCTTACTTATCTGATCGATGGACAGTCTTATGAGGATATGATTGGACTTACCGGGGAAGAATTTTTTGCAAAAGTCAGGGCAGGGTCGATGCCGACTACTTCTCAGATCAATCCGGAGCAGGCAAGAGAAGCACTGGAACCGTATCTGAAAGAGGGAAAGGATATTTTATATATTGCTTTTTCGTCAGGACTTAGCGGAACTTATAACAGTATCCGGATGGCAGCAGAAGAATTGCAGGAAGAGTATCCGGAGCGGAAGCTGATCGTAATTGATTCGCTCTGCGCATGCATGGGAGAGGGGCTTCTTGTATACAAAGCTGTTCAGATGAAGCGTGCAGGAAAGAGTCTGGAAGAAGTGGCTGCCTGGGTGGAGGAGAACAAGCTTCATATCATGCACAACGTTACGATTGATGATTTATTCCATTTACATAGAGGTGGAAGAGTATCAAAGGCTTCTGCAATTGTTGGAACGATGATCCAGATCAAGCCGATCATCCACATGGACGATCATGGCGAACTGAAGGTTATTGGAAAAGAACGTGGCAGAAAGAAAGCATTGACACACATCGTGGATATGGCAGTGAAGCAGTCCGAAGGTTGGGATAATGATATTGTGATGATCACACACGGTGACTGCAAAGAAGATGCGGCATTTGTGGCAAGACAGGTGGAGAAGAAGATGGGAGTCCACAATATTCTGATTAACTGCATTGGAACGGTGATTGGGTCACATACAGGTCCGGGGGTTGTGGCTGTGTTCTGTATGGGGAATAAGAGATAAGACTTTGTGAAGACGAGGCATACAAATGAAAGAATTACGGAGACAATTGAAAGAGCTACTGCAACAGGCGGGAGCAGATGCTGAAGTTTTAGAAGCTTTTAGTCAGGAAAACGCAGTGTTTCCATTTAGTGCGGAAAGCAGAATTTTGATGTATCTGATGAATGCTCAGGCAATTACATATGAACAGTATCAGGAAATATATGAAAGTTATATGAAAAGAAACCAATATCTATATTTGTTTGAGATGGCACCAAGAACATTCGGAGAAACCTGGGGTGAGCAGCATATTTTAAAATTGTTTCCGGCTTTTGTAAAAGCGACAAAAGAGAATATGGTTTCGGTTTATCCTGATTTTGATGGAGAATTTGATCTGTGGATTCCTGAAATAAGAGTAGAAGTTAAAGCGTGTAGGGCAAATGATACAAAAGCGGGTGGAAGTCTTGCCAGCAGAGCGTATTTGCATTCAGAAGCAATTACAAATGGGTTTAAGTATCATTATCAGCAGTTGAAGCCATCATGCTGTGATGTGTTTATCTGGATTGGTGTTTGCCGTGATGAGCTGATTTATTGGGTACTTACAAGTGAGGAACTTCAAAGAACAGGAAAGCTTGGATCCCAGCATAGGAATGAAAATACAGGAATTGCGGGAGCAGCTGTATTTGAAGGCCAGGTTTTTATGACGGAAGAGGAGCTAAGACCATTTTTGGTTGCTGAAAAAGATGTCCTTAGTGTCGTTAAGAAGAAAGGAAGATAAGAAAAAACCAGAGCAGACCTGGCAATCCTATTGTTGAATAGGGGAAGCCAGGAATATCTCTGGTTTTATGTTTGTCAGAACAGAAATTTGTTTTCTCCATCTACTGCATGCTTAATGATATCCTGCTCTTTAGAGGTAAGATTAAATAATTTAAAAATCAATTGGTCAAGTTGCTCGTAGGCAATTTGTGCTCCCTCAGGAGGCAGTCCGTTAATTAGTGGTTCGACAGCTTGGATGATACTGTTTTGCATGCCGGCATTAACATCCGGAATCGGAATATTTTCAATATGAGAACGCAATACCTTCACGGAGTGAAACTCCATTTTGTAAATAAACTGTGCAACTCTGGAATTAAGAATGGCAAGAATATATTTTATATGCAGTCCTTCAAGCTTGGGGATGACCACGTTGCAGCTATTCAAAGAAAGTGTTTGTTTATCATCATAAGCAAAGACAAGCTGGCTGCTGATAAAACGATATAAAAGCTTTTCGGGTGCGCGGTACAGTTCTACCGGTGCTACTTGTTGGTAGTTCTCCGGGTGAAACAAAATATGATTTGGAGTCGGATTAATATGGTATTTGCAAATATCGGATCCCTTTAGAATAATTTCATTGTCTTTTGTTTGCTCGGAAGAGATATATTTTTTATTATTTCCGGTTACGATCCCTAAAGCAAAATCTGCGTTTCCGGCAAGAGATTTTGTTTTAGGAGTATGCCGGATTTTTTCAAGCAGCTGATATTCAGCATCTGTTGTATGAAAGCTGAAATATTCGGCTGAAATTTTACGGTCTGTCAGAATGGTTGTGCAGTGATCGCAGTCGGAGACTTCCATTCCGATTGTCGAAAGTGGGTTCCCGGTGTGAATCAGTTGCAATATAATGCAAGGACACTGGACCTTATCAAATGCATTTCCTAAAAATTCAAGATATCGGACGGAATTGCTTTCTATAATGGCAGTACGGACCGACGTATGTGCTTTTACATTAAGTATTGCTTCTGGAAGAATGAAAGAAAGCTGTCCGTTTATGGATAAATCTTTTAATGCTTTTTCAATAAACAGATCGTAGGATTCTATATTTTTCCCGGAAGCAGTTTGATAGATCTTGCGAAGATTTTCTTTTTCAGATTCGGAAAATTCGTATCCCCACGGTGGATTGCCGATAATATACTCGTAAGAAGCTTTTAAATCAGTTGTTAGATAATCGGCTTCGGTTATATGCTCATACAGAGTTTTGACAGAGAGAATGTCATATTTCAAAACCATATTCAACCGGGTAATTTTTACACTGATTGTATCGGTATCATTGCCGTAAATCTGGTCAAAACGGACATGTGCTGGGAGTTGCAACAAAAAATTCCCAGTCCCACAGCAGGGATCCAGAATTCTGGCATCTGATGCAATATCCAGTTTTCTGATCAGCTTTTTGACGATTTTGGTAGGCGTATAGTAGGAACCGGTTGCCTTGCGGCTGCCGATATTTTTACAGGAAATGTAAATGAGTCCAAGGATATCTTCAGCAGGTTCATATACATAATCAAAATCAAAAAGTTGAGAATATTTTTCACAGAAATGCAGTGCTTGTTCAGAATCAGCAATCAAAGAATAGATCAGTTCGTTGTATAGAGACAGGGTGATTTCTTTTTTTAAAAATCTACTCAGCAACGCTTTTTCATGCTTGAAAGAAAGATCATATTTTTGGGCGAGCAAATGCAGGGCACAGTCAGCAATGAAATATTGAATCACATCCGATGAAAGAGCAATGGATTCATCGGTTACAATTCGGAGAATCTGTTGCAGTGGTTCGATATTCTGACAATTTTCAGAAACATAGGCGCTGTAAAGAGAATTTCCACAGACAAATTTCTTGTTACGTCTGCTTTTCAGCGATTGATTTTTGCCTGATTGCAGTTCGGCTTTCAACTTTTCGGTATATTGTTTTGTAAAATAAGGCTTTCTTTTATCCGTATATTCAGGAATAAGTTTGCCAAGCTTGATCCAGTTGCGCCCGGTTGCAGTCGAAATGGAAAGTATATCACATAATTCTTTTAAAGAGAGATAATCGGGATCTTTCGGGGAATTCGTCATTCGCTCATCGGAAGGTTTGGTGGCCGAGGCAGGGATCAACCAGATGCCGCTGACCATTTTGCAACCCTCAATCCGGTTGGTTTCGCAGAGTTTTTGTATGCGGCGTTCAGATAAATGGAATTTCTTCGAAGTTTCTTTTACAGAAATATAATCCATAGTCGTGCAGACTCCTTTTTTCGTATAATAATGATGTGAGTGTCAAAAGTAAATTTTGTCGCTCACTGGTGTAATCAGATTGCTCCATTGCGAAGCGATTCCCGCAATCCTCGAACACCTCAAACTCCCATAAAATGGCGTATTCATATCATTTTATTTCGTTTTCAGTGTTCGGCGTGTCAATAAGTATCAATTGCTTATTTGTGCGAGTACAAACGCAATTGATACTTTTGACACTTGCATCATATAATAAATATTATATACGGCAATACGAATGAAAGCAATATTAATTTAAAGGGTTCAAATTTGGACTGGACGATTGTTTGACTCATGCTGATTATTGGAAGGTGAATTGAGCGTTACTATCAATTTATATAGTTGAAAAAGGGCGTGTGAAAAAACGAGTTTTATGTATAATATGGATAAAATCATGTCAATCGTGTCAAGGAGATTGACACGATTGACATGATTTTGTATAATATGAATATACTATATGATTTGAGGAGGGCATAAAATGATTTTTCGGGAGAGTGAAACTGTAGAGCTAAAAGAAGTATTTGTTGATGACATAAAAAAAGAAATTATTGCCTTCGCAAACTGTAATGGTGGCAAGTTATATATTGGTGTACAAGATGATGGTATAGTGGTTGGACTTGATAATCCAGACGCAACTGCGTTGCAGATTAGTAATATGGTCAGAGATGCGATCAAACCGGATATCACAATGTTTTTACATTATGAAACATTGGAAGAGAATGGGAAAAAGATAGTTGCTGTGGATATTCAACGGGGAACGGATCGTCCTTATTATATTGCAAAAAAAGGAATGCGACCAGAAGGTGTTTATGTCAGACAGGGGTATTCAGCTGTTCCTGCTACAGATGCAGCAATCCGGCAGATGATTAAAGAAACAGATGGAGATCGTTTTGAAGCTATGCGTAGCATGAATCAGGAACTGACTTTTGAGACAACGGAGAAAGAATTTCAACTTCGCAAGGTTGAGTTTGGAATGCAGCAGATGCGGACGCTGAAATTGATTGACCAGGATGGACTCTACAGTAATTTAGCAATGCTTTTATCGGATCAGTGTGTACACACGATCAAAGTAGCTGTTTTTCAGGGAAAAGATCAGACCGTATTTAAAGATCGGAGAGAATTTGCAGGGGCATTGATGAAACAAATGAATGATGTCTATGATTATATTGATTTTCACAATCAGACACATGCAACGATTGAAAAGTTACTGCGGATTGATGTCAGAGATTATCCTGAAATTGCTGTCAGAGAAGCCTTATTAAACTTACTGGTTCATCGGGATTATGCTTTTAGCGCCAGTGCATTGATCAGCATTTATGAGGACCGGATGGAATTTGTATCAATCGGAGGATTGATGCCGGGAATTGATCTGGAGGATGTGATGGCAGGTATTTCTGTATGCAGAAATCAGGATCTTGCAAATGTATTTTATCGGTTACATTTAATTGAAGCGTATGGTACTGGAATCAGTAAGATTATAGGGGCTTATGCTGGTGAGGAGGAAAAACCTGTTATTGAGACGACAAGAAATACTTTTAAAATTATTTTGCCTAATATCAATGCAATGCGTGAAAAAGTAAGGATATCGGAGCCAGAAGCGAAAGAAGAAAATCCGGAAACAAATAAAGAGGATACACAGGAGCTGAGCAGTGAAGAAGAGCAGGTTCTGGAATATGCTGGAAAGCATGAAGATTTTACAAAAAATGATGTAGTGAGCCTTCTTAAAGTAAGTGCATCAACTGCAGCCAGAGTGATAAGAGGGCTTGTAGAAAGAAATTTTCTGAAACGAAATGGAAAAGCGAGAAATACTTATTATACGCTTCAAAAATAATATATGGAAATCATAAGAGAATCCACGAGGGTGGGAAACCTTGTGGATTCTTTTTTTAACGGAAAATTTCGAAGAAACATCCTGTTGAAAAGGTACTGCATGTTAGGAATGCATACACTTTTTAGGAGTACAAAATATAGAGCTTTACAATGCAAACTCTAAATGAGAAAAATTTCCCTTGCAATATACCCATATGGGGTATATAATAGCCATCGTAGAGAGAAAAAATAAGAGGTGAGACGCATGGAAGAAAAGAAAGAATGTTGTCACTGTCACAAGACGAAAGAGCGTTCTGAAAAGGAATACAAGGACATGATCAACCGCCTGAGCCGGATCGAAGGGCAGGTCAGAGGTGTGAAGCGCATGGTAGAAGAAGATGCGTACTGTCCGGATATTCTGATTCAGGTGTCGGCGATCAATGCGGCGCTCAACAGTTTCAATAAAGTCCTTCTGGCGAATCATATCCGTACCTGTGTGGCAGAGGATATCCGCGAGGGAAAAGATGAGACGATCGATGAGCTGGTTGTAACGCTTCAGAAACTGATGAAATAACAGGATTGTTATAGATTTTCAGGTGAAAAGCGCAGGAAAATTTTTACAATATAAAAATGGCAGATAAAGCCAAAAAGTGAGGTGGATTTTTGTGGAACAATATACAGTAACAGGAATGAGCTGTGCGGCATGCAGCAGCAGAGTGGAAAAGGCAGTATCGAAGGTATCGGGAGTTACCAGCTGTTCGGTCAGTCTTCTGACGAATTCCATGGGAGTAGAAGGAACCGCATCCCAGTCGGAGATCATTGCGGCTGTTGAGGCAGCAGGATACGGTGCTTCAGTAAAAAGAGCAGATGCAGGAGCCAAAAAGGGTGCAGCAATGGACGAGGATGCCCTGAAAGACAGGGAGACACCGATTATGAAGCGTCGTCTGATCGCATCACTGTGTTTTCTGATTCCACTGATGTACATTTCCATGGGTCATATGATGTGGAACTGGCCACTGCCGGGATTCCTGGCTGGTAATCATGTAGCAATGGGACTGATCCAGCTGTTATTTACCGGAATTATCATGGTGATTAACCAGAAGTTCTTCATCAATGGATTTAAGGGACTCCTTCATGGTGCGCCGAACATGGATACCCTGGTTGCACTGGGATCAGGGGCATCCTTTGTATACAGCACCTATGCATTGTTTGCAATGACAGATGCACAGATGAAGATGGATATGGAAGGCGTCATGTCTTATATGCATGAGTTCTATTTTGAATCAGCAGCCATGATTTTGACGCTTATCACAGTCGGAAAGATGCTGGAAGCGCATTCCAAAGGAAAGACAACAGATGCATTAAAGAGTCTGATGAAGCTGGCTCCGAAGACAGCTGTTGTCCTGAAAAATGGTGTGGAGACAGAGGTTTCCATCGACCAGGTGAAAAAAGGCGATATCTTTGTAGTAAGACCGGGTGAAAATATACCGGTAGATGGTATCGTGCTGGAAGGAACCAGTGCAGTCAATGAAGCAGCACTTACCGGAGAGAGTATTCCGGTTGATAAAGCAGAAGGTGACAAGGTATCTGCTGCAACCATGAACCAGTCCGGTTTCCTCAAATGCGAGGCAACCAGAGTCGGGGAAGATACCACACTTTCACAGATCATTCAGATGGTCAGTGATGCGGCGGCAACCAAAGCACCGATCGCAAAGATCGCAGACCGTGTATCCGGGATATTTGTGCCGGCGGTTATTACGATTGCAGTGATTACAATTATCGTATGGTTGATCGCAGGTCAGAGTGTTGGATTCGCACTGGCAAGAGGTATTTCCGTACTCGTTATCAGCTGCCCTTGTGCACTGGGACTTGCCACACCGGTTGCCATTATGGTTGGTAACGGAATGGGCGCAAAGAACGGAATCATGTTCAAGACGGCGGTATCTCTGGAAGAGACCGGTAAAATGCAGATCGTAGCTTTGGACAAGACCGGAACCATCACAAGCGGGGAACCGAAAGTAACGGATATGATACCGGCAGAGGGTATCTCGGAGGAAGAACTTTTGGGATTTGCTTATGCACTGGAAAGAAAGAGCGAGCACCCACTGGCACATGCAATTTTACAGGAAGCCCAAGAGCGCAGACTGGATGCGGAGGAAGTAGAAGACTTCCAGGCAGTACCTGGAAACGGACTTTCCGCAGTTCTTGCAGGAACGACGATTTATGGTGGAAATAAGAAATTTATCCAGACAAAGACTTCTGTGGATGCAGGAATGCTGAAAAAGGCAGAAGATCTGGCGGCAGAAGGAAAGACACCTTTGTTCTTTGCGAAAGAAGATCAGCTGATCGGAATCATTGCGGTAGCAGACGTCATCAAAGAGGACAGTCCAAAGGCAGTCAAAGAACTGCAGAATATGGGAATCCATGTGGTAATGCTGACCGGTGACAATGAGAGAACCGCAAAAGCGATCGGACGTCAGGCAGGTGTAGATGAAGTCATCGCAGACGTTCTTCCGGACGGAAAAGAAGCTGTTATCCGGAAATTAAAGAAAAAAGGAAAAGTTGCCATGGTTGGTGACGGAATCAATGACGCGCCGGCACTTACCAGAGCCGATATGGGAATTGCGATTGGTGCAGGAACCGATATCGCGATCGATGCAGCAGACGTTGTTCTGATGAAAAGCCGTTTAAGTGATGTACCGGCAGCCATCCGTATGAGTAAAGCAACTTTAAGAAATATCCATGAGAACCTGTTCTGGGCATTCTTCTACAATGTGATCGGAATCCCGCTTGCAGCAGGTATCTGGTATCCAATCTTCGGATGGAAATTAAATCCGATGTTTGGCGCAGCAGCTATGAGTCTTTCAAGCTTCTGTGTCGTAACCAATGCACTTCGTCTGAACTGGTTTAAAATGTATGATGCCAGCAAAGATAAGAAGATAAAGTCAAAAGTCAAAGAAATAGAGGAGGAAAAGACAATGACAAAAACAATGAAAATCGAAGGTATGATGTGTGGACACTGTGAGGCAACTGTAAAGAAAACTCTGGAAGCAATCGAAGGAGTAGAGGCGGCAGAAGTAAGCCATGAAAATGGAACAGCGGTAGTAACACTTGCGGCAGAAGTAGCTGATGAGGTATTGAAAAAAGCTGTTGAAGACAAAGATTACAAGGTGACAGGGATTGAGTAGGTTTAAGTCTGAAAAATAAAGCATGATAGAATTATTTGAGCAGAATATTCGGGCAAACACTTTCTAAGTGAAGATTGGCTGGTTCATAAAAAAATAAAAAAAGTGTTGACACCATATAAAATCTGTGGTAAATTATAACTTGCGTAAAGCGAACAACAAAGAAGAGTATCCACTCTCACCTTAGCGCAATCGAGCGACTAACGGTTTGATATTGAATTTATAATACCGGATATAAGTATTGTATGCAATAGATAGTGGATAGTCTGCAGCTATTCACTATTTTTTATTTATTGGAGGTGCACAACAATTAGCGATTTAATGATTAACGAACAAATCCGCGACAGAGAGGTACGCGTGGTTAGCGAGAGTGGGGAACAGTTAGGAATAATGTCAGCAAGAGAGGCTATGAAGCTGGCACAGGAAGCGGAACTGGATCTGGTTAAAATCGCTCCGACAGCGAAACCGCCGGTTTGTAAGATTATCGATTATGGTAAGTACAGATACGAACAGGCAAGAAAAGAAAAAGAAGCAAAGAAAAAACAGAGAACTGTCGAGGTTAAGGAAGTGCGTCTTTCACCAAATATTGACACCAACGACCTGAACACGAAGATGAATAATGCTAGAAAATTTATCTCAAAAGGAAATAAAGTAAAGGTTACACTTCGTTTCCGTGGTAGAGAGATGGCTCATATGCAGCAGAGTAAACATATTCTTGACGATTTTGCTGAGAAGATGAAAGATGTTGCTGTCATTGAAAAGCCGGCAAAACTTGAAGGCAGAAGCCTGAGCATGGTTTTAACTGAAAAACGTTAAAAATAAATTATCTATATTAAGGAGGAAAACATCATGCCAAAAATTAAAACAAATAGAGCTGCTGCAAAGCGCTTCAAAACAACAGCTACAGGTAAACTTAAAAGAAATAAAGCTTACAAGAGCCATATCTTAACAAAGAAGTCTACTAAGAGAAAAAGAAATCTTAGACAGTCAACTATCACAGATTCTACAAATGTAAAGAACATGAAGAAAGTTTTACCATATCTCTAAGATTTGGCAGGAAAGATAGAAGGAGGATTAAGTAATGGCAAGAATTAAAGGCGGAATGAACGCTAAGAAGAAACACAATAGAACTTTAAAACTGGCTAAAGGATACAGAGGAGCTCGCTCTAAACAGTACAGAATTGCAAAACAGTCTGTAATGAGAGCCCTTACATCAGCATACGCAGGAAGAAAGCAGAAAAAACGTCAGATGCGTCAGCTTTGGATTGCTCGTATCAACGCAGCTGCAAGAATGAATGGTCTTTCTTACAGCAAGCTTATGCACGGACTTAAAGTTGCCGGTGTAGATATGAACAGAAAGATGCTCGCTGAAATGGCAGTTAATGATGCAGCTGGTTTCGCAGCTGTAGCTGAAGTTGCTAAAAAGGCACTTGCATAATTAAATCAGACGATTTCGTATAGAGTTTGAGAGAAGAGGGAAAACCTTGTGGAGAGAATCCGCAAGGTTTTTTTGTGTGAATTGTTGTTATAACAACAGAATAGAATGTGGTTGTAAGCTAAAATAAGCTGGTAAAGTTAAAGGAATACAAATTTTTCGAATAGGAGGATATAAAGGAATATGATTCGTAGAATTATTCAGATAGATGAGGAGAAATGTAATGGGTGTGGAGCTTGTGCAAAGGCCTGCCATGAGGGGGCTATTTCTATGGTAAATGGGAAAGCAAAGCTGATGAGAGATGATTATTGCGACGGGCTGGGAGACTGTCTGCCGAATTGTCCGGTGGATGCCATTCATTTTGTAGAGCGTGAGGCGGCGGCTTATGATGCGGAGGCTGTGAAGCAGAATATGCTTAAAAAGCAGCAGGAAGAGGCTGGAAAGCAGAATGCGGGAGAAGGACCTAAAGCACCGGTAAAATCATTTGCAGGGGGATGTCCTGGAACCCGCATGCGTATGATGAACAGAGAGGAGAGTATGCAGAATGCAGAGAGCGAAGAGGAAGGAAGGGAGACGGCGAAAAGCGTGAATAAGAGTATGCTTTCCCAGTGGCCGGTACAGATTAAGCTTGCACCGGTGAATGCACCATATTTTGACGGGGCGAAGCTTCTGGTCGCTGCGGATTGCAGTGCCTATGCTTATGGAGATTTTCACAATCGTTTTATCAAAGGGCATGTGACTTTGATTGGATGTCCAAAACTGGATAATGTGGATTATTCGGAGAAGCTGACGGAGATTATTAAGAACAATAATATTAAGAGTGTGACGATTGTGCGGATGGAAGTACCTTGTTGTGGCGGACTTGAGCTGGCGGCTAAGAAAGCGCTTCAGGAAAGCGGTAAATTTATTCCGTGGCAGGTCGTGACCTTATCGCTTGACGGACAGATCCTTGATGAATAATATCAGTAAAGTAATTTCATTACGGAAAACAGCATATGAAATATGTTGCGGTAAATCTGTAGAGTCTGCAAAAGGGCAAAGAAAAAGGCTGAAAAGTTATAAACTTTTCGGCCTTTTCTGACGCATTTACTAATGTGTTCGTACATATTCTTTGATTGCGTTAAAGCTTTCTCTGCTGATCACGTGCTCCATCTGGCAGGCATCATCTGTAGCGATTTCTTCTGGGACACCGAGTTCGATCAGCCATTTTGAAATAAATTCATGCCGTTCATAGATCATGTTCGCGATCTCTTTTCCTGAATCGGTAAGATAGATAAAACCTGCATCTGTTACGGTAATATGATTCTCCTGACGAAGTTTCTTCATGGCGATGCTGACGCTTGATTTTTTGAAACCAAGTTCGTTGGCAATATCTACGGAACGTACGACAGGTAATTTTTTACTTAACATCAATATTGCTTCAAGATAATTTTCGGAAGATTCATTTTTAGCCATTTATTCCGGTCACCTCACTATTTATTCTTATATCTAATAGGATACCATGGATTGTATTTTTTTTCAAATAATATTGTTCTGTAAATGCTCTTTTGTGCAAAAAGTAGAAGCTATAACTATTATAAGTAAGTGATAAATGGCAAAAATGAGTAACAGAAAACAATGGTTTAACAAAACTTAAAAAAATGCTTGACAACACACAAATGTTAGCATATACTAACTAATGAACAAAAGTTGGTAATGAAAAAAATTATCATTCAAAATTCCAAATACGCAAAAGAACAGGAGGTAGGGATTATGCCTTTAACGATGGCGAATATTGGTGAAGTAAATGAGATCAAGAGAATTGGTGGAAATGAAGAAACAAGGCGATTCCTTGCGAATCTCGGATTTGTAGCAGGTGCAGAGATTACAGTTGTTTCTGCAATCGGTGGTAATGTGATCGTGAACATCAAGGATTCACGTGTTGCGGTTAATTCTGATATGGCGCGGCATATCATGATCTAGCCTCTGGCTGGTCGATGGGTCCGCTGTATATATATTCTGTATTACGAAGCTTAAAGGAAAGGAGATACGACAATGACTTTAGGTGATGCAAAGGTTGGAAGCACTGTTGTTGTGACCAGGATTGAAGGAGACGGAGCTTACAAACGCCGTATTATGGACATGGGCATAACAAAAGGAAGCGAGCTGTACATCAGAAAAGTTGCGCCTCTCGGTGATCCTGTTGAGATTACTGTAAGAGGATATGAACTTACAGTAAGAAAAGATGATGCACAGTGTGTGCAGGTAAAATAGCATATACATAATTATGCATGAGAGTAGTACAACAAGGAGGTAAAAAGGAATGGCAATTAAAATTGCACTTGCCGGAAACCCGAACTGCGGTAAAACTACCATGTTTAACGCGCTCACAGGAGCCAACCAGTATGTTGGTAACTGGCCAGGGGTTACTGTAGAGAAAAAAGAGGGTAAATTAAAAAGTAAGAAGACAAAGGAAGAAGTTATCGTAACTGACCTTCCGGGTATCTATTCAATGTCTCCATATACACTGGAAGAGGTCGTCAGCCGTGACTATGTGCTGAAAGAAAATCCGGATGTGATCATTGATCTGGTGGATGCAACCAATATTGAACGTAACCTGTATCTGACAACTCAGCTGATCGAGACAGGCGTTCCGGTTGTTATTGCACTGAACATGGCAGATCTTCTTGCGAAGAGAGGAATCAAGATTGATGTGAAGAGACTTTCAATGCTGCTTGACTGTCCGATTATCGAGACATCTGCGCTGAAAGGTGAAGGACTTGACAAACTGATCGATGAAGCAGTAAAAGTTGCTAAGAAGTCAGAAATCGATCTTCCGAAAGATATCTTCTCAGCGGAGCTGGAAGGTGCTGTAGCAGAAGTTAAGAGCGTTCTTCCGAGTTCTGTTTCAGAAGAGAAGAAGAGATGGTACGCTGTAAAATTCCTTGAGAACGACAGCAAGGTAGTAGAGAGCATGAAACTTTCCGGTGCGGCAGCCCAGACGGTGGAAGCACAGAGAAAAGCTCTTGAAAAGAAACATGACGATGATATGGAAAGTATTGTAACAGACGAACGTTACAAATTCATCCAGAAGATTGTTTCAACAACTGTTCAGAAGGGAAAAGAAAAACTTACAACTTCTGATAAGATCGACCGTATCGTTACCAACCGGTTCCTCGGAATCCCGATCTTTATGCTGGTAATGTGGATCGTATATTATGTTTCTGTAACGACAGTCGGTACCTTTGTAACAGATTGGACAAATGATGTATTTGTAGTAGCAATTCAGGATGCAGCAACAAGCGCACTTTCAGCGATCGGTGCCGGTGACATGGTTATGGGACTTGTTGTTGATGGTATCATCGGTGGTCTTGGAGCCGTTCTTGGTTTCGTTCCACAGATGGCGATTCTGTTCCTTTTCTTGTCTATCCTTGAAGACTGTGGATACATGGTTCGTATCGCATTCGTCATGGACCGTGTGTTCAGACATTTCGGACTTTCGGGAAAGAGCTTTATCCCGCTTCTGATTTCATCAGGCTGCGGTATTCCTGGAATCATGGCTTCTAAGACTATTGAACAGGACAATGACAGACGTCTTACAATTATGACAGCAACTTTTATCCCGTGTGGAGCTAAGCTTCCGGTTATCGCTCTGATGGGTGGTGTTATTTCCGGTGAAGTAGCAGGATATCAGGAAAGTTCATTTATCGCACCGCTTATGTATTTCATTGGAATCGTTGCAGTACTTGTAGCTGCGATCATCCTGAAAAAGACAAAACCGTTCTCAGGAAAACCGGCACCGTTCGTAATGGAACTTCCACAGTACCATATTCCACAGGCTAAGACAGTTCTCCTTCATGTATGGGAAAGACTGAAAGGCTTCATCATCAAAGCCGGAACAATCCTGTTCCTTGCCTGCGTTGTAATGTGGTTCCTTGGCGGATTCGGATTTGTAGACGGAAGCTTTGGCATGGTAGAAGACAGCGCAGACAGTCTTATGGCAATGATTGGTGGCGTGATCGCACCGCTCTTTGCACCACTTGGATTTGGCGAGTGGCAGCCGGTAGCAGCTTCTATCTCTGGATTTACAGCAAAAGAAGCAATTGTTTCAACAATGGGTGTACTTGCAAATGTATCTGGTGATACAGAAGATGCAGTCAACGTAGCAGCTGGTGTTGCATCTTGGTTCCCAAGCTCAATTGCAGCATTTACATTCCTGATGTTCAACCTTCTTGATTCTCCTTGCCTTGCAGCAATTGCTACAATGGCACAGCAGATGCAGTCAAGAAAATGGTTCTGGTTCGCAATTCTCTTCCAGAATATCTTCGCTTACATTGTATGCCTCTGTGTATATCAGATCGGTTCATTCGTAACAGGCGGAGCATTCGGAGTTGGTACAGCAGTTGGATTCCTTTTCCTTATCGCAATCCTTTTCATGCTGTTCAGACCAGATCCGTATAAAAATCAGAAAGTTTATTCAAAACGTTCTGTAAACGCATAAGATTTATAAGAACTTTAAGGCGGAAGCCGGATGCAGAAGCCTGTGTCCGGCTTCCAGTGTAAAAGAAAGACAAGGTGAAGGTTATGATCGCAAATATTGTGATAGTGGCACTGATCGCAGCATATTGTATTTATCTGATTTACAAAGGTTATAAAAACCATAAAGAAGGAAAACCGGTCGGTTGTGCTGGATGCAGCGGTAACTGCAGTTCGTGTAGCGGATGTAGTGGAAAAACCGCACCAAAGAAGAAAGACTGAAAGGCGGAAGGCATATGGGAAGTTCAACAGGCTCTATGTTCTATGCATTCGGAGCATTCTTGATCATTTATCTTGTAGGAGTCAGCATATATCAGTTGGTTTTATGGATAAAGAAATGGCGTGAACGCCGGAAGGATGAGGAATAAGATGGTTGATGCAATTATTGTTCTGATCGTGATCGTACTTCTTATTTTTGCATTAAAGGGTACGCTTAAACATTTTAAAGGGGAAAGCCCTTGCTGTGGTGGTGGATCTGGACTGATCAAGACAGAGATTGAAGAAAAGGTTCTGGAACATCCGGCAATCGGTAAAAAGACGGTGATGGTTTCCGGTATGCACTGTGATCATTGCGTGAAAAGTGTAACGAAAGCAATCGACAAAATCGAAGGTGCATCTGCAAAGGTGAATCTCAAAAAAGAAGAAGCAGTTGTAAGCTATGACAGAGAAATCGATGATGATGATCTGAAAAAAGCTGTCGAGGAAGCAGGATTTAAGGTAGTTGATATCAGAGCCTAACAGGCGACAGCATGGAAAGGGGCTATCATGGACGCGAAAGAAAGAATAATCGAGCAGCTGAAAAGAAGTGGCTGTAGGGTTACGAAGCAGCGGCTCATGCTGATCGATGTTATTTTGGAAGGAAAATGTAATTGCTGCAAGGAAATTTATTATCAGGCGTCTCTGAAGGATCCGAGTATCGGACCGGCGACGGTATACCGTATGGTCAATACGCTGGAACAGATCGGAGCGATCAGCCGCAAGAATATGTATCGTATTTCGGATGATGGCAATAAGATGGAATGCATGGTCGAACTGGAGGATGGAACGGTTCTTGATCTTCCGGAAGATAAATGGACAGCAGTAATTAAATCTGGTCTGGATGCCTGTGGATTTTCGGGTGGACAGAATGTGAGAAATATCACACTCAAAGAAGCATAACATTGTAAAAAAACGTTCTGAAACGGAACGGTTCGGATATGGAGGCAGGTACCGTGGCTGTATCTGTCTCTTTAAGATACCGGGAAATGAGTTTCTTCTATATAAATATGGATATAGATAACTGTGAAAAGTTGTGTAAAAATTAAGGTGAAAATAGCGAATTTGTGTTAGATATAATGAAAAAAGTTTGACAAAACTGATTTTACGCAAAAGTGAGAAAATTTATCAGAAGCAAAAAAAGACTGGAAATTTTCAGATTCGTGTCATATAATAGGCGTTAATGAAAAAACAGGAGGTACGTAGATATGTTTGATATTACTAAAGTAAATTGGAAAAAGGTTGGAATTTTTGCATCAGGAGTTCTTTTTGGAACAGCTGGAATCAAAGCGCTTTCAAGCAAGGATGCTAAGAACGTGTACACAAATTGTACAGCAGCAGTTCTTCGCGCAAAAGACTGTGTTATGAAAACAGCTACAAATATCCAGGAAAATGCAGAGGATATTTACGCTGAAGCTAAGAACATCAACGAAGAAAGAGCTGCTGAAATGGAAGTATTTTCTGATGCAGATACAGCAGCAGAGGCTGAAGAAGCTGAAAATACAGAGTTCAACGAAGTAACAGAGTAAGAGGCGCCTGAACGTGAAGTTTATAATTAAACATGAGATGAAAGGCCGGATGAGAGTCCGGCTTTTTCAAAAAAGAATGACATATGAACAGGCTGATATATTACAGTATTATCTGCTCTGCAATGAATCAGTCAAATTAGCAAAGGTATATGACAGAACCTGTGATGCAGTCATTAATTATACCGGCGACAGAGAAGATGTAATCCGTCTTCTGCAGGAATTTCACTATCAGACAGTGGAAGTTCCGGCAGACGTACTTGCAACTTCCGGTCGTGAAGTGAATGCGCAGTATCAGGAAAAGCTGTTCAATAAAGTAGTATTTCATTATGCAAGAAAATGGTTCCTTCCGTATCCACTGAATGCATGCTATACATCGGTCATGTCACTGAAGTATATCTGGAAGGGAATCAAGTGTCTGTGGGCACGCAAAATTGAGGTTCCGGTGCTGGATGCGACTGCAATTGGTGTATCCGTTGCACGTGGGGATTTCAGTACAGCCGGATCCGTCATGTTCCTGCTTGGAATCGGTGAGATTCTGGAAGAGTGGACACATAAGAAATCCGTAGATGACCTGGCAAGGACCATGTCTCTGAACGTAAGTAAGGTATGGCTGAAGACAGAAGATCAGGAAGTTCTGGTTCCTGCATCCAAGATAAAAGCAGGAGACCGGATTGTGATTCGTATGGGAACTGTGATTCCGTTTGACGGCGATATCGTGGATGGTGAAGCGATGATCAATCAGGCATCTCTTACCGGAGAGTCAGTGTCTGTCCGTAAGACGGTTGGAAGCTATGCATATGCAGGAACGGTGGTCGAAGAAGGTGAGATCACAGTCGGAGTCAAACAGGTAAGCGGAAACAGCCGCTTTGATAAGATCGTTACGATGATTGAAGAATCTGAGAAGTTAAAATCAGGAGTAGAAAGCAAGGCAGAACATCTTGCAGACAGGCTTGTACCGTATTCACTTGGTGGAACAGCTCTTACCTATCTGCTGACGAGAAATGTCACAAAGGCCCTTTCAATCCTGATGGTAGATTTTTCGTGTGCCCTTAAGCTTTCAATGCCGATTTCGGTGCTGTCTGCAATCCGTGAAGCAAACCTTTACAATATTACCGTAAAGGGCGGAAAGTATCTTGAAGCCGTGGCAGAGGCAGATACGATCGTATTTGACAAGACTGGTACACTTACAAAAGCAACACCTACCGTGGTGGATGTGGTTCCCTTTGATGGAAGAACACCGGATGAACTGCTCCGTATTGCGGCGTGTCTGGAAGAACATTTTCCACATTCTATGGCAAAAGCAGTAGTAAATGCAGCAAAAGAGAAAAATCTGGATCATGAGGAAATGCATTCCAAGGTAGAGTATGTGGTTGCACATGGCATTTCTACAACGATTGATGATAAAAATGTAATTATCGGAAGCTCTCATTTTGTATTTGAAGATGAAAAATGTACAATTCCGGAAGGAAAACAGGAGTTATTTGACAGTCTTCCGGAAGAATATTCACATCTGTATCTTGCAATCGAGAATCAGCTTGCAGGAGTGATCTGTATTGAAGATCCATTGAGAGAAGAGGCGAAGACAGTAGTTGCCGAGCTCAAGAAAACAGGATTTGGAAAAATTGTTATGATGACAGGTGACAGCGACCGTACAGCTTCGGCGATCGCAAAGCGTGTCGGTGTGGATGAATATTATTCAGAAGTACTGCCGGAAGATAAGGCTGCATTTGTAGAAAAAGAAAAAGCAGCCGGAAGAAAAGTTATTATGATCGGCGATGGTATCAATGATTCTCCGGCGCTTTCAGCGGCAGATGTGGGAATTGCGATCAGCAATGGCGCAGAGATTGCACGTGAGATTGCAGATATTACGGTAGGCGCAGATGATCTTGGACAGATCGTGACCTTAAGACGTCTCAGTAATAGGCTGATGAAGAGGATTCAAAGTAATTACCGCTTTATCGTTGGATTCAATTCCGGTCTGATCGTACTTGGAGTAACCGGTGTGATCCAGCCAACGACATCAGCACTTTTACACAATACTTCAACTCTGGCAATTGGGCTGAAGAGTATGAAGAATCTTCTGTAAGGCAGAACAATTTAATGATAGTTCTAAACGTGGGGGATGATTCTCTGAATCATGCCCCATTGCTGGATTAAGAGGCAAAATAGCGGATAGTATCAAAAAGGATAAGATTGACAAATGAAGGGATAATCCATACAATGATAAATAGATTGATAAAAGGGAGGAAGAAAAAAGCGTGAAAATTGATCTGTTTTCAATAGGAAAGTTTACGATACATGGATATGGACTGATGATCGCAATCGGTATCCTTTGTTGTGTAGCAATGGCTTCTTATCGGGCGAAAAAGAATGGTCTGGATCAGGAAGCAATTGTGGATATTGGAATTTACGGTGTAATCGGCGGTTTTTTAGGTGCAAAAATTCTATATGTGATCGTGGAGTTTAAGACGTTTATCAAGGATCCGAAGACGGTACTCGGTTCAGAAGGGTTTGTCGTATATGGTGGAATTATTGCCGGTTTTCTGACAGCAATTGTATATTGCAGAATCAAGAAGCTTTATTTTCTGGAATATTTTGATCTCGCTGTAGCAAGTATTTCAATGGCACAGGGATTTGGAAGAATCGGATGTTTTCTTGCAGGATGCTGCTATGGAAGGGAGACAACCTCCAGATTTGGTGTGGTATTCCCGGAAGGTGGGCTTGCTCCGGCAGGTGTAAAACTGATCCCGACACAGCTTATTTCGTCGGCGGGCGATTTCCTGATCATGATCGTGTTACTTCTATATTATAGGAAGAATAAAAAAGACGGTACACCGGGAAACGTAGGCTTTTTATATATGCTGCTGTATGGTGTGGGAAGATTTCTTGTTGAGTTTTTGAGAAATGATAACAGAGGGGGAGCTTGGATGTTCTCAACCTCCCAGTGGATCTCCATGGTGATCGTAGCAGGTGGAATTGTATTGTATCTTGTAAATAAAAAAAGGCATAAATGGTAAGGAAGCGGAAGATGGGGCCAGGTTCGTCCGGTGGACGAATGCCCTGCGCCGACCGTAGCGGAGCGAAGACCTGAACCATGGGTTCAGGTCACGTTTTGGTACTATAAAAAGAAAACCTCTGATAAAAAACAGAGATAATTTTACGGTAAGGAAGCGGAAGATGGGGAGCAACTCGTCCGGTGGACGAGTGTTCTGCGCCGACCGTAGCGGAGCGAAGACCTGAACCATGGGTTTAAGCTGTACGTTGGTATAAAAAAAGAATTTCTAAACAAAAACGGAGAGTTTGAAAAAAGAAGGAAGCGGAAGATGGGGCGCAATTCGTCCAGTGGACGAATGCTTTGCGCCGACCGTAGCGGAGCGAAGACCTGAACCATGGGTTCAGGTCACGCTTCGGTACTATAAAAAGGAACCTCTGATAAAATCAGAGGTCCCTTTTTATAATGCGGAAGATGGGACTTGAACCCACACAAGCGCAATGCTTACAAGATCCTTAGTCTTGCTCGTCTGCCAGTTCCGACACTTCCGCACAAAAATATTTAATTACCAGATTCGGATAAATCCGAATGCGGAAGATGGGACTTGAACCCACACAGGCGCAATGCCTACAAGATCCTTAGTCTTGCTCGTCTGCCAGTTCCGACACTTCCGCATATCACTCAGTAAGCTTTGTTTTTAACTGCTCGCCGCTGACAAAAGCTATAATACTATATTCTAAACACAAAGTCAACAAAAAATTAAAAGAAATTTTAATTCGCAATATATTACAAAAAATATCGAAAAGATAAATAATTCAATAATTTTACAAATTTACTTTCTTATTATGAGAAAATATAGTAATATAATATATAATTGTGTGCGTTAAATGCGCGTTTTATCAATGAATTTGGGGATAATAAGAGCAGAAACTGGTGAAATGGAGGCATTTTATGGAGAAAAATATAAAAATGAAGGATATAAAAGAACTGGGAGAGCAGCTTGGAGAACTGCAAAGAGTGTGCAGGGAGAAAAAAATCCCGGTGATGATCGCGTTTGAGGGTTATGGAGCAGCAGGAAAAGGGCTTCAGATTGGTAATCTGATCCAGGCATTCGATCCAAGAGGCTTTAAAGTATATGCGGTAAAAAATGAAACGGAAGAGGAATGGATGCATCCTTTTATGTGGCGTTTCTGGACGAAGATCCCGGAAAAGGGAAGAATTGCGATTTTTGATACCAGCTGGTACCGGAGAGTTATGATTGAACGTTTTGAAGGAAAAACACCGGAAAAAGAGCTGGAAAAGGATTTTGCATCGATCCGTGCGTTTGAAAAACAGCTGACGGATGATGGAATGGTGATCATCAAACTGTTTTTAAAGATTGACCGGAAAGAACAGAAAAAGCGCTTTGAGAAACTGCTTGCTTCCAAGGATACTGCATGGCGGGTAAGCAAAGGCGATTTGAAGCGGAACCATGATTTTAAAGAGTATAAAGCAATCAATGAAGAGATGCTGCGGAAAACGGATGCAGATTACGCACCGTGGACAGTGATCAATGCTACAAAGAAGAAAGAAGCCAAAGTGGCTGTTTATCAGGCGGTGATCCAGGCAATGAAAGAAGCAGTCGCAAGAAAGGAACTGGAAGAAAAAGGCAGTCTGGAAAAGAAAACAGAAATGAAAAGGGAAACAGCAGAATCCATTCTGGCAAAGACGGATCTTTCCAAATCCATGCCAAAAGAGGTTTATGAGGAACGCTTAAAAGAGCTTCAGAAAAAGATGGAACATCTGCATGGAGAGCTTTATCGCAGGAGAATCCCGGTTGTCCTTGGCTTTGAGGGGTGGGATGCCGGAGGAAAAGGAGGTGCGATCAAACGTCTGACTTCACATATGGATCCGAGGGGATATGTGGTGAATCCGACAGCGTCACCGAGTGATACAGAGAAAGCACATCATTATCTGTGGCGTTTCTGGCGTGCAATGCCGAAAGCCGGCCATATTGCGATATTTGACAGAACCTGGTACGGAAGAGTGATGGTAGAGAGGATTGAAGGATTTTGCACCGAAAAAGAATGGAAGAGAGCTTATGGGGAAATCAATGCCATGGAGCAGGATCTGGTAAATGCAGGAGCAATCGTGCTGAAATTCTGGATGCAGATTGACAAAGATGAGCAGGCGAGAAGGTTTAAAGCCAGACAGGAAAATCCGAAAAAACAGTGGAAGATTACCGATGAAGACTGGAGAAACCGGGAAAAATGGGATCAGTATGAGGTGGCGGTAGAAGAAATGCTGGAAAAGACTTCTATGCCACATGCACCGTGGATCGTAGTGGAAGGAAATGATAAATACTATGCACGTATTAAAGTTCTGGAATGCGTGACAGAAGCAATCGAGAAACGACTGAAAGAAGAGAGAAAATAAAAAATGACAATTAGGGAACAGATGGAAGAAAGAGAAAAGGAATATCTAAGCCCCTGTGCCACATTAAGCATGGCTTCCCGGGGGAGAAAGAGAAATGAGCCACAGTGTGACATCCGACCGGTTTTTCAGAGGGACAGAGATCGGATCCTGCACAGTAAGGCATTCCGGCGCATGAAGCAGAAGACGCAGGTGTTTCTCCTACCAATCGGAGACCATTACAGGACACGGCTAACGCATACGCTGGAAGTATCGCAGAACGCCCGGACGATCGGAAAGGCGCTCAGGCTGAACGAAGATCTGGTGGAGGCAATTGCACTGGGGCATGATCTTGGGCATACTCCGTTTGGGCATGCAGGAGAGAGAGCTCTGAACAATGTGTGTCCGTGTGGATTTAAACACAATGAACAAAGTGTCCGTGTAGTAGAGGTGTTGGAGAAACAGGGGGAGGGACTGAATCTGACCTGGGAAGTGATCGATGGAATCCGCAATCACAAAAGTGCGGGAATGCCTGCGACACTGGAAGGGCAGATCGTCAGACTGTCTGATAAGATTGCTTATGTGAACCATGATATTGATGACGCAGTAAGGGCGGGGATCATGAATGAAGAGGAACTGCCCAAAGAGCTGCGAAAAGTTCTGGGCAACAGTAAAAGAGAGCGTTTGAACACACTTACCCATGATGTGATCGTAAACAGCATGGACAAACCGAAGATCTGCATGTCAGAGGAAGTCCGTGAAGCATTGATGGAGCTGCGGGCATATATGTTTACCCATGTTTATGAGAATCCACTTGCAAAGGGCGAAGAGGACAAAGCAATCCGAATGATCGAAGATCTGTATTCTTATTATGAAACGCACATGGAAAAGATGCCGGAGCAGTATCTGAAACAGCTGCAGAAGGGGGAAATACCGGAGATCGCAGTGTGTGATTACATAGCAGGAATGACGGATAATTTTGCCGTAAAAAAGTTTGAAGAAATTTTTATTCCACAATCTTGGAAATTTTAAAGGAAATAAAAAAGTTTTGTCGAATATATATTATGTAGGGGTTGCGCAAGGTGCGCGAACCCTGCCAGGAAGGTGTAGGACATAATGTATTATTCAGATGAGATTATAGAAGAAGTAAGATCGAAAAATGATATCGTAGATGTGATTTCCGGATATGTGAAGCTGAAGAAGCAGGGGAGTTCGTATTTCGGACTTTGCCCGTTTCACAGTGAGAAATCTCCTTCTTTTTCTGTGAGCAGGGATAAGCAGATGTATTACTGCTTTGGCTGCGGAGCGGGAGGAAATGTATTTACCTTCATTATGGAGTATGAGAATTATTCTTTTGTAGAAGCACTCAAGTTTCTGGCACAGCGTGCCGGTGTGGAGCTTCCGCAAGAGGAATATTCAAAAGAAGCGAAAGAAAGAGCAGATACGAGAAGTGCGCTGCTTGAGATGAACAAGCTGGCGGCCAAGTATTATTATGCGCAGCTGAAGACGGAGGGCGGAAGGCAGGCAAGAGAATATCTGCAGAACCGTCAGTTGAGCCAGGAGACGATCACCGCATTTGGACTTGGATATTCCAGCAAATACAGTGATGATCTGTTTCGATACCTGAAGATGAAGGGGTATAGTGAAGAGATGATCATCAAAGCCGGTCTGGTAAATGTCGATGAGAAGCACGGAGTTTACGACAAATTCTGGAACCGTGTCATGTTTCCGATTATGGATGTGAATAACCGTGTGATCGGATTTGGCGGGCGTGTGATGGGCGACGGGAAGCCAAAGTACCTGAACTCACCGGAGACTCTGATCTTTGATAAGAGCCGGAATCTGTACGGACTTCACCGGGCGAGAACATCAAGAAAGCCGTATTTTATTGTATGTGAAGGCTATATGGATGTAATTTCGCTCCATCAGGCGGGATTTACCAATGCAGTTGCATCACTTGGAACTGCACTTACAGCAGGACATGCAGCATTGATCAAACGGTATGTGAATGAAGTCTATCTGACCTATGACAGTGATGAAGCCGGAACTAAAGCGGCACTCCGGGCAGCTCCAATCCTTCGGGAGGCCGGTGTGACGACCCGCGTGATCCGGATGGAACCGTACAAGGATCCGGATGAATTCATCAAGAATCTTGGAGCTGAGGCATTTGAAGAGCGGATCAGGAAAGCAAGGAACAGCTTTATGTTCGGTCTTGAGATGCTGGAAAAAGGTTATGACCTGAATGCACCGGAAGGAAAGACGGAATTCCTCAGAGAAGCGGCGAGAAGGCTGGCACGTTTTGAAGAAGAAATTGAACGTGATAATTACATAGAAGCGGTGGCAAAGACTTATCACGTCGGCTACGAAGAACTTAAGAAGCTGGTTGTCAAGGTAGCAGTCCAGAGCGGAATGGCAGCTCCGGCCACAAAGCCAAGACAGACGATCCGCCAGGAAACGCCAAAAGAGGATGGTCATATCCGGTCACAGAAGATTCTGCTTACCTGGCTGATCGATAGGGAAGAGCTGTTTGATCAGGTAAGCCGTTATGTTACGCCGGAGGATTTTACGGTGGAGCTGTACCGGAAAGTTGCTGAACTTCTGTATGAACAGCATGCAAAAGGAGAACTGAATCCTGCGCAGATCATGAATTATTTTACAGAGGAAGAGGAACACCGCGCGGTGGCAGCACTTTTCAATACGAGAATCAAAGAGCTGACGACTGCGGGAGAGCAGGAAAAAGCGATCAAGGAGACGATTCTCCGGGTAAAGGAGTACAGTATCGAAACCGCAACCCGGAATCTGGATCCGACAGACATTCAGGGGCTGCAAAGGCTTATGAATGCGAAGAAGGCAGTGCAGGACCTTCATAAACTGCATATTTCCATTAATTAGGGATAGAATATAAACAAGCGATGAGAGGAAGGACACTACATGGAAGAGAACGTAGTAAAGTTTCAGGAAAAATTAAAAAATCTGGTTGCCCTTGCGAAGAAAAAGAAGAACATTCTTGAAATCCAGGAAATCAATGATGCATTCCGGGATATGGAGCTGGAACCGACACAGATGGACAAGGTATTTGAGTACCTGGAGGCCAATGGGATCGATGTGCTTCAGATAAATGATGACTCCAATGTGGATGATGATGATCTGGAGATCATGCTTTCGGATGAAGACGAAGTGGATATGGAGAAGATCGACCTGTCTGTTCCGGACGGAATCAGCATCGAAGATCCGGTCCGTATGTATCTGAAGGAGATCGGTAAGGTTCCGCTTCTTTCAGCAGAAGAAGAGATTGAGCTGGCAAAGAGAATGGCAGATGGTGATGAAGAAGCGAAAAAGCGTCTTGCAGAAGCCAACCTGCGACTGGTAGTCAGCATTGCAAAGCGTTACGTGGGACGTGGTATGCTGTTTCTGGATCTTATACAGGAAGGAAACCTTGGACTTATCAAAGCGGTAGAGAAGTTTGATTATCAGAAGGGATTTAAGTTCAGTACCTATGCAACATGGTGGATCCGTCAGGCAATCACACGTGCGATTGCTGACCAGGCGAGAACCATCCGTATACCGGTTCATATGGTAGAGACGATCAACAAACTGATCCGTGTATCCAGACAGTTACTGCAGGAGCTTGGACGTGAACCTACGCCGGAAGAGATCGCTGCAGAGTTGGACATGCCGGTAGACCGTGTGCGTGAAATCTTAAAGATTTCCCAGGAACCGGTTTCTCTTGAGACTCCGATCGGTGAGGAAGAGGACAGCCACCTGGGCGACTTTATCCAGGATGACAATGTACCTGTTCCGGCAGAAGCAGCAGCGCAGACACTTCTGAAAGAACAGCTGGATGAAGTTTTAAGTACACTGACAGAGAGAGAGCAGAAAGTTCTCCGCCTGCGTTTTGGTATGAGTGATGGAAGAGCACGTACATTGGAAGAGGTCGGAAAAGAGTTCGATGTCACCCGTGAGCGTATCCGTCAGATTGAAGCAAAAGCACTCCGCAAGCTTCGTCATCCAAGCCGCAGCAGAAAATTAAGAGATTATTTGGATTAAGAAGATGGCTGAATTATCAAAAAGATTACAGGCAGTGGCGGATCTTGTCACACCGGGAATGCGTCTTGCGGATGTGGGAACAGATCACGCTTACATCCCAATCTATCTGACACAGAACGGGCTGGTTCCATCCGCAATTGCCATGGATATTAACAAAGGACCATTAGAGAGAGCGGATACACATATCCTTGAACATGGACTGGATGGGAAGATCGTTACCCGTCTTTCTGATGGTCTGGTGAATTTGAAAATGGAAGAAGCTGACACAATGATCGCCGCCGGAATGGGCGGCGGTCTTGTCATACACATTTTGAATGAGGATCCGGCAAAAACCAGAAGCTTAAAGGAACTGATCCTGCAGCCGCAGTCAGAGCTGGCGAAAGTCCGCCGTTATCTGGAAGAACATAGATTTCGTATCGTTGCAGAGGACATGGTGGAAGAGGATGGCAAATACTATCCGATGATGAAGGTGATCCCGACAGAGCAGAAAGGTCTTTATGCGGAAGGTGTTCCGGCAGCAGAAGAAGAGCTTGAATATGGAAAATATTTATTAGAGAAGGGTCACCCGGTGATGGGAGAATATCTGAAAAAGGAACTGTCTGTGAATCAGGGCGTGTATGAAAAGCTTCGGGTGCAGGAGAGTGAACGCACGAAGGAGAGAAGTGCAGAGGTTCTGCATATGATAAAGAGAGCAGAAGACCTGCTTGACCGGTATTTTTAGGAGGAAAATGATGATTTGCAGAGAAATTATAAAAGAAATAGAAGCACGTTTTCCAAAGCACTATGCTATGGAGTGGGATAATGTAGGACTGCAGGTCGGAAGAAGCGATAAAGAAGTAAAGCGGATCTATCTTGCACTGGATGCGACGGATGAAGTGATCGAAGAAGCAGCAGACTGGGGCGCAGATATGCTGATCACACATCATCCGATGATCTTTAAAGCAATGAAAAAGATCAATGACGAGGATTTTATTGGCAGAAGAGTACTGAAGTTGATCCGGGATGACATTTCTTACTATGCGATGCATACCAATTATGATGTAATGGGAATGGCAGAGCTTGCTGGGAAGATACTTGAACTGAGTGAACCGGAGGTTCTGGAAGTGACGGGAAGCATGCATTCAGAATCCGGCGAAGTTCCGGTTGGAATCGGAAGAGTTGCTGATCTGGCACAGCCGATGGATTTAAAATCCTGTGCGGAAATGGTAAAAAAAGCATTTGATCTTCCGAATGTGAAAATTTTTGGAGAGCCGGATATGCAGGTACATCGCCTTGGTGTTTTTCCGGGCTCCGGGAAGAGCGCAATTTCCGTATCTTTGGAAAAAGGTGTGGATGTACTGGTGACAGGTGACATTGATCACCATGAGGGGATTGATGCGGTTGCGCAAAAAATGGCAGTAATTGATGCCGGACACTATGGCGTGGAGCATATCTTTATTGCAGATATGGAACATTTTTGCCGGGAGAAATTTCCAGAGGCAGAGATCCGGACAGCAAAGATCCGGCAGCCATTCTGGATTTTGACGTAAGGTGTTTGGGAGCGGGGAGAAAACAGACAGATTTGTCAAAGCGCCGTAAGGCAGAAAGAAGGCGGTAAATATGGAACAGCAGATGTACAAAGTACAGATTGACGGGGAAGAGAGAAGTTTTCCGGCAGGAACCACATATCTGCAGATTGCCGGGGAATATCAGGAAAGATACCCACATGATATTGTTCTTGTATATGTAAATGGAAAGCTTCAGGAGCTTGGAAAGAAGCTGAAAAAGAACTGTGCGCTCCATTTTGTGACGACAGGCGAGACAATTGGAAATCTTACCTATCGCCGTGGTGTAAGTTTTCTGCTGGTGAAGGCAGTATATGATACAATCGGACACGATAAGATAGAACAGGTGAGAATCCATTTTTCTGTAGATAAAGGGTATTATTGTACAATAAAAGGAGATCAGAAGCTGGATCAGGAACTGCTTGCAAGGATTGAAGAACGGATGCATGAAATGGCAGATATGGATCTTTCAATCCGGAAGAGATCGGTTCATACCGATGAAGCGGTTGAAATGTTCCGCAAGTACGGTATGAAGGATAAAGAGCGTTTGTTCCGGTATCGCAGAGTGTCTACAGTCAATATTTACAGTATCAATGAATTTGAGGACTACTATTACGGCTATATGGTTCCATCAACCGGCTATCTGAAATATTTTAAATTATATTTATATGATGAGGGATTTGTAGTGCAGATGCCGGAGGCAGCTGAACCGGAAAAGATACCTCCGTTTCAGCCTCAGAATAAGCTGTTCCATGTGCTGAAGGAATCTACGCGTGGCGGTGATATGCTTGGAATTGAGACGGTAGGGGCACTGAATGATTATGTGACAGGTGGCAGCGCCAATCCAAAGGAACTGCTTCTGGTACAGGAGGCAATGCAGGAGAAGAAGATTGCGCAGATCGCAGAGCAGATTGCAGGAAATCCGCAGAAAAAGTTTGTCTTGATCGCCGGTCCTTCTTCGTCAGGAAAGACTACATTTTCCAGACGGCTTTCCATCCAGCTCCGGGTAAGCGGTCTGGTTCCGCATCCGATTTCGGTGGATGATTACTTTAAGAACCGTGTGGATACACCGCTGGACGCAGAAGGAAAGCCGAATTATGAGTGTTTGGAAGCACTGGATGTGGAACTTTTTAATCACGATCTGAAAAAGCTGCTTGCAGGAGAACGGATTGAGCTTCCGACGTTCAATTTCAAGACCGGAAAACGGGAATATAACGGACATTATATGCAGCTTGGCGAGCAGGATATTCTGGTGATCGAAGGCATTCATTGTCTGAATGATGCGTTGACCCATGATTTGCCAAAAGAAAATAAATTCAAGATCTATATCAGTGCACTGACCCAGCTGAATATCGATGAGCATAACCGGATCGCATCAACAGATGGACGTCTGATCCGCCGGATGGTGCGTGATGCAAGAACCAGAGGTACTTCGGCAAAGCAGACGATCGCTATGTGGCAGTCGGTGCGAAGAGGGGAAGAGAACAATATTTTCCCGTATCAGGAAGACGCGGATGTGATGTTCAATTCAGCTCTTCTTTATGAGCTGGCAGTTCTGAAAGCTTATGCAGAACCGATCCTGTTCGGAATTGAGAAGGACTGCGCTGAATATCAGGAGGCGAAGAGACTGCTCAAATTCCTGGATTATTTTGTGGGGATCGGAAGTGAGTATGTTCCGCAGAATTCGATTTTGAGGGAATTTATTGGAGGCGGATGTTTCGATTTGTAGAATGTTGAAGCTGGTCGCATGGTAAGAGAGCGATATAGATTATAGAGGCAGTTTGAATCCGTTCCGCTGTTTTTTTAGTGTGATTCATCGTCAGAAATAAGAAATAAACAGAAGAAGAGCTTCTGGGAGAATGAATATCTTTGTTCTCTCAGAAGCTCTTCTTCTGTTTGACCGGAAAATACATATGGAAAATTCTTCCATAAAAAGAGTATTATGTGCCGGGGAAGGGGATCACTTAAATATATTTATCAGAGTAACATATCTTCAGGCACAGGCGCTGTGAAATGCATTTCTTCTCCTGTGATTGGATGCCGGAAACGCAGATGATGTGAGTGCAGTGCCTGACGGCTGATATGGCTGTAATCCGGATTATAGAGAAAATCTCCCGGAAGCGGATGACCGATGTAATTCATATGCACCCGGATCTGATGAGTGCGTCCGGTATCCAGCTTTAAGGCAACCAGAGAGTAGACCGGATCTGTATTTGTGATGGAAAGCCTGCGGTAATGGGTGCAGGCGTATTCACCATGTTTAAAATCGACCATGCGCTCGATGGTAGAATCCTCTTTTCTGGCAATTGGAGCAGTGATGATTCCGTCTTCCGGGACGATTCCCGTGGCAAGTGCCAGATATTCCCGGTGGATTTCCCGGCGTGCCATCATGGCAGAGAGGAGAGAGGCACTGTAAAGATGCCGGGCAATGATCAGAAGACCGGTGGTGTCCCGGTCAAGCCGGTTAATACAGCGGTAGACAAAAGGCTCGCCTTTCTCTTTGAAATACCATGCACAGGCATTGGCAAGTGTGTTGTCATAATTTCCCTGGGAAGGGTGAATTGGCATTCCGGCAGGTTTATTGATGACCAGCAGGTCCGGATCTTCATATACGATCGAAAGAGGCAGATCTGACGGAACAATATTTTCGGAGAATTTTGTTTCGGTAATCCGGATGGCAAGCTGGTCGCCGGGAGTAAGAAGGGTGCGTGCCAGTACCGGTTCCCCGTTCAGACGGATTCCTTCCGGATCTTCTTTGATTGCCCGGATCAGAGAAGAAGAATATCCATGAGCTTTTAAAAACTCATGGATATTGGAAGTTTTCTGTTCGGTTATTGTATAATTCAGAATTCTTTCCCACATTACTTTGATTTCACTTCCCGCCATAATTCATTGTAGACAGCATCGTTTTTATCTCCAAGGAATTTGAAGGTCTCACATCCGGAGAGCTCGCTTGCATCCGGGAATGCAATCTTGCTGTTGCGGATGGACTCGTCTTCAATCAGTTCCCGTGCTGCTTCATTTGGAGTCGAGTAGGTGATGTACTCAAAGTTCTTCAGTGCGATGTCCGGACGGCAGAGGAAGTTGATGAACTTTTCTGCATTTTCCTTATGCTCTGCATTCTTCGGAATTACCCAGGAGTCGATCCAGATATTGGATCCTTCTTTCGGGATCACGTATTCCAGGTTTGGATTTTCTTTCTGTGTGTAAATGGCTTCACCGGAGTAAATAACACCGATGGCTGCTTCGTTTCCGATCATCTTGTCACGCACCTGGTCAACGACGTATGCCTGAACCAGTGGTTTCTGTTTGATCAGAAGATTCTTCGCTTCGTTCAGCTCGTCCAGGTCGGTTGAGTTCAGGGAATATCCAAGATATTTTAAGGTAACACCGAATGCATCGCGGACGCTGTCCTGCATCAGAATGCTGTCCTTGTACTTTGGATCCCAGAGAACAGACCAGGAATCAATTGGTTCGTCTACCATGGTTTTGTTGTAAAGGATCCCGACAGTTCCCCAGCAATAAGGAACAGAGTATTTATTTTCCGGATCAAATGCTTTGGACTGATCCATGTAAGTCTGTCCAATATTTTTGATATTCGGAATATTATCCCAGTTGATCTCGGCGAGGAGATCATTCTCGATCATACGCTGGATCATATAGTCAGAAGGGCAGACCACATCGTAGGAAATGGCGCCGGACTGCACCTTCGGGTACATGATCTCATTGGTTTCGTATTCTTCATAAACTACCTGGATACCGGTTTCTTCTTCAAAGATATCCAGAACATCCGGATCCAGATATTCGCCCCAGTTGTAGACAATTACCTTTTCGGAGCCAGAAATCTTTGTCTTTGAATTGTAGAAAAATCCTCCGGCTGTAATGACGATCACGAGCAGTGCCGGTACGACACGTGTTACGACGAGACGCATCGTGTGGCGTGCACGGGATGGCTTGCGGATCGTGCCGTCTTTTTCGTGAACTTCTTTTTCCGGTTTTAAATTGACCAGGAAGAGAAGGAAGAGCACTGTTACAAACATGATCGTTGAGAGTGCGTAAATTTCCGGACGGATTCCTTTTCGTACTTCACTGTAAATTTTGGTAGACAGGGTATCGATTCCAGGTCCTTTGGTAAAGTGGGTGATCACAAAATCATCCAACGACATGGTAAATGAAAGCAGGAAACCGGAAAGAATTCCTGGAAGGATATCCGGAAATACGACTTTGAAAAAAGCGTAGATCGGAGAAGCACCCAGATCCAGTGCAGCTTCATAGGTCCGCCGGTTGGTCTGCTTTAGTTTTGGCATGACACTTAGGATGACATACGGGATATTAAAGGTTATATGTGCAATCAGGATTGTCGAAAATCCCATGGTCATACGGAATGCGATGAACAGCAGCATCATAGATACACCAGTCACAATATCTGCGTTCAGCATCGGAATGTTGGTGACACCCAGCATAAAGGTACGGAACTTGCGGTTCATACTCTGGATTCCAATGGAAGCCAAAGTTCCGATCACGGTTGCAATCAGCGCAGAAAGAAGTGCGATGATCAGGGTGTTGTACAAGGTGCTCATGATCGCTTCATCCTGGAAAAGGGATACATACCATTTTCCGGTAAATCCGCCCCATTTGGCACGGGTTCTGGAACTGTTAAAGGACAGAACCATCAGTGTCATGATCGGAGCATAGAGGAAGATCACGATCAGCAGTAAATATAAATTCTGTAATTTCTTTTTCATTAGAATGCTGTGCCCTCCCCGTCTTTATCGTATTTGGCGATCAGAGCCATACTTGCAATGATGAAGATCATCAGGACAAGTGAAAGTCCACTTCCTACATGCCAGTTGCTTCCCTGCTGGAATTCCTGTTCGATGACATTTCCGATCAGAAGGATCTTGCTTCCACCGAGGAGGTTGGAAATGACGAAGGTTGTAAGTGCAGGTACAAATACCATAGTGATTCCACTGATGATACCCGGAACACTAAGCGGAAGGATGATCTTGGTAAATGTCTGGATATTTCCGGCACCGAGATCTCTGGCTGCGGAAATAACATCTTTGTCAATCTTTACAAGTACATTGTAAATCGGCAGCACCATGAACGGCAGGAAGTTGTAGACCATACCGAGGATGATCGCTGTCGGTGTGTTGATAATGTTCCATGAAGGCAGCCCGAAGAAATGGAGAACGGAGTTGATGACACCGTTTTTCTCCAGGAGGTTCTGCCATGCAAGAGTTCTGAGCAGAAAGTTCATCCACATCGGAAGGATGAAAACAAGTACTACGAAGCTGGACTGGTTTACATTTCTTCCGACAAGGATCATTGCCAGAGGATAGGCAAGGATCAGGCAGATCACTGTGCTGACAAATGCAAGCAGAAGTGCAAGCCCCAGAGCCTTTAAATTCTCAGGTGTTGTGATTTTGGCAAGGTTCATCCAGGTGAATTTTCCGTCATTGTCAGTCAGACCATAATAGAAGATCATGATCAGAGGAATGATAATGAAAGAAACTGCCCAGAAAAGGTATGGCCCAGCCAGGAGACGTTTGCTATTCTTCAATTCCTACAGCCTCCTCATCTTCAGATTCCGGTTTTTTCATGATCTGAATATCAAACGGGTCAACATGGATTCCAACCTCAGTGCCAACCGGGAACATATCGGTGCTGTGTACCAGCCATTCATAGTTGTTGGCAAGGACTTCCATTTCATAGTGGACTCCTTTGAAAATCAGATGGGTAACGACACCCTTTAATGTGCCTTCTTCTGGTTTTACAAGATCGATGTCCTCCGGACGGATGACCGCATCGACCGGTTTGTTGGTTCCGAATCCGGTATCCACACACGGGAATTCGGCACCGACAATATTGACCAGCTTATCGCGTACCATGATGGCATTGAAAATGTTGCTATCGCCAATGAAGTCGGCTACGAAAGCATTTTCCGGCTCGTTGTAGATATCTTCCGGTGTACCGATCTGCTGGATGTATCCCTGATTCATGACAACAATCGTGTCAGACATGGTGAGGGCTTCTTCCTGATCGTGGGTAACGTAGATAAATGTAATTCCCAGCTCATTTTTTAAACGGATCAGTTCATACTGCATGTCCTGGCGGAGCTTTAAATCCAAGGCACCGAGAGGTTCATCCAGAAGAAGAACTTTTGGTTCATTTACAATGGCGCGGGCGATGGCAATACGCTGCTGCTGACCCCCACTTAAAGAATCCGGATAACGGTTCTGGTAACCTTCCAGATTGACCAGTTTTAATGCATAATGAATCTTATCATCGATGTAAGATTTTGATTTCCCTTTGATCTTCAGGCCAAAAGCAATATTTTCAGCAATGGTCATATGGGTGAAAAGCGCATATTTCTGGAAAACAGTGTTGAGCTGTCGTTTATTCGGTGCAAGGGATGTAATGTCCTTTCCATCGAAAATTACTTTTCCGGAGTCCGGATTTTCGAATCCGCCGAGGATACGCAGAAGCGTTGTCTTTCCGCAGCCGCTAGGTCCTAAAAGTGTGAGAAATTCATTTTCTCTGATATAAAGGTTCAGGTCGTCCAGAACCAGATTGTCTCCATATGATTTGGAAACACCAACAATGTCAATCAGTTTGTTTGGCATATGTATAATCCTCCTGTGTACTTAAAAACTTGGGGGAGTGCTGACCCAGATCAGGCGTGCCCCGGAAGAAGACGATGCTTCTATATAATGCTTTGCGTGGGGAGTAAAATAAAAGGATTCTCCCTTTTTAGCTTTGTAGACCTTATTGCCTACGTGGATTTTGACGGAACCCTGAAGCACGTATCCGAATTCCTCACCTTCGTGTGGAAGATCCGGGTAGGTTGCACCGCCCGGAGCCAGGGTAAGACGGATCGGTTCCATCATATTGCGCTGGGCATTCGGAATGATCCATTCAATCGTATTCTTCAGATCAGTATCCTTTTTTTCAAAATAATCCTCATCACCGAAGACAACCTGTTCTTCCTCGTCATCGCTGAAAAATTCATTCAGATTGGTGCCGAGACACTGCAGAATATCAACCAGTGTGGCGATAGAAGGAGAAGTAAGATCCCGTTCCAGCTGGGAAATGAATCCCTTCGAAAGCTCACTCCGGTCTGCAAGTTCTTCCTGGGTAAGATTTTTCGCAATACGGAGCTCCCTTACTTTCTGTCCGATGTTCATAAATAGCTCCTTTCTGTAAATTGTTTGTAAAAATAAAAATAAACCTAGAGTTTAGTATTTCTATACACACGACAAGGTTTATTATACTATAGTTTAGAGAAAAAGCAACCGTTTTATAAGGAAAATGGATGCTTTTTTGAAAAATAGAAAACGGGTAAGAATTGACTAATTTTTGTTTAGACCACCTTTAGACCACTTTGCGAAAATTATATGAAAAAAATCCCCCGAACCGAAAGGAAATTCGAGGGACTTTAGCTGATTACAAAAGTTATGATTTGTCGATCTCTTATGCTTGGAATCGACAATGATAGGATAGCAGATAATACTGAACTAAGCTATAAATATTTTTTTAACTTGATGTATAACTGTTCTAATTTGCGGTGAACCTCATATTCAGTTTTTAATAATAAATCGGGTTCTTCAATATCATCAAGTGATTGTTTTTGTTCTAAATAATCTTGAATTTCTTTTGAAATTTTGGCTTTTTCTGCTTTAGATAACATTTGAATGTTACCAGGATTGTCATAATACCAATTATCAAAAATATCTGAAATCATTTCGTATAGCACTTTACTAACTAAAAATGACCGATATCCAGAATCAATTTCATCGTATTCAGTATAGCGTGAATTATATGTTAATTTTTCTAATGTCTCAAATAAAGGATGCTTTGCCATATCGTTAAGTAATTGATTGAAGCTAGGAGATTCCCATAATAGGTTATATACTTCTTGAGAATAACCTAAGCCATTCATTTCATCAGTTTCTTCATAATTAACTCGCGGATCTGAAGTTTTACATAAACCGAAAAGATAATCTATAGAAACATTGTATAGTGTAGCTAACTTGAGCAGCACTTCAGTGTCTACACTTCTTTCACCACTTTCATAATAACTTAATGTTGGTCTACTTATTCCAACAATTGCAGCTACATCTGCTTGCTGAAATCCTGCGTTTTCCCTTAATTCAGATAATTTTTCACCTAGATTTTTCTTTGCATCTGAATATAAAGTGTTTCCTGTAAATAATGATTGATAATATTCAAGTTCCTCTTTTGGCATTTTTCCGTTACGTTTCATATCAGTAATCTCCTTTAATTCTTTACATGTCTAAAATTGTTACATAAAAAAATAGTGTCACAAAAACGGTTGAAAAATAAATAATTGTCACATATAATTTTAGTGTAACATTTATGCGCATAAAAAACAAGTTCAAACAGAAAGGATAAACAATCGTATGGAACAAGAAAAAAGATTAGTCAATATTTCGGAATTTATGAAATATACAGGACTTGGAAGAAATTCAGCGTTAAAGTTTGGAAAAGACATTGGCTGCCGTGTAAAGATAGGGAGACGAGTCCTTTATGATATCAAGAAAGCTGATGAACAGATTAGCAAAATAGCTGAATAGCAGAAAGCAGGCAAGAAATGGCTAAAAAGAGTTTTAAGCCGGATTATAACGCCTGCATAGGTAATAACAAGCATGAAAATTTTGGTTCGATATATGAAAGCATGGTGAAGTCTGAACAGTTTAAAGCATTGAGCAGTCCGGCAAGAATGCTATATGTATTATGTAGGATTCAGCATAAAAGCAGCGCAGGAAAAGCTTGCTTGCATAATCACAGTGAAGAATTTGGCGTGAAATATCCAGACTCATGTTTTGTATTTCCGGCTAAGCAGCAATTAGAATACGGATTACAACGAACAAATTCACAAAGATACTTCAAAGAACTAATAGAGAAAGGATTTATAGAAAAATATGAATCGAATAAACATAGAAAAAAAGTAAATGTTTACCGGTTCAGTAGCAAGTGGAAAGATAGCAGTTAAAAACATTTTACTGTGTATACGGCATATAACAGACTGTTATACAGCATATAACAAAATGTAACTGTAAAGAGATTTTGTTATACACCATATAACGAAATAGGCTTGATTTAAGAATTTACGTTATACGGTGTATACACATTATCTATATATACCATATGGTATATCTTTCTGAAAGGGTAGCACATGGATAAAAATACATACAAGCGATATCTTCGTACACGACACTGGCAGCAGCTTCGACAAGAAGTTCTAAGACGGGCAGATGGACGTTGTGAAAAATGCGGTTATCAGCCTTGGAAACCTAACGGCTTGCAAGTGCATCATCTGACTTATTCCAATGTTGGAAATGAGAAGCTAGATGATCTAATCGTGGTTTGTCCTCGATGTCACATGGAACTGCATGGAATCACCGGAAGACGTAAGCCAGAGAACATGAAAAAGAACAACTAAATAGCTGACCTAGAGATACTTCGACACGGTTAAAAAATGGGTAACTTGCAGACACACTCCCTCACGGTAAAAAAGGCTGAACAACAGCATCGTTCGAGGTAGTAAAAAAAGAGTGACTTGCAGAGACTCCAAGACGAATAAAAAATAGCGGTTAAACTGCTATCGTCTGAGGTACATAAAAAGGACATAGCAAAACAGTTGTGATTTCAAGGTATTTTTATTGAAATTCTGTTTGGAATGTCTGGATCATAAATCAAAAGTGGTCTAAAAAGTGATACTTCATTGAGTGAAAAGCTGAGAAAGCTTGTAAAATAGCGGTTCTATGGAGTTGTGAAAGTAAATCACTAATTTAGTATTATGGAAATAGCAGATCAGGTAAAGGAATATAGTTACGCTGACTGCTGCTGGATACCGTGCCGGGGTTATGGTGGAAACGTCCCCCCGGGGCAACCTCACCCCCAAAAACAAAGAAAAAATAAAAAAGGGACTTACCTAGAACAGGTAGAAAGAAAGGAAGTAAAAAATTATGAGAAAATTTAAATGTGAAAGCGATTTTATGAGAGAAAGCACTAGAATTTATAGAGCATATGTTGAGAAAGAGAAACAGTTAAATGATTTGATTGCGGAAACCAATTCACTTAAAGATTTAACAAATGAAGCAAAAGAAAGAGAGACTAAGAAGATTCAGCATGAAATTTCTGAAAAAAGAGCCGGCATGAAAACACTTTTATCTAATCTGGAAAATGATTTTGCGGATTGGGCGTTTGAATTTGCCGATCTGACAGGCGAGGGGCTTGATAGAAAGCTTGCAACAGCTCTTTCTTCTGGAATTAGTTACAGTCCGCAGGAACTGTTGTATCTTGCCAAAAAAGCCGGAAATAATCAAGCTGACGCACGCTTATTACATGATTATGCGAAATCTCACGGTTATGAGCTTAAAAATTATGTTTCACCAGATCAGAAAATTGAAAAGTTCCACAAGATGAATGAAACGTTCGGAAAATTTGCAGATGATGAGGACGGAAAAAACTGGCTTAGACTTCCAGATGCTGAAATTGATATTTTCGTTGGAAATCAGCTTTCTTCTGTGGAGATTATGCCGGAAAATATGGAAATTCGTACAGTAGCGAAGTCTATTGATGAAGAAATTTCAAGAGATATTGCAGAAAATGAAAAGAAAAAAGCCGAAAATGCTGACAAAGACGGCGAATTTCTTAACGGGTTTGGTGTTGATCCAGAAGAACCAGATACAAACTTTTACAAGCCGGAAGATGATGCAACTGAAAATGTGAGTCCAGAAGAGGAAAGCGAAAACGTAGATCAGTAAAATGGATTTATCAGAAATCAAAACTATTACACAGGCAAAGCAGGGTGACAAGCTCGCTCTGCTAGCCTTGTACAATCAATATTTGCCGTTATTCAAAAAACTATGCCGTAATCGTGCAGATTATTCTAATGTTCTGGAAGTCGATGATTTACTGCAAGAATGCTTTTTAGCTCTGGAAAGTGCCACAAACAGCTATAGTTTTGAGCGTGAAGCAAGTTTTAAGACGTATTTATACAGTTGTGTGAAATGGCACTTAACCAGAGTAATCGCAAAGCATTCTAATGTGACGGAAAACCAACTGACATTGATACTGCAAATAAAAAAGTTCAGGGAGAATTATGAAAAACAACATGGACGTATGCCAGATAATGCCCTTGTGATGCGTGAATTCTTTATTTCAAGGGATTATTTACGGGAACTGGACATTTTAAAGGAGTTAAAAGTCACTTCCATAGATGTTCCAATCGGTGAAGATAATGAAAGCACATTAGCGGAACTGCTGCCGGGTGTAACTGATCTGGAAGAGAAAACTGTAAAAAGGTTGTCTATAGCGGAGTTTTGGGAAATTCTCAATGATGTTTTATTGCCTGCTGAATGTGAAGTTATCAAATTGTTTTATCTGGATAATTTAACAGTGGCAAAAATTGCAGAGAATACGGGAGATACAGAAAAACAAGTCCGGCAATTACAACAGCAAGCACTGAAAAAATTGAGAATGAGAAAGAAAATCAAAGAAATTATTTGAAGAAAGAGGTATTAACATGAGTGATAATTGTTATTTTGAAATGAATGAAGTTGAAGCGAATCTTGAAAATATAATGAATTCTTTGGAATTTGCTAATTATCAGCTTGCCACTGGAAATATCTTTTCAGCGGACGAGCCTAGAGATCAGGCATCAATTGAAAAAATAAATGATTTAACAGATGCTATTTCAGATAAGCTTTGTGATGCTATGTACAATTTGCGTGAACTTCAGAAAATAATTGATGGTTCTACGGAAGTATTTCCAGAAGAAAATGATACAGAAGAAATTACAGAAGAGATGCAGGAAGTAGACTACGCAGATGCTATCCCGTCTTTATACGGTGCAAAAGTTATAAGCATCGAAGATATAAAGATTGGGGGCGAAAACGGCATACTGATTGAATTTGATACCGTAGATGGCAGCAAGGCAAAGCTAATTTATGCTATGGATTCGCTCTATCAGGTCAATGGGGGCGAAAAATAATGTCTAAAATTACACCACTGAAAGCAATTAGGCGAAAATGTTTGGAATGCTGCGCCGGGCAACGGTTAGAGGTTCGGGAATGCCTTTTAAAAACTTGCCCTCTATTCCCGTTTAGAATGGGACACAGACCACCAGCCGAACAATTTACCACTGAAAGCATTGAAATTGATAACTAGTGTCCTATCCATGGAGTTATTGCCACAGAAATTGAAAATGAGACAGCAAAAAGGCAAGGGAAAACAGACCTTGCCTTTAAAATTATCATTTTGCTTTATCTTCATTGACGTATGACTGCAAAATAATGTTGATTAAGTTGTTTAAACTTCGGTTTTCACGTTTCGCAATCTCTTCCAGATTAGATTTTAACTCTTCTGGAATTCTCACAGTTGTTGGAATGGTATTTCCCATAAAAACAGCTCCTTTCAAATTTATTTTAGCATGAAAGCAATATGAATACAATTGTATTCATATTGACATCTATAAAAAGTGATGGTAGAATGAATACAAGCGAATACAAATAAATACTTTTTTAAGAAAGGAAGATTCAAAATGGAAAATGAAAAAAGACTTGAAGATGCTTTATCTGATGTAAAGGCAGAGTTAAGCGAACTCAAAATGGCATTAAACGAAATCACAGACAGGTACGACACGTATTGGAATTTAAACATGACAGAAGCTATAAAATTTTACAGAGGGGATACAGGTAATAAAGTTGGAGAAGCAAGCTGTCGAGTTCTTTTTGAACATGATCGGATCATGTGGCTTGTGCGTACTGCAAGAGTGTATTGCGAAAGTGCAGAGAATATTTGTAAAAGTGTAGAAAAGGAGTAAAAACATGGCAAGGATAAATGTAATGAATGCGATTGAAGAAGCCCGGAAAAATATATCCTCAAGATACGATATCAGTTTTCATACATTGGTAGAGATAACGGAAAAATATCCTACTAAATATCAAATTGCTTCGGCTGCATTTTGTCTCGGATATGGACAAGGGCTTAAAGCTGCTAAAGCAGAAAAAATCAACGGCGAGAAAGGAGAATAATTTATGAGTTATACAGTAAAATATGAAAAACCAGAAAAGAAAGAGCCTGTAAAATATGTTTTGATGCAGGAAGAACCAAAAAAGATAAAAGTTGATGTGTCAAACAACAAAAAAAATCCTAAGCAGGAGCCACTAAAAAACAGTAAGACAATATTTTCATATACCAACGGCAAAGCAAAGGAAGAAAAACAGCTAATGAAGCATATCGCATTAACTACTGAAGAAGCTGTTGATCTTAAAATGTATTTTGCACTTACACATCAAAGAATCACAGATGAAATTGAAGTATGGGAAAGTCTGAAAGATAATCCGACAGCTCCGGCAGCCGGAAAAAATCTGATTTTCTGGAAAAAGATGGAAACACTAATAAACAGGGTAAGTAAAGAATTAAGGTAGGAAGATGTGATATTATGACAGCAGTTACAAAGGGGAAGAAGTTACCAACAGGGATCAGAAAGAAAAATACAAATTCCTTTGAAATCAGAGTGAAACATGATGGAAAAACATATTATGAATATGCTCCGACTCTCACCGAAGCAAAGAAAAAGAGAGTTGATTTAAAATACCGGCTTGCGCATGGAACATATATCAAACCGACAAGTTATACTTTTGATGAATGGTTCAATTTCTGGATTGAAAATTATAAAATGAATTCTGTTAAGATCGGAACAATCCAAACGTATCGCAATTATTATAATTCATGTGTAAAAGAGCGTTTCGGAAATGTGAAGCTTGATAAAATAAAGGGTGCAGATATTCAGGCATTTTATAATGATCTTGTGAAAAGCAATCATAAACTAGCTACAATTAAGGTTATAAAGGCTTTTATGAGTAATGCTTTTAAACAAGCCGTAAAAGATGGAATAATAGTTAGAACCCCCTTTGATGCTACCAATTTACCACGCAATACCAAACCAGAAAAGGAAAGAAAAGCATTGACCAGAGAGCAGCAGAGCTTGTTTATGGAATATGCAAAGGATAGCTATTTGTATAATCTTTTTGCTGTTATGCTTAGAACTGGGATGCGTTCCGGGGAAATCCGGGGGCTTCGTTGGAGTGATATTGACAGAAAAGAAAATGTAATACACATTACAAGAACTCTAAAGTATATCAATGGACAAGGATTTATGGATGATACAGCAAAAACAAAAACATCAGTCAGAGATGTACCGTTAATGGCTGATACAATGAATTATTTGGAAAACCAGAAAAATTACTGGTCATTTAAGGTAGAGAAAATCGACAGGTATTTATTTTGCACTGTAGATGGAAACCCGATCAGTGTCCAGATGTTACAAACGGAAATTGATAATGTTGTTGGAAAAATACATGAAGCTGGGCAAGATTTTCCACGGATCACAAGCCATGTATTTCGTCATACATTCGCTACAAGAGCCATTGAAGCCGGAATGAAACCGCAAGTACTTAAAACTATTCTTGGACATAGTTCTTTAGCCATGACAATGGATTTGTACAGCCATGTACTACCAGATACAAAAGCGGAAGAAATGCAGAAAATAGCAAGTATATTTTAGGAGAGAGCAGCCGTTGAAGCTGCTCTTTTTGTGCAGAAATTTAGCCCACTTTTAGCCCACCTCTGAATAAACGTTGGCGGATATAGACAAACAAAAAACCCCGAAAAATTGCAGAATTCGGGGCGAAAAGAACAACTATGGAAGTAGACGGACAGTAAACTTGTAAACCTAGAGTTTAGTATTTCTATACACACGACAAGGTTTATTATACTATAGTTTAGAGAAAAAGCAACCGTTTTATAAGGAAAATGGAGGCTTTTTTGAAAAATAAAAAGCGGGTAAGAATTGACTAATTTTAGTTAATTACAAAAAAGTTTGATTTGTTTAGTAAAGGCTGTAGCTTTACAGATGATTCTGTTATGACAATAGCAGTTGGAGAAGCTCTTCTTGCAGTCGGAACGGAAGCTACAGTAAAGAAAATAGAAGAAGCGGTAGTAACTAACATGCAGGATTGGGGAAAAAGATATCCATATGCAGGTTATGGTGGAAGATTCAGGTATTGGTTTAGAGAAAGAAATCCTAAGCCATACGGAAGTTATGGGAATGGTTCTGCTATGAGAGTGTCAGCGGCGGGATGTGGTGCTAGAATAGTGTTTGGTGAAAAGAGGGAATAGTGGTATAATTCTATTATAGTAGATTTTAGATATAAAAAGAAATGGAGAGGCACTAGTGCAGATATTTGTAGATGCAGATGCATGTCCGGTAGTAGATATTATCGAGACAATAGCAGAGAAATATAATATTCCAACTACATTGCTGTGTGATACGAATCATATTTTGTATTCTGATTATAGCGAAGTGATTGTAGTAGGGGCAGGAGCAGATGCAGTAGATTATAAACTGATCAGTATCTGCCATAAAGGAGATATTGTCGTATCACAGGACTATGGTGTTGCAGCAATGGCACTGGGAAAAGGTGCTTATGCCATTCATCAATCGGGCAAATGGTACACGAATGACAATATTGATCAGATGCTCATGGAACGTCATTTGAATAAAAAAGCCAGAAGAAGTTCCCATAAGAATCATATCAAGGGACCGAAAAAACGAACAGAAGAAGATGATGTAAGGTTTGCACAGTCTTTTGAAAAAATGCTCATGATGGTACAGGAGAAATTTCAAAAGAATACTAAAACAATGGAGACAGGCAGAAAGGAAAACAAATGAGAAAAGCAATCGTATATGCATCTGTACATCATGGAAATACAGAAAAACTAGTAAAGGGCATAGCAGAAGAATGCCAGGTCGATTTGATTGATGCTGTAAAACAGCCGGATGTAGATCTGAGCAGTTATGATATGATTGGATTTGCATCAGGAATCTATTTTTCAAAATTTCATCAGTCGATATTGGGATTTGTAGAGAAGAATCTACCGGACGATAAAAAGGTATTTCTGATCTGTACTTATGGTGGAAGTGCGAATTATAAATCTATAGAGCAGATTTTGGACGAGAAGCGTTCTAAAGTGATAGGAAAATTCGGATGCAAGGGTTATGACACATTTGGTCCATTTAACAAAAGTTAGCAAGAATTATCCTTCCTCTACAGGTTGGAGATGAATTGCAGAAAAAGAATGCAGAACACTTGTTCTACATCGTGAAGTATGGTATACTATAATCAGTCGAAAGAATAGAAAGGACTGATTATATGGATAAAATGGATCATAATGCACATTCAGTATATTTGATGTATTATCATCTGATCATGGTTGTAAAATACCGAAGAAAAGTAATAGATGATCCGATTTCGAAACGTGCAAAAGAGATTTGGGAACGTATTGCACCTGATTATGGAATCACACTGGAAGAATGGAATCATGATGTTGATCATGTGCATGTTATGTTTCGGGCACAGCCAAAATCAGAACTCAGTAAATTTATCAATGCGTATAAAAGTGCAAGCAGCCGTTTGTTAAAAAAGGAATATCCACAGATTAGGGAAAGACTTTGGAAGGAAGCATTCTGGAGCCAAAGTTTCTGCCTGTTGACAGCGGGTGGGGCACCGATTGATGTTATCCGTAATTATATCGAGACGCAGGGAGAGAAAAAAAGATGAATATAGCTTATCGTTTTCGTATATATCCAAACAGAGAACAGGAAGTTCTGCTCGCAAAAACATTTGGCTGCTGTCGTTTTTTATATAATCAGATGTTGAATGATAAGATACGGGAATATGAAGCATCGAAAAAAATGCTACGAAATACACCGGCGATGTATAAAAAAGCATATCCATTTTTGAAAGAAGTGGATTCCCTGGCACTTGCAAATGTGCAGCTGCATCTGGAAAAGGCATATAAGAATTTTTTCAGGGATCCAAAGATTGGCTTTCCAAAATTCAAATCAAAACACAGGAGCAGAAAAAGCTATACGACAAATGTGGTCAATGGAAATATTCAGGTAGCAGACCATCGGATAAAACTTCCGAAACTGAAATGGATCCGTATGAAAAAACATCGTGATATTCTAGAAAAATATTGCCTGAAATCTGTAACAATCAGTATGGAACCATCCGGAAAGTATTATGCAAGTTTATTATATGAAAAATCTGACTGTGAAAACCAAGCAGAAGAATTTGATTATGAAGACGCAAAGATACTTGGAATTGATTATGCAATGCATGGAATGGCTGTGTTTTCTGAAGATATACAGAGAGAAAATGAAGGATATTTCAGAAAAAGCGAGGAGCGGATGGCAAGGGAACAGAGAAAGTTATCTCATTGCGTGAAAGGAAGCAACAATTATTACCGACAGAAAAAACGTGTTGCATTATGTCATGAAAAAATCCGAAACCAGAGGAAAGATTTTCTGCATAAACTGAGTCATGAAATAGCAGAGGTATATGATGTTGTTGCAGTAGAAGATATTGACATGAAAGCAATGAGCCAGTGTATGCATTTTGGAAAAAGTGTCATGGACAACAGTTATGGAAAGTTCCGGGAATTGCTGGAATATAAGCTGACATGGAGAGGAAAGAGATTGGTATGTGTAGACCATTTTTTCCCTTCCAGTAAAAATGCTGTAAATGTGGCAATATAAAGAAAGAACTGAAACTTTCGGACAGAGTATATCTTTGTACATGTGGAAATCGGATAGATCGGGATCTGAATGCGGCAATCAATATACGTGAAGAAGCACGCCGTATGTTGTTAGCAGGATAAATGGAAAGTGTCTGTATCCAGACAATGAAAATATCCCATAACTGGGTAAAATGAATCGCGGGGCACTCGAGGATAGCTTGTAGATACTTGGCTCAGTAGAGCCATTGAGCAAGAAGCCCTCACTTCAAAATCTGTGATTTAAGTGGTGGGAGCATGTCACACTGGTAGGTGGTATTGCAAAGGTCATCCGGATGAGGAAGATCTAAAAAATGCAGTTGAGTTTGTAAAAAGATTATATGTAGCCTGCAAATAAAAAGTTAAGGCTAAATTGTTGCTTTTTTTGTTTGAGTTTCAAAACTTTTATGTGACAAACGTAGCTGTCTGTGATATTATAAAGATGATATAAGCGAAAAAGACTTTTGCAGAAACGAGACTGCCGTCATTGATTACACTAGAAAAAATATATACAGCATTGGGTGTGACATTATCGCAGTTTTTTCAGGAAAGTAATTCGGAGAATCTGACAGAAAAACAGAAAGAAGTTTTAAGGAGATGGAATGATCTGAGTACAAATGAGCAGGAAACAGTAATGTCAATGCTGCGTGGACTTTGGAAGTAGGAGAACAGTTCGAGTATATGTATCGGCTGTTCTTTTTTATTTTTCAGCGTTAAAGCGGTGAGGTTTTTCTTATGCACGATAGATTGTGGGAGTATAATAACATCAATATTTTTGCATAAGTTTAAAAACTATAATAGGATGATCGGCAAACCAGATGAAAATCTGGGACGCAAAGCTACAGGGCCTGTAAAATGGCAGCCAGTTGCATGAAATGAGATGCACTGTCTGTAGGACAGTGTTTTTTTATTTCATAGATATATGAAAAAAACGAAAAGGATGGTTAGGAATAGGAGGAAAATGAAAGGGAAAAGAGTGATTGCAGGCATTCTGCTTGCGGAAATTTTAGCAGTCACCCTGGCAGGGTGTAAAAACATAGATAACACCAGAGAAGAAACAGAAAAGCCGGTCATTACACTCGGCAGCGATAACTACCCACCATACAATTATCTGAATGAGGATGGTGTACCTACGGGCATAGATGTAGAACTTGCTACAGAAGCTTTCAAAAGAATGGGATATCAGGTGGATGTTGTCCAGATCAACTGGGAGAAGAAAAAAGAATTGGTAGAAAGCGGAGAGATTGACTGTATCATGGGCTGCTTTTCCATGGAAGGACGCCTTGATGATTACCGCTGGGCAGGACCATACATAGCAAGTCGACAGGTGGTAGCCGTAAACGAGAGCAACGATATTTATAAGTTGAGTGATCTGGAGGGAAAGAATCTGGCTGTCCAGTCCACAACCAAACCGGAAGGTATCTTTCTGGACAGGATGGATGAGAGAATCCCAAAACTGGGCAATCTGATCAGTCTTGGACATCGGGAACTGATCTATACGTTTCTGGGAAAAGGGTATGTGGATGCAGTTGCCGCACATGAGGAATCTGTTGTCCAGTATATGAAGGATTATGATACAAGCTTCCGTATCCTGGAAGAGCCTCTGATGATCACCGGGATAGGTGTTGCTTTTGCAAAAGATGATGACAGAGGAATCTGTGAGCAGATGGAACAGACATTGGAAGAAATGCGCCAGGATGGCACATCCCTGAAAATCATTGAAAAATATCTGGATGATCCCCAGAAGTATCTGGAGGTGGATGATCTTGGATATTAAGAAAAAAGAAAAACGAATCCAGCTGCTCGGCGGTCTGCTTGGAATCTGTGTGGCGGTAGTCTCCCTGTTTTATTTCTTCCACTCAGAAAAAGCGGAAGCAGAGAAAAGAATGGTGGAGATTGTAAAGTATGTGAAAGTGCAGTGTTCCACCTACACCCATTATAATGAATCATCGGAATCCAAAAGTCTCCTCCGTGCGATTGAAAGTGCCAGACAGATGAGTACAAATATTAAAACGGAAACAGAAAACGGCGGGCAGCTAAGCCGGGATTTTCTGAAGGAAAATCTGCAGACTCTCTGGGTGGATGGTATCCTTGTATTGGATGCAGATGGAAAGACGGACTGTGAATACAGCACAGATGAGTCTCTGACTAATGAGATTACGGAGTATCTGCAAAAAGACATCATCATGGATTTTGCCAGATATGAAGAAAGAAGCTATTCGGAACGGTTTACCAGGGAAGATGGGGCACATATCGATATTGCAGCCTGTGCCAGAAAAGATGCACCGGGCATCGTCGCAATCTACTATTACACTTCTCCTGAATTTGCCAGAAACTATACACTGACGATACAGAGGCTTTTAAACGGTTATAGTACTCAGAAAGATGGAACGATTCTTGTTGCAGACAATGGGACAGTTGTTGCCTGCAATGATGAGAGCCTGTTGGGGCAGAATACAGCCGACAACGAAGTGGTTCAGGCAATGAAAAAGCATACAGACAGTCAACATATCTATCATTTTAAGAAAGAAGGAATCGGATGTTACGGAATCATGCTGAAGCAGCGTGATTATTATATCTATGCATATCTTCTGGATACGGAAGTATTCCACAACCTTCCATTAAATGTGATGAGTGTTATTTTTCTTTATTTTTTGATGTTCGGTTTATTCTGGTTCTGGACATATAAAACCAATCTGACACATCAGAAACTGGAACAGGAAAAAGATGAAAAATATAAAGCAGAACTTCTGATAGCTGCAAAAAAGGCAGAAGCCGCCAATGAGGCAAAAACAGAGTTTCTTCAGCGAATGAGCCATGATATCCGGACTCCGATTAATGGAATTTGCGGTGTGCTCAATGTGGCAGATCATTATGCAGACGATATGAAAAAACAGACGGAATGCAGGGCAAAAGTCAAAGAGGCCTCTCATCTGCTTCTGGAACTGGTAAACGATGTCCTGGATATGAGTAAGCTGGAGTCAGATGAAGTGATTCTGGAAGAAATACCATTCAATCTGAGCAGTATTTTCAGGGAAGTATTTGTTGTGATCGAACAGATTGCAGCAGAACAGAATATCCGGATTGCGTGGGAGAAAAAAGAAATCATACACCGGAATCTTATCGGAAGTTCGGGGTATGTGAAACGTGTGATGATGAATATTCTGTCGAATGCGGTGAAATATAATCGAGAAAACGGACATATTTATATCAGCTGCGTAGAAATTCCATCCGAACAGCCAGAAACGGCGATAATGAAATTTGTCTGCCGGGATACCGGAATCGGAATGGCAGAAGAGTTCCAAAAACATATTTTTGAACCATTTGCACAGGAACATGCAGGAAGCCGCACAAAATTTGCCGGAACAGGTCTGGGAATGCCAATTACCAAAAAGCTGGTTGAAAAAATGGGTGGAACCATTATGTTTAAAAGTAAAGAAGGTGTTGGGACAACATTTGTGATCCAGGTTCCATTCAGAATAGATCTGGCTACGGATAAACGGAAAGAACAGAAGGATGCATCAGAAAAAACGATAAAGGGGCTGCACATTCTTCTGGCGGAAGATAATGAGCTGAACATGGAAATTGCAGAATTTATGTTTCAGAATGAAGGCGCTGAAGTGACCAAAGCATGGAATGGACTGGAGGCTGTTGAAATATTTGAAAAAAGCAGACCTGGTGAATTTGATGTGATTCTGATGGATATCATGATGCCAGTCATGAATGGTTATAATGCCACAAAGAGGATCCGTTCTATGGACAGAGAGGATGCTAAGGAAATACCGATCATTGCAATGACAGCAAATGCATTCACAGAGGACAGAATAAGAGCAAAAGAAGCAGGGATGGATGAGCATATTTCCAAGCCTGTTGATGGGAATTTACTGGTAAAGGTAATTCATGAATCGTTGAACTAGCGGAAAATAATTTCAAATGGGAGATTCGTAATGAAAAAGAAAAAATGAAACAGAGTTTTGGCTGTACTCTTAATGATGGTGATGAGCATATCGCTTCTGTCAGGCTGTGGCAGCAAAAATGCGGAAAAAGAAGATGCAGAAACCAATGAACTGAACAGTGGCATGAATTCCATTGATTACAATGCAATTTCAGGTCAGTTAACTATAATTATGGTCGCCTTTAAAGAAGGATGGATACATCGGGATCATTGGATATTTTGATAGTTAAGTTTTTTAAAGAGAGGGTAGCGTATGGATGATTTTAAAAAACTCACAGAACAACTTTTGAAAATATATATTAATGCCGGATCAGTAAGTAATCTTGGTATAGAAAATTATTTTGATGAAAATATCAGTCTGATTGGAACTGGGAAACATGAGTTATTCACGAATCTGCATGAGTTTTTAGAATCATTCAAATTTGATGTAAAACGAAGAGGAAAAATCAGACTCGAAGTAAGAAATTTACATCAGGAAGAAGAAAGACTTGATGATGACCATGTTCTTGCACATGGAACAGTAGATTTTACTGGTCTGTTTAAAGATGGTTCAATCTGTTTTAAAATGGAGACAAGATTTACGATTATCTATAAGTGGACGAATGGAAAATGGATGGTTCAGCATCTGCATCATTCAACACCGGATCTGGAACAGATGGACGGTGAAGAGTTCCCTCTCGCATTGGGGGAGCAGGTCAAAAAAACCCGGCAGGCCCTTCATGCATTAGGTACTGCTTATTATCATATCTCAAGGCTGAACTTAAAAACAAAGAAGATAGAACTTGTTAAAAGATCTCGAGAAATGGATATGGGTATTAAAGAGAATACTTCAGATTGGGATCCTCAGTTCAAGATTATCGAAGATATTATAGCAGAACCATTTGTGCAGAAGTATATGGAATTTTTTGACATACAAACCATGGCGGCACGTCTTCATAATAAAGAATCTATGTCTTCCGAATTCAAAAAGAAGGATGGATCATGGTTTCTTTCCATGGTTGTTCCTCAGAGTTATGATAAAAATGGAAATGTGACATCCGTGTTGTTTGCAAATAGAGATGTGACAGATGAAAAATTGAGGGAATTAAAACAAGAGGAAGAATTGCGGGAAGCTAAATTAAAAGCGGAATGTGCAAACAAAGCAAAATCATCATTTCTGTTAAATATGTCTCATGATATCAGAACTCCTATGAATGCAATCATTGGTTATGCAGAACTGGCATCCAGACATTTGCAGGAAACAGATAAGCTTGGCAGATATCTTGAAGAAATCCAAATATGCGGAAAAGAACTTTTGTCGATGCTTGGTAATGTTTTAGATCTTGCAAGAATTGAGAATAATAAGGTTGAGATGGAATACACTGTTTCAAATGTCCATGAGTGCTTTGAAAATTGTGTCATTATGTTCCAACAACAGGCAGAAAGTAAAAATCAGACGATCTCTTTGACAGAACAAATCATGTATCCATATGTGTATATGGATGAACCTCACCTGTCAGAAGTCTGTCTTAATATAATAAGCAATGCAATAAAGTATACAAATACAGGAGGTTGGATATCCTGTAATGTTGTACAGAAATCCTGTGAAAAAGAAGACTGGTGCAATATGATCATTAGTATTACCGATAATGGAATTGGTATGTCTGAAGAATTCCAAAAGCGTGTTTTTGAAACTTTTGAAAGAGAACGTAACACTACATCCAGTCATATTGAGGGCAGCGGCATCGGAATGGGCATTACAAAAAAGCTTGTAGAGCTCATGGATGGCACAATAGAAGTGAAAAGTAAGCAGGGTAAAGGTTCCACATTTACAGTAACTATTCCTTGCAGAAAAGCGTCAGAAGACGATTCTCTGGTGAAGAAAAACAGTAATTTGAGCAATAAGAATTGGTTGAACGGTGTTCGGATCTTACTGGTCGAAGATAATGAGATCAACACTGAAATCGCAACGGAATTATTGAAGGAAGAAGGATGTATTGTTGAGACTGCCAATGATGGTGTTGCATGTATTGACATGATTGAAAAGGCTGATGCTGATTATTACAAGATGATCCTTATGGATATCCAGATGCCGGTTATGAATGGATATGATGCTACATTAGCTATCCGAAAGATGAAGGATACGAAAAAAGCCAGGATCCCTATTATTGCGATGACTGCCAATGCTTTCGCAGAAGATGCACAAAAGGGTCTTTCTGTTGGAATGAATGCTCATGTTGCAAAGCCTGTTGATATGAATATTCTTGTCCCAACCATGCTGAAATTTTTGGGTTTGTGACGTGTAATAATCTGGTGATTTAAGGAGAAAAGAACAATGTACAAAAGTAGAAAAAAATCAGACGTACTATTTGCAGGTATATTTGTGATTTTAGGAATGTGGATGATATTATCAGTACACTGCCGGGCCGCTGAAAAGAATAATGATGAAAAACAGTCACAGATCGTCCGTATCGGATCCTTTGAAGATACCTTTGATTATATCGATAAAAACGGTGTCAGACGAGGATATGGGTATGAACTCCTGCAGGCTCTGGCAGGCTATACCGGATGGAAATTTGAGTACGTGAAATGTGACTGGTCCAACTGCTTTGATAAGCTTGAAAATGGTGAGATTGATATCATGGGCGATATCTCTTATACCGATGAACGTGAACAAAGGATGCTTTTTTCAGATGAAGCGATGGGTGAAGAAAAATATATTCTTTATGCTGATTTGTCAAACATGGATCTGGGAATGTCCGATTTCAAATCTATGGACGGGAAACGAGTAGGTGTGCTCATGGATACAGAACCGGAAATTATGCTGACAGAATGGGAAAATAAGAATAGCATACATACAGAGCATGTAAATGTGAATAATAACGATGATGTCGAAAAGAAATTAGCGAATCATGAGATTGATGCTTTTGTATCTTTGGAGGAATCCGTCTGGTCTGAACAGGGAATATCATCTGTTACCACGATTGGCAAATCAGGCATATATTTTGCAATAAATAAAGAGCGCAGCGATATCAAGACGGAGCTGGACTGGGCAATGCGCAAGCTAGATCAAGATAGTCCATTTTTTAAGGCAGATTTGTATAAGAAGTATTTTACGCTTGAATATAGTCAGATTCTTACAGGTGAAGAAAAGTCCTGGGTGGAAGAACATGGTAACATCCGGATCGGATTTCAGAGCAATGATCCGGCGGTATTTTCCATGGACGAAGAAACTGGAAAACTTACCGGAATGCTGGCAGAATATGTATCCTATGCCAAAGACTGTCTGGGGAATCAGAAACTGGAATTTAATATACAGGAATACAATGATTATGACGAAATGATACAGGCTTTACAAGAGCGTGAGATTGACATGATTTTTTATACCGGCAGAAATCCCTGTTTTGCAGAAGAAAAAGGATATGCACTTACAAACACAGCCTGGACTTACAGCCTGATGGCGGTAACTGATGAAGAAAATTTTGATGAGCATAATGTGTATAAAGTAGCTGTGCAAAAGGAAAAAGAAGCCTTAAAACAGCATATTGCTTTCTGTTATCCACAATGGGAGCTGGTAGATTGTGATTCGCTTGATGATGCAGCAGATATGGTTTTGAATGAAAAGGCAGACTGTTTTCTCATGGGAGCAAGCCAGGCGATGATATATGATAACAGTAGAAATTTCAAGAGTGTTCCACTTACAAAAACAATGGAGGCATGCTTTGCGGTAAGAGGTGGAGCGGGTAGCCTTTTATCAATACTGAATAAAACCTTAAAGGCCATGCCGTCTGATATGCTTACAAGTGCACTTGCTATCTATGACAGTACGGCAGATAAGGTAACATTTTCTGACTTTGTAAAAGATAATCTGATTGCTTTTTTTATTACGGCAATATTTTTTGCATTCAGTATAATTAGTATTATCCTCGTACTTTTACGAAAGGCAAGAAAAGCAGAAACTGTTGCAAAGCTTGCAGCAAATAATACACAAAAACTCAATGATAAATTGGAGATTGCTTTGAAAAAAGCAGAGGATGCCAGTCTCGCAAAGACTCGTTTTCTTAACAATATGTCACATGACATCCGGACGCCTATGAATGTAATTCTGGGCTATGCACAGCTTATGGAGAATGAACTGAAAGGAAAAGACATGCCTGAAACCTTAGAACATTTGGAAAAAATGCAGCAGTCGGGGAATCTTCTCCTGTCAATCATAAATAATGTACTGGATATGGCCCGGATCGAGAGTGGAAGGATGGAGCTTGATGAGAATTACTGCCGGATTGAAGATGTCAGGAAGTCTTTGTTTGCAGTATTTGATGAGAAAGCAAGGAAAAAGAATATTGTGCTTCATTACACGATGAATGTAGAACATGAGCATGTACTGACAGATGTTACCAAGGTGAAAGAAATATTTGTCAACATCCTGAGCAATGCTATAAAATATACTCCGTCCGGTGGTTCTGTTATGATGAGCGTAGATGAATTGCCATGCGACGAGCCAGGGTACATGATCGTGAGGAACAGAGTGAGTGATACAGGAATTGGCATGAGTCAGGATTATATGACGAAGATTTTCGACGCATTTACACGTGAACAGAACACTACAAAGAGCAAAATCGCAGGAACCGGACTGGGAATGTCGATAGTCCGGAAATATGTTGATCTGCTTGGTGGAACAATAGATGTAGAGAGTGAACTCGGAAAGGGCAGCACCATTACAGTTACACTTAAACATAAGATAGCCGATGAAAGCTATTATGTAAAAAAACATATTGAAGAGTCTGGAACAGGCAGCGAAATCCTTGAAGGCAGGAATATCCTTCTGGCAGAGGATAATGATCTGAATGCAGAGATTACAGAAGCAATTCTTGAGCGTGCCGGCATTAAAACAGAACGTGTGGAGGATGGCATTCAATGTGTAAATATGATAGAAAAGATGCCGGCAGATACATATGATATGATCCTGATGGATATTCAGATGCCGAAAATGAACGGTTATAAAGCAACACAGGCAATCAGACGCCTGCTGGATAAGGATAAAGCATGCATACCTATCATTGCAATGACAGCAAATGCATTTGAAGAAGATAAGAGAGATGCTTTTGCAGTTGGTATGAATGGTCATATCGCAAAACCCATTGAGCTTGATAAACTGCTGTCGATGTTATCGGAAGTAATAAGGCAACAAGAAAATTGCTGATTTCATGTTATACTGAATGGAGTGTCATTTTGGAAAATATGCAAAAGCAGGGAGAGATGCATTGTGATACAGAAATCATAATTCTGATAGGAACGTCAGAGTATATTTTCAAGATGTTATTGGAGAATGGAATCGGTTATAAAAAGCCACCTGACTGAGGTGGCTTTTTGTGTGTCAGAAATTATTTCAAAGCCCAGACAGTTATTATAAAAAATAAGGAGGAACTCTATGGAATAGAAGTCTGACGGTACAATAGCAGATAAAACATACAAAATATACATGAAGTTTTATCTTGGAAATCAGATATCAAAATAAGGCCACCACATCAGTGCCGTAGAAGCTTTTGAGTTTGTCCATTCGGGCACTCATGTTGGTGAAGAGCAGATCGAGGATCGTGATTGCGGCCATGGATTCTACGACTACGACGGCGCGTGGGACGATGACCGGGTCGTGACGTCCTTTAATGATCATTTCGGTGTTTTCTCCATCTTTGGTGACGGTGGACTGTGGCTGTGAAATGGACGGAGTCGGCTTTACTGCCGCGCGGAAGATGATCTTGCTTCCGTCACTCATACCGCCGAGGACACCGCCTGCATGGTTGGTGTCTTTGGTGATCCTTCCATCTTTTATATGGAAGGAATCATTGTTGATACTTCCTTTTGTATCTGCAGCTTTAAAGCCGTCACCGATCTCAAAACCTTTGACTGCTCCGATGGACAGCATTGCTTTGGCAAGATTGGCGTCCAGTTTTTCAAATACAGTATCACCGATTCCTACCGGCATACCGGTAACAACACATTCAATGATGCCTCCTGAGGAATCCTGATTTTTAATACATTCTTCCAGATAGGCAGATACTTTTTGGGCATATGCGTTGCTTGGCATATAAATCGGGTTCTGGAAAATCTCTTCCGGATGGTATTCATTTTCCGGAACAGATACCGGACCGATTGCTTTCGTATAAGCATGTACTTCAATGCCAAGTTCTTTCAAAATCTTAGCAGCAACTGCACCTGCTGCAACTCTGGCAGTAGTTTCTCTTCCGGAAGAGCGTCCCCCTCCTCTGTAATCACGGAAACCATACTTTTCATCAAATGTATAATCTGCGTGTCCCGGCCTGTATGTGTTCATAATATTTCCGTAATCACGGGAACGCTGATCCTGGTTCTGTACGAGAATTGAAATCGGAGTTCCGGTCGTCCGGCCTTCAAATACGCCGGACCAGATCTGTGCCATATCACTTTCCTTACGTCCGGTTGTAAACTGGCTTTGTCCGGGTTTTCTTCTATCCAGATAAACCTGGATATCCTCCTCTGAAAGAGAAAGCCCTGCCGGACACCCGTCGATCACAACACCGATCCCCTTTCCGTGCGATTCCCCCCATGTAGAAATCTGAAACAATCTTCCATAAATAGATCCTGCCATACTATATATCATCCTTTCTGTAAGCTTTTATTTATAAAGAATTAATTTGTGAATCAGTCAAAATGAAAAAACGAACAATAAAGCAGAAGAACACTTGCGCGATGGGATTTGAAACGTTTCGTTTATTCTATTTGTCATCACAACGCAAATCATTCATTCCCCCAAATCACCTCATTATTATAATAGAAGATTCCCATCCCAACAAGTGATAAAAATATGAAAGTTAAAGTTATGTATTGTATTTACACGCCCCTTCGTATTATAATGACTACATATTGAGTGAAAAAAGGAAGTCAATAGTATAAATGAGTGAAAAAAGTATGAATGAAAAAAACGAAAGAAATCTTGACAGCACAGTAGATGAAATCATGGAAGAGATCAGAGAGCAGACTGTAAGTGAGGTGAAGGACATCAATGAAAAAGAACAGAAAAGCGAAGAAAGACCGCGGAAAAAGAAAGTCACTAAAACAAAACGTCCTTCAGGCCATCACGTATCTGGCGATGGTGTGGATCATAAAGCAGCCTCAGACAAAGATCGACCGGTTAAGAAAAAGGCTCCGCGCCGGAAAAAGAAAGTAGTTCGTGAAGAGACCGGGCTTCTGGATCTGGATGGAGCAGAAGAATGGCGGGATGAAGAAGAGACAGCAGTACCACCGGTTATTAAAAGTGCAGATATTTTAAGCAGTGAAGATGCAGAAGCATTCAATCCGGATGAGGAAGAAATTTTTGATGATTCTTTCTTTGATGAAGAAGAGGAAAAGCCGCATAGAAGAACTAAACGGGAGAAAAAGCAAGGATCAGAAAAGTCCGGTAAAGTGGTTAAAATTGTAGTTGGCGCTGTAGTTGGAGTGGCAGCGGTTGTTTACCTTGGATTTTCCGTATATTTCATGAATCATTTTTATTTTAATACGAAGATCAACGGTGTGAACTTCTCCGGGAAATCAGTTTCGGCAGTAGAGTCATACATGAAGAGTCAGGTAGATGGATATGTTCTCACGATGAAGGAATCAGACGGAACAGAAGAGAAGATTGCCGGAACAGATATTTCTCTTGCGTACAAAGCAGGAAATGAACTGCAGAAGCTTGTAAAAGAGCAGAATGCATTTCTGTGGCCGGTCTGCCTTGGAAAGACACAGATAATTACGGCATCTGTCGGTGTTACATATGATGAAAACCAGCTGGATACCCTGATTAACGGTCTCGAGTGTATGCAGGCAGATCAGCAGGTTGAACCGGTAAATGCACATCCGGAGTATGACGGCAATTCGTATGTAGTCAAAGCTGGGGAGACCGGAAGTAAGATTGATACCGAGAATTTCAAAAAGGTAGTGAAAGAATCAATCGAAGGTTTCAAAAGCGAGATTGATATGACCGCTGAAGACTGCTATGTAGAACCAAAATACACAATCGAGTCAGAAGAAGTGAAGAAAGCATGTGACGATATGAATAAGTATCTGAAGGCAAGTATCACTTATACCTTTGGTTCGAATACAGAAGTTGTAGATAAAGATCTGATTTCCCAGTGGGTAACGGTAGATGATAACATGGCAGTTACCTTTAACAGTGATGCAGTTGTAAAATATGTACAGCAGCTGGAGAGTAAGTATGACACTTACCAGACAAAGAGAACATTTACAACCGGAGGCGGCAACAGTGCAACGGTTGAAGGTGGAGACTATGGATGGATCATTGATGAAGCTGCCGAGATTGCAGCCCTTGAAGCGAATATCCGCAATGGAGAAACTGTAACGAGAGAGGCGAATTATTCACAGACTGCAGCAAGTCATGACGGAGCAGACTGGGGGAATACTTATGTTGAAGTCGATCTGACAAACCAGTATATGTATCTTTTTGTAAATGGTGCAATTGTGACACAGGGACCGATCGTTACCGGTAAGCCAAGCAGAGGAGATGCTACACCGCAGGGAGTATATATTCTGAAATACAAAGAAAAAGATACAACCCTTCGTGGACCAAAGAAGGAAGATGGAAGTTACGAATGGGAATCACCGGTTACTTACTGGATGCCATTTAACGGTGGAATCGGACTGCATGATGCACCGTGGCAGACGAACTTTGGCGGGGACTGGTATCTGGAACATGGGTCACGCGGATGTGTCAATCTACAGTATGATGTTGCAGAGACGGTGTTCAACAATGTAGATTCCGGAACACCGGTTGTATGTCATTACTAAATTTATGAGAGAGGTCAATTTTATGTATGAACTGATAAAAAGGGACGGTCGCGCCAAGCGCGGCCGCTTCCATACCGTACACGGAGTGATCGAGACTCCTGTATTTATGAATGTAGGAACAATTGCAGCGATCAAAGGGGCTGTTTCTACCGCAGATCTTGAAGAAATCGGAACACAGGTGGAACTGTCTAATACTTATCATTTGCATGTGCGTCCGGGGGATCAGGTAGTGAAAAAGCTTGGCGGGCTGCACAAATTTATGGCCTGGGATAAGCCAATTCTTACTGATTCCGGCGGATTCCAGGTGTTTTCTCTTGCCGGACTCAGAAAGATTAAGGAAGAGGGTGTATACTTCAATTCCCATATTGACGGAAGAAAGATTTTTATGGGACCGGAAGAAAGTATGCAGATTCAGTCGAATCTGGCGTCTACGATCGCAATGGCATTTGATGAATGTCCGTCCAGCGTAGCGGAAAGGAAATATATGCAGGCATCGGTAGAGCGTACAACGAGATGGCTCGCAAGATGTAAAGAAGAGATGGCAAGACTCAATTCTCTTGATGATACGATCAACAAACATCAGATGCTTTTCGGGATCAATCAGGGTGGTGTCTATGAAGATATCCGTATTGAGCATGCACAGCAGATCGCAGAGATGGATCTGGATGGATACGCAGTCGGCGGACTCGCAGTTGGTGAGACACATGAAGAGATGTACCGGATCCTGGATGCAGTAGTTCCGTGTCTTCCGGTTGCCAGACCGACCTATCTGATGGGAGTCGGAACGCCGGCAAATATTCTGGAAGCGGTAGACAGAGGTGTGGACTTCTTTGACTGCGTATATCCAAGCCGTAACGGAAGACATGGACATGTTTATACAAAGCATGGTAAGCTGAATCTGTTCAATGCAAAATTTGAACTGGATGAACGCCCGATCGAAGAAGGCTGTCAGTGCCCGGCCTGCCGCCGTTATTCAAGAGCTTATATCCGTCATCTGCTGAAAGCAAAAGAGATGCTAGGAATGCGGCTTTGCGTTCTCCACAATTTATATTATTATAATCATCTTATGGAAGACATCAGAGAGGCGATCGAAGAGGGAAGATATGCCAGGTTTAAGAAAGAGACACTGGCAAAAATGGAAGAAAAAGAAGATTAGGATAAAAAAATTCTAAAATGTCTTGATGAATGTCCTATTATTGTGTATGATGGTAACAGTGTCTATTTTAGCAGGAGGAAAGAAAAATGAATAATCCAATCGTACTTATTTTATTTTACGTTGTAATTATCGGAGGATTCTGGTGGTTACTGATGAGACCACAGAAAAAGGAACAGAAGAGAGTACAGCTGATGTTATCTGAACTGGCTGTAGGAGATACTGTTCTTACAACAAGCGGTTTTTACGGAGTTGTTATTGATATTACAGATGAAGACGTAATCGTTGAATTCGGAAGCAACAAGAACTGCCGTATCCCGATGCAGAAATCTGCGATCATGCAGGTTGAAAAGCCGGAGAACAACTAAATCAAATTTTTTGAAAAAGTTGAAAAAAAGCATTGCATTTTATATGCAATGCTTTTATAATACAATTATTGGAAACGTTACCGATACCGATACCGAAACCGTTGCTGTAGAAAGATATGAGGTGCATATTATGAGAACAAGCGGTATATTACTGCCGGTGGCAAGTCTGCCATCAAAATATGGAATAGGTGCTTTTTCGAAAGAAGCATACAAGTTTGTAGATACACTTGAGAAGGCAGGTCAGAGCTACTGGCAGATCCTTCCGTTAGGTCCGACAGGGTATGGAGATTCGCCGTATCAGTCTTTCTCAACTTTTGCAGGAAATCCGTATTTTATAGACCTGGAAAAGCTGATAAAAAAGGGCTGGATTACAAAAGATGAATGTAAGGCATATGACTTTGGTGATAATGCGGGATATGTGGATTATGAAAAGATTTATAACTGCAGGTATGAGATCTTAAGAAAAGCATATGAAAGAAGCCAGATCGCAGATGATGCAGATTTTCAGAAATTCTGTAAGGAGAATAAAGAATGGCTGGATGATTATGCGCTTTATACGGAGATCAAAGCCGCGAATGATGGGAAGAGCTGGAGTGAATGGGAAGATGAATATCGTCTGAGAGATGAGCTGGCGCTGGAAAAATTCGCCAAAGAGAATCGGGAAGGCATCCTGTTCCAGAAGTTTATGCAGTATGAATTTGCAACACAGTGGGGTGCACTGAAAGCATATGCGAATGAAAAAGGGATTGAGATCATTGGTGATATCCCGATTTATGTAGCGTTCGACAGCGCAGACAGTTGGTCGCATCCGGAACTGTTCCAGTTTGATGAGAACGGACTTCCGACTGGTGTTGCAGGGTGCCCGCCAGATGCATTTAGTGCAACCGGACAGCTTTGGGGCAATCCGCTTTATAAGTGGGAATATCATAAAAAGACCGGATATGCATGGTGGATGAAGAGAATCCGTCATTGTGTCGAACTTTATGACGTGATCCGAATTGATCATTTCCGTGGATTTGATGAATATTATTCCATTCCATACGGAGATCTGACAGCGGAATTCGGACATTGGGAAAAAGGACCGGGAATGGATATTTTCCGGACGGTAAAAGAGACTCTGGGTGATGTGAAAATTATTGCAGAGGATCTTGGATTCCTGACAGACAGTGTGATCCGGATGGTGGAAGAGTCCGGATATCCGGGAATGAAAGTTCTGGAGTTTGCATTTGATTCCAGAGAGCCTAGCAACTATCTGCCACATAATTATGATAAGAACTGTGTAGTATACACGGGAACCCATGACAATGAAACACTGGCAGGATGGTACAGAGAATTAAAAAAAGAAGATAAGAAGTTCGCACTTCGCTATATGGGAAGAAAGAAACTCAGTGTCAATGAAGCAGTATGGGAAATCATCCGTCTTGCGCAGTCGAGCGTGGCGGATACCTGTATCATTCCGATTCAGGATTATCTCTGCCTCGGTAATGAAGCGAGGATCAATCATCCGTCAACCCTTGGCGGTAATTGGATCTGGAGACTTCATAGGGATGAGATCTCAAAAAAACTTGTGAAAAAGATCCGCAGGATGACAGAACTTTATTGCAGGATCCCGGAGAAGACAGAGATGCTCCTTAAGGCTGAAGATGCAGAGGACTTAGGAGAAGAAAAGAAATAAAATGGGAATGACGATTAAAGATATTGCGAAGAAGTGCGGGGTCGGAGTCAGCACCGTGTCCCGTGCGCTGAACAATCATCCGGATATCAATCCTGAGACCAAAAAGATGATTTTAAAGACGGTTGAAGAATCAAATTTTGTGCCGAATAACAGTGCGAGGAATCTGAAACGGACCGATTCGAAATCCATTGCGATTCTGGTAAAGGAGATTGATAATCCATTTTTCGCGACGATGATGCGGGTAATGGAAAAAAAGATCCGCAGACAGAAATATTCCTTTTTTATCCAGCATATGGGAAAGGATCAGGATGAGGTCGATACCGCACTGGAGTTGATCAAAGAAAAAAAGCTCAGAGGGATTATTTTCCTGGGTGGGGATTTCAGGAAGAACAAAGAGCGGATTGCAAAGATAAAGGTTCCGTTTGTTGTAAGTACGGCAGCGTTTGATAAACTGCCGGAGAAATGTATCGCATCCTATGTATCAATTGACGACCGTGCGGAAAGCCGTAAGATCGTAGATTATCTGTGCGAGACCGGACATAAAAAGATTGCAATCCTTGCCTCGGATAAGAAAGATGAGAACATCGGAAAACTCAGACTGGAAGGTTACAGGGAAGCACTAAAGGCACATGGCCTGGAAGCGGATGAGGAAAGAATCTGTTATCTGGATGAAGAAGATACCACTTATTCGATGGAAAACGGATATCGGATGATGAAAAAACTGTTGAAAAAAGAAACAGAATTTACCGCAGTATTTGCAATTTCCGATCTGATGGTGATTGGTGCATGCAAGGCGCTTCTGGAAGAGGGAAAAAGGATTCCGGAAGATGTGGCGGTTGCAGGATTTGACGGACTTGACTATACCGGATTTTATCAGCCGGCGATCACTACGATGGCGCAGCCGGTTGAAGAGATCGCGAGACAGTCTGTCGGGATTCTGTTTGACATGATAGAAACAAAGAAAAGCCAGGAAGGAAAATATCTTCCGGCAACACTGAAAGAAAGAGAATCAACTACAGGAGGTAGAAGAACATGGAAGCAAGACTGACAGAGATTTTACAGGAGAAATTCCAGACAGGACTTGAACAGGCAACGAATGAACAGGTATATTATGCGCTGCTTACACTGACAAAGGAACGGATCAAAGAAGGACCGAAGAACGAAGGAAAGAGAAAACTCTATTATATTTCCGCAGAATTCCTGATCGGAAAGCTTTTATCCAACAACCTGATCAACCTTGGAATTTATGATGAGACAGCAGAGGTGCTGAAAAAGCATGGGAAAAATCTTGCAGAGATCGAAGAAGTTGAACCGGAACCGTCTCTTGGAAATGGTGGACTTGGACGATTGGCAGCCTGCTTCCTGGATTCCATTGCAACACTCGGACTTCCGGGAGACGGAATCGGGCTGAACTATCATATGGGTCTGTTCAAACAGGTATTTACCGACCACAAACAGGATGAACAGAAGAATCCGTGGATTGAAAAAGACAGCTGGCTCAATGATACCGGTATTTCATTTGAAGTCCCGTTCAAGGATTTCAGTCTTCGTTCCCATCTGTATGATATTGATGTAACCGGATACGAAGGTGGAAGCAACAAACTTCATCTTTTTGATGTAGAGACGGTAAATGATGCAATCGTTGGAAACGGAATCAATTTTGATAAGAACGATATCCGTGAGAACCTGACGTTGTTCCTCTATCCGGATGACAGCGACAAGGCAGGAAATCTGCTCCGTATTTACCAGCAGTATTTTATGGTTTCCAATGCAGCACAGTATATTATTCGTGAATGTGAGGAAAAAGGATATGACCTTAGAAAGCTCCATGAGCATGTGGCAATCCAGATCAATGATACCCATCCGTCTATGGTTATCCCGGAACTGATCCGTCTTCTCGTCCAGAAGCAGATCGATTTCAATGAGGCAATTGAGATCGTCCAGAAGACCTGTGCCTATACAAATCATACCATCCTTGCAGAAGCACTGGAAAAATGGCCGGTTGATTATCTGGAGCAGGTTGCACCGCAGATTGTTCCGATCATCCGTGATCTGGATGCAAGAATTAAGGGAAGATATAAAGATCCGAGAGTCCATATTATCGATGACCAGAATCGTGTACACATGGCTCATATGGACATCCATTATGGATACAGTGTCAACGGAGTTGCTTATCTTCATACAGAGATCCTGAAAAATGAAGAACTGAAACCGTTCTACGACATTTACCCACAGAAATTCAACAACAAGACTAATGGTATTACGTTCAGAAGATGGCTGCTGCACTGCAACCATGAACTGACTGCATGGCTGGATGAGAAGATCGGACCGGATTACCGAAAAGATGCAACAAAGCTTGAAAAACTGCTTGATTATGTAAATGATGAGGAAACTTTAAAGAGCCTTCTTGTAGTAAAACAGAAAAAGAAAGAGGATCTGGCAGCTTACTTAAAAGAAACACAGGGACTGGAAATCAATCCAAATTCAATTTTTGATATTCAGGTAAAACGTCTGCATGAATACAAGCGTCAGCAGATGAATGCATTATATGTGATCTATAAATATCTGGAGATCAAGAACGGAAAGAAACCGGAGACTCCGATCACGGTAATCTTTGGAGCTAAGGCTGCACCGGCTTATATTATTGCAAAGGATATCATTCATCTGATCCTCTGCCTGCAGGAGCTGATTGATAACGATCCGGAAGTTGCACCGTATCTGAAAGTGGTTATGGTAGAAAACTACAACGTGACACTGGCAGAAAAGCTGATCCCGTCCTGTGATATTTCTGAACAGATTTCTCTTGCATCCAAAGAAGCAAGTGGAACAGGTAACATGAAATTCATGCTGAACGGGGCTGTGACAATGGGAACAGAAGATGGAGCCAACGTAGAAATCCATCAGTTTGTAGGGGATGAAAATATCTACATCTTCGGAGAATCCAGTGAACAGGTTATCGAGCATTACCGCAAGATGGATTATAATGCAGTTGATTACTATATCAATGATGAAGAGATCCGCAGACTGGTAGACTTTATCATCAGCCCGGAACTTCTCCGTATCGGAGATAAATACCTGCTTCTTGAACTGCATGCAGAACTGATCCGTAAAGACTGGTTCATGACACTTCTTGATGTGAAAGATTATATCCAGAAGAAAGAACAGGCTTACGTAGATTATGAAGACCGCATGGCATGGGCAAAGAAGATGGTTGTGAATATCGCGAAAGCAGGATATTTCTCATCTGACAGAACCATTGCTGAATACAACAGAGACATCTGGCATCTGTAAAATGTATATGTAAAAAACAGAAGTCTGTCCTGAAAAAACAGAGACAGACTTCTGTTTTTTGTGCAAAAGTGTATTTTTATACGGTTTCTGCGGGAACTTCCTGTATTTCCCTTATTGCGGGAAAAGAGAAGGATATGCTATGATAAGGAGAAATATTGCTGTTTGTTTTCCGGATATGGAAAAGTTTTTGGGAAGATCCGGGAAGCAATAGAAGCAGATGAGAGGTGAATATATGGAAAAAAGAAGAAAAAGTGCAGCACTTTTGCCGGTCGGTGTATTTCTGATATTTTATCTGGGACTGGGTATTTTATTTGAATACATAATGAAAATTCCAATGGGGTTTTATAATGTACCGATCGTAGTGGCGTTTCTGGCGGCACTCCTGGTCGCGTGTCTGCAGAACAGAAAGGTTGGCTTTGATGAGAAGCTGGAGATCATGGGACGGGGAATCGGAGATAAGAATATTATCACAATGCTGCTGATTTTCCTGACGGCGGGAACTTTTGTGGGAGTGGTTGGAAGAAGCAGTGCAGAGAGTGTGGCGTATTTTATGCTATCGATCATCCCGGCACGGTTTGCGGTTGCCGTTCTGTTTGTGGTTGCATGTTTTGTTTCAACAGCAATGGGAACTTCGGTTGGGACGATCACCCTTCTGACTCCGATTGCGGCGGCAGTTTCGCAGACGTCCGGTTTTTCCCTGGCACTTTGCGTGGCATCGGTGATGGGAGGCTCCATGTTCGGGGACAATCTTTCTTTCATATCAGATACAACAATTGCTGCCTGCAACGGGCAGGGATGTGAGATGAAAGATAAATTCCGGGAAAATTTCTGGATTGCACTTCCGGCGGCGATCGTATCGTTGATTCTGATCCTGATCAGCTCTTTCCGGGCAGAGATCGGAACGGCAGTTACGCACGAATACAATCTGATGCAGATCATTCCGTATGTGCTGGTGCTGGTCGGCGGGATCGCAGGGTTCAACGTCTTTCTGGTACTTTTGACGGGAATTGTGTCCGGTGCGGTGATCATGCTTGCAATGGGGCAGGTAACACCGTATGAAATGCTTGCTGCCATGGGATCAGGTGTATCCGGGATGTTTGAAACCTGTATGGTGGCGGTGCTGGTTGCTGCAATGTGTGCGCTGATCCGGGAAAATGGTGGCTTTGATGTATTGCTGGATGTGATCCACCGTGTCTTTAAGGGATCGAAAAGTGGTCAGCTGGGTGTTGGTATTTTGGTAGCGCTCCTGGATGTGGCAACAGCGAACAATACCGTAGCAATTGTGATGGCTAATCCAATTGCAAAGGAAATGGCAGACGATTATCAGATCACACCGAGAAAGACGGCCTCCCTTCTGGATACTTTTTCCTGTATTTCACAGGGGGTGATCCCGTATGGTGCGCAGATGCTGGTGGCAATTTCGGCAGTGCATGAGCTCGGCGGTGAGATTTCTGCATTTCAGATCATTCCGAAGCTTTTTTATCCGGGAATGCTGTTTGTCAGTTCGCTGATCTTTATCTTTGTGATTCCACAGAAAACAGGAAAATAAAACAGAGTTCACTCTGGATTTTTATACTTTTACAGATTAAAGGGTTGAAACCTGACGAAAAATACGGTATTATAGTGTTTAACAGATTTTTGGAACAAAAAATGGTACAAAAATCACAGATACATAGAAGGGAATGACAAAGATGAGCCTGAAAATCGGAGTAATTAAAGGTGACGGAATCGGTCCGGAGATTGTAACGGAAGCGATGAAGGTTCTTGATAAAGCAGGAGAGGTATACGGATTTGACTGTTCTTATGAACAGCTGCTTCTTGGGGGCGCATCCATTGATGTACATGGAGTCCCGCTTACAGATGAGACGGTAGCAAAAGCAAAAGCATGTGATGCCGTACTGATGGGATCCATTGGAGGAGATGCAAAGACTTCCCCGTGGTATAAGCTGGAACCGTCAAAGAGACCGGAGGCCGGTCTTTTGAAGATCAGAAAAGAACTGAACCTGTTCGCAAATCTGCGTCCGGCAGTTTTGTATAATGAACTGAAGGGTGCATGCCCTCTGAAAGAAGAGATTACAGAAGGCGGATTTGATCTGATGATCATGCGTGAACTGACAGGCGGTCTTTATTTTGGAGAGAGGAAGACAGAAGAAGTGGATGGTGTGATGACTGCATTCGATTCACTTACCTATAATGAGGATGAGATCCGCAGGATTGCGATCCGCGCGTTTGACATTGCAATGAAGAGAAGAAAGAAAGTGACAAGCGTCGATAAGGCGAATGTACTGGATTCTTCAAGACTCTGGAGAAAAGTAGTAGAAGAAGTTGCGAAAGATTATCCGGAAGTTACACTGGAGCATATGCTGGTTGACAACTGTGCAATGCAGCTTGTAAAAGATCCGAAGCAGTTTGATGTCATTCTTACAGAGAATATGTTCGGAGACATCCTTTCTGATGAAGCAAGCATGGTAACCGGTTCGATCGGAATGCTGGCAAGTGCAAGTCTGAATGAAACCAGGTTTGGACTGTATGAACCAAGTGGCGGTTCGGCACCGGATATAGCAGGACAGGGAATTGCAAACCCGATAGCAACAATTCTTTCAGCAGCAATGATGCTTCGTTTCAGCCTGGATCAGGATAAAGCAGCAGATGCGATTGAAGCAGCAGTTTCCCAGGTGTTAAAAGATGGATACAGAACCGGGGATATTATGTCAGACGGATGTACAAAGGTTGGAACAGCCCGGATGGGAGATCTGATCTGCGAAAGAATTCGATAGTCAAGGATTGGGAAAGATACAGTTCCGTACTGCTATGGGGAAAGAGAAGCAGGACGGAACTGTAATAGAATAGAGCCAAAAGTTACAGGAGGATTATAAAATCATGAGAAGTGATAATGTAAAAACAGGTATGCAGCAGGCGCCGCACAGATCATTGTTCAATGCGCTTGGTCTTACAAAAGAAGAACTGGAGAGACCGCTTGTCGGAATCGTATGTTCTTATAACGAAATCGTTCCGGGACATATGAACCTGGATAAAATTGCAAATGCAGTAAAGATGGGAGTTGCCATGGCAGGTGGAACACCGATCATGTTCCCGGCGATTGCAGTCTGTGACGGTATTGCAATGGGACACATCGGTATGAAGTATTCTCTGGTAACGAGAGATCTGATCGCAGATTCGACAGAAGCAATGGCAATGGCGCATCAGTTTGATGCCCTTGTTATGATCCCGAACTGTGATAAAAATGTACCTGGTCTTTTGATGGCAGCAGCCCGTATTAATGTACCTACAGTGTTCGTCAGTGGCGGACCAATGCTTGCGGGACATGTAAAAGGACAGAAGAGAAGTCTTTCCAGCATGTTCGAGGCAGTTGGATCCTACGCAGCAGGAACAATGGACGAATGTGATGTATGTGAATTTGAAAATAAAGTATGTCCTACCTGCGGATCATGCTCCGGAATGTATACAGCTAACAGCATGAACTGTCTGACAGAAGTACTTGGTATGGGGCTTCAGGGAAATGGAACAATTCCGGCTGTATATTCAGAAAGAATCCGTCTTGCAAAACATGCAGGTATGCAGGTAATGGAAATGTACAGAAGAAATATCCGTCCGAGAGACATTATGACAAAAGAAGCCATCTTAAATGCCCTTACTGTTGATATGGCACTTGGATGCTCAACCAACAGTATGCTTCACCTTCCGGCGATCGCACATGAGATCGGTATGGATTTTGAGATTGATTTTGCAAACGGAATCAGCGAAAAGACTCCGAACCTCTGTCACCTTGCACCGGCAGGTCCGACATATATGGAAGACTTGAATGAAGCGGGTGGTGTATATGCTGTTATGAACGAGCTGAATAAGAAAGGTCTTCTTTACACAGACTGCATGACAGTAACCGGAAAGACAGTTGGAGAAAATATCGCAGGATGCGAAAACAAAAATCCGGAAGTAATCCGTCCGATCGACAATCCATACAGCCAGACGGGTGGACTTGCAGTCCTCAAAGGTAATATCGCACCGGATGGCAGTGTTGTAAAACGTTCTGCAGTTGTACCGGAAATGCTGGTACATGAAGGACCTGCAAGAGTATTTGAATGTGAAGATGATGCAATCAAGGCAATTAAAGGCGGAGATATCCATCCGGGAGATGTTGTAGTTATCCGTTACGTCGGACCAAAGGGTGGTCCTGGTATGCCGGAAATGCTGAATCCGACTTCTGCAATCGCAGGTATGGGACTTGGTTCATCGGTAGCACTTATTACAGACGGCCGTTTCAGCGGTGCATCCCGTGGAGCTTCTATCGGACACGTATCACCGGAAGCGGCAGTCGGTGGTCCGGTAGCATTGATCGAGGAAGGCGATATCATCGAGATCGATATCCCGAACCTGAAATTAAATGCAAGAATTTCAGATGAAGAACTTGCAAGAAGAAAAGAAAAATGGCAGCCAAGAGAACCGGAAGTTACAACAGGATATCTTGCAAGATATGCAGCAATGGTAACTTCAGGAAACCGTGGAGCAGTTCTGGAAGTTCCACACAAATAAAATAAAATCTGGACAAGGGGAATGTACAATGCAGTTAAATGGTGCAGAAATACTGATAGAGTGTTTAAAAGAGCAAGGCGTGGATACCGTATTCGGATATCCGGGCGGTGCAATTTTAAATGTATATGATGAATTATATAAGCATAGTAATGAAATCAGACATATCCTTACATCGCATGAGCAGGGAGCTTCTCATGCGGCAGACGGATATGCGCGTGCCACTGGTAAGGTTGGGGTGTGTTTTGCAACCAGTGGACCTGGAGCAACAAATCTCGTAACAGGAATCGCGACCGCATTTATGGATTCTATTCCGATCGTTGCGATCACCTGTAATGTAGGGGTACCGCTTCTTGGAAAAGACAGCTTCCAGGAAATTGACATTACCGGTATTACGATGCCGATCACAAAGTATAATTTTATTGTGAAGAATGTCAATGATCTTGCAAAGACGATCCGCAAGGCGTTTGAGATTGCACAGTCCGGAAGACCGGGACCGGTGCTGATCGATATCCCGAAAGATGTGACAGGCAATAAAGCAGAGTATGAGCCTGTCAAAATCCAGCCAATCGTAAAATACAAAAAAGAAATCTGCATGGAAGATATTGACAAGGCAGTAGAGATGATCGAAGAAGCAAAGCGTCCGTTTGTATTCGTCGGAGGCGGAGCTATATTATCTGATGCAAGTGAAGAACTCCGTGCATTCGTAGACAAGGTACAGTGTCCGGTATGTGATTCCCTGATGGGAAAAGGTGCATTTCCGGGAACTGATGAACTTTATACAGGAATGCTTGGTATGCATGGTACCAAGACATCGAACTTTGGAGTCAGTGAAAGCGATCTTCTGATCGTAGTCGGTGCAAGATTCTCCGACCGTGTCACAGGTAATCCAAATAAATTTGCAAGTAATGCAAAAATTCTCCAGTTTGATATTGATGTGGCAGAGATGAACAAGAATGTCATTATCGATGAAGGTGTGGTTGGAGATATCAAAGAAGTGCTTGCGGCAGTTAATGAAAAACTGCCACAGCAGGAACACACCGAATGGATCAAAAAGATCCAGGAATATAAAGCAAAATACCCGCTTGCCTATCATCCGGAAAGTCTGACTGGTCCGTATGTGATCGAAGAGATTTACAAACAGACAGAAGGTGATGCGATCATCGTCACAGAAGTTGGACAACATCAGATGTGGGCAGCGCAGTATTATAAATTCACAAAACCGAGAACACTGCTTACGTCAGGTGGTCTTGGAACCATGGGATACGGTCTTGGAGCCGCAATCGGAGCCAAGATGGGCAGACCGGAGAAGACGGTAGTCAATATCGCCGGAGACGGATGCTTCCGTATGAATATGAATGAAGTTGCAACAGCGGCGCGTTATAACATTCCGATCATCCAGGTTGTAGTGAACAACCATGTGCTTGGTATGGTAAGACAGTGGCAGAATCTGTTTTACGGACAGCGCTATTCAGCAACTGTTCTGAATGATGCAGTAGATTTTGTGAAACTCGCAGAAGCGATGGGGGCGAAAGCGGTAAGAGCTACGACCAGAGAAGAATTCGCAGATGCATTTAAGTTTGCTTTAAATGCAGGCGGTCCGGTGGTGATTGACTGCCAGATCGACAGCGATGACAAGGTATGGCCGATGGTTGCTCCGGGTGCTCCGATCAGTGAAGCTTTTGACGAGAAGGATCTGCAGGAAAAACAGCAGACAAACTAAAAAACATATGCAGCGACAGATACGCAGAGCAGGAATGGAGGAGTAATATGAAACGAGTTTACAATTTTTCAGCAGGACCGGCAGTACTGCCGGAAGAAGTTTTACGAGAAGCAGCAGATGAGATGCTGGATTACAAAGGATGTGGAATGTCCGTTATGGAGATGAGTCATCGCTCGAAAGCTTTTGCTGAAATCATTGAAACCGCTGAACAGGATCTTCGTGATTTGATGGGAATCCCGGATAATTACAAAGTACTGTTCCTTCAGGGTGGCGCAAGCCAGCAGTTTGCAATGATTCCAATGAATCTGATGAAGAACAAAGTAGCGGATTATATTGTTACCGGGCAGTGGGCTAAAAAGGCAGCTGCCGAGGCATCCAAATATGGAAAGGTGAATAAGATCGCATCGTCCGAGGATAAAACCTTTTCGTACATTCCTGACTGTTCGGATCTGCCGGTTGATGAAGATGCAGATTATGTATATATCTGCGAAAATAATACAATTTACGGAACCAAATTCAAGGAACTTCCGAACACGAAAGGCAAGACACTGGTAGCGGATGTATCATCCTGCTTCCTGTCTGAGCCTGTAGATGTGACAAAATATGGTCTCATCTATGGCGGAGTCCAGAAGAATATCGGACCAGCGGGTGTTGTTATCGCGATCATCCGTGAAGATCTGATTACAGAGGATGTACTTCCTGGAACACCGACCATGCTTACATACAAGACACATGCAGACGCAGGTTCTCTTTACAATACACCGCCGGCATACGGAATCTATATCTGCGGTAAGGTATTTAAATGGCTCAAAAAGATGGGCGGACTGGAAGTTATGAAAGAACGCAACGAAAAGAAAGCCAAACTGCTCTATGACTACCTGGATCAGAGCAAACTGTTCAAAGGTACGGTAGAAAAGAAAGACCGTTCTCTTATGAATGTACCATTTGTGACAGGCAGTGACGAGCTGGATGCCAAATTTGTAAAAGAGGCAAAAGAAGCAGGTCTTGAGAATCTGAAAGGACACCGTACTGTTGGGGGTATGCGTGCAAGTATTTATAACGCAATGCCATACGAAGGTGTGGAAGCCCTTGTTGCATTTATGAAGAAGTTTGAGGAGGAGAATCTGTAATATGTATAAATATTTTTGCTTAAACCCGATTTCTCCTGTTGGACTGGAGAAATTCAGTGATGACTATGTACTTGCCGGTGAGATGGCAGGAGCAGATGCGGTACTTGTAAGAAGTGCCGGAATGCATGAACTGGAATTTGATAAAGATTTAAAAGCGATTGCCCGTGCCGGAGCCGGTGTAAATAATATTCCACTGGACAAATGTGCGGAACAGGGAATCGTTGTATTTAATACACCAGGGGCAAATGCTAATGGTGTAAAAGAGCTGGTGATCGCCGGTATGCTGCTTGCATCCAGAGATATCCTTGGCGGTATCAACTGGGTACAGGAGAACGAAGAGGATGGCAATATTGCCAAAGATGCAGAAAAAGCGAAAAAAGCATTTGCAGGCTGTGAGATCCAGGGAAAGAAGCTTGGTGTGATCGGTCTTGGTGCAATCGGTGTCCTGGTTGCGAATGCGGCTACGCATCTTGGGATGGAAGTGTATGGCTATGATCCATATGTTTCTGTAGATTCTGCATGGAGACTTTCAAGAAGTATCCATCACACTAAGAATGTAGATGAGATCTACAAGGAGTGTGATTATATCACAATCCATGTACCGGCACTGGAAGATACAAAGGGTATGATCAATAAGAATGCCATCAGTCTGATGAAAGAGGGCGTTGTGATCCTGAACTTTGCAAGAGATGTACTGGTGAACAGTGAAGACATTGTGGATGCACTTGTTAGTGGAAAAGTCGGACGCTATGTAACTGACTTTCCGACACCGGAGATCGCAGGAGTGAAGCATGCGATTGTTATTCCGCATCTGGGAGCGTCAACTGCTGAATCAGAAGACAATTGTGCAAAGATGGCAGTAGAAGAGCTGAAAGATTTCCTGGAAAATGGAAATATCCATAATTCTGTCAACTTCCCGGCATGCGATATGGGGGTAAGGGATAAGACAAGAATTACGATTCTGCACAGGAATATTCCGAACATGATCGGTCAGTTTACTGCGCTTCTGGCAAAGGATAATGTCAATATCGATGATATGACGAATAAGAGCCGTGGCAGCTATGCATATACGATGATCGATGTGGATAATGATGTGGCAGAAGACGTGATAAAAGGTCTGGAAATGATCGAGGGTGTTCTGAAAGTCAGAGTAATTGCATAAAAAATGACAGAGGGTGCGTTTGGAAAAGCGCATCCTTTTTTGTTAAAAAAATAAGAATCCTGTTAAAAAAATAAGAATCCTGTTAAATGATTAATTACTGCCATTTCGGTAGCATTTCAAAAAAAAGTGTGTTACACTCGCAATAGATTGTGGCGGACTGTTATTGCAAGGAAAGAAGATACAAAGAGTATCAATATGTCATATACAGGGAGGTATTTAATATGGCAATAACAATCGGCATAAACGGATTTGGACGTATTGGAAGAGTTGCATTCCGCATTGCCATCAATCAGCCGGAAAAATTTAAAATTTGTGGGATCAATGTGAGAAACGCAGATCTGGATTATATGATTTATATGATCCGTTACGATTCGATCTTTGGACGTTTCCAGGGAAGTCTGGAAAAATATGAGGATGGAATTGTTGTAAATGGCGAGAAGATCCGAGTGTATTCAGAAAATGATGCTGCTGACATTCCGTGGGGAGAGTGTGGAGCAGAATACATTATAGATGCGACAGGTGCTTACTGTACGACAGAAAAAGCAATGGCACATATCCGGGGTGGAGCAAAGAAAGTGATCATCTCTGCACCGGCTAAAGATCAGGACACACCGACATTTGTAATGGGCGTGAATCATGAACTTTATCAGTCATCTATGCAGGTCGTTTCAAATGCATCTTGCACAACAAACTGTCTTGCACCGATCTGTAAGGTTTTGGAGGATAATTATGGAATAGAGTATGGTCTGATGTCTACCATCCATTCAGCTACAGCAAAACAGAAGGTAGTTGACTGCCGTTCGCTGAAAGACTGGCGTACAGGTCGTGCTGTATTCGGAAATCTGATCCCATCTTCAACAGGAGCTGCAAAAGCAATCTCACTTGTTATTCCGGCGTTAAAGGACCGTATGAATGGAATTTCTTATCGTGTACCGACTTCAGATGTATCCATTGTGGATCTGAATGTCGCGTTGAAGACAGAAGCCACTTATGAAGATATCTGTAAGAAAATGAAGGAAGCTTCCGAAACAACTCTTAAGGAGATTCTGGATTATGTGGATGATGAAGTTGTTTCTTCCGATTTTATCGGAGATAATCACGCATCCTCTTTTGATGCAAGGGAAGGAATCCAGGTAAACGGTCATTTTTTCAAACTGATCAGTTTTTATGATAATGAATGGGGATATACCAGTCAGATCTTCCGCATGATTTCGCATATGTACCAGGTGGACCATGGTGTAAAATAAAACAGATTGTAAATGAAAAAGTAAAACGTATATCAACAGTAACAGTCAGAAGCCATGAAAGAAAGAGTATCACGTGAACAAGAAGAAACGTGATACTCTTTTTGTTACATAGGAACATTCATTCTGATTTGGTATTCAAAATTTTTCAAAATGTTTTTTCAAAGGCAGAAAATATCGTCTTTTTTATAACGATACTTGCGTATTTTGAAAAATATGGTATGATAAAGGACAAAAGTAGCACTTTACAGTGTGAAAATGTAACGCAGGAGGAAGAGATAATGGCATACGAGATTACAGGACATACAGTCCTTACCGGATTACTGGGGAGTCCGGTAGCACACAGCATTTCCCCAATGATGCATAATGAGGCATTTCGCCAGCTGGAGCTGGATTACGCATATTTGGCATTTGATGTTGGAACAGATAACTTAAAGACAGCAGTAGATGGTCTGAAAGTCATGGGAGTCAGAGGATTCAACCTGACTATGCCTGACAAGAATCTGATGTGCTCACTGGTTGATAAACTTTCACCGGCATCTGAGATCGGTGGGGCGGTCAACACTGTTGTAAATGATAACGGTGTCCTGACAGGTTATACGACAGACGGAATTGGATTCATGCGTGCAGTCAGTGAGACAGGCGTTGATATCATTGGCAAGAAAATGACACTTCTTGGAGCGGGTGGAGCCGCAGCAGCGATTCTGATCCAGGCAGCACTTGACAAAGTAGCAGAGATTTCGGTATTCAACATCCGTGATGAATTCTTCACACGTGCGGAGAAGACAATCGAGAAACTTCATGAGAAGACAGACTGCAAGATCAACCTCTATGACTTCTCTGACCCGGAAGTCCTCAAAAAGGAGATCGCAGAAAGTGCAATTCTGGTAAACGGAACTTCTATCGGTATGGCACCGAAGACAGACAGATGTATCATCACAGATGACAGTGTGTTCAGAAAAGATCTGTTTGTATTTGATGTAATCTACAATCCGGAAGAGACGTTATTTCTGAAGAAAGCAAAAGCAGCAGGATGTCGGACACTGAACGGTCTGAATATGCTGTTATATCAGGGTGCTGCATCATTTGAACTCTGGACAGGAAAAGAAATGCCGGTTGATATTATCAAAGAAAAATATTTCTCACGTTAATATGCTGAAAATGATTGACAAAGCCTATTGATTCGTGTAACATAAGCTATAGATTTTAAAAATTACATATTCTACTATCAAAATACAATGAAAAGAAGTAGTAAATATAATAAGACGTCACAGAGAGTCCTTTATCGGTGGAAGAAGGATACCGAAGATTATATTGAATTCCTCTTGGAGTAGGATACTGAATGCATTCTTTTGAAGAATTGTTAATAGGTATTTCCGGTAGCAGCCGTTATCTGCAAGGGTATAACCGTTATGAACGACGTACCTGACGAGGCAGTTGTCGTGAGACAATTGTAAAATGAGGTGGAACCACGAAGTATATAATACTCTCGTCCTCTGTTTTTACAGAAGACGGGGGTTTTTTGTTTCATAGGAAATTCCGAAGGAACTTCTAAAAGACATATTCGATGATTAGTAGAGAGAAGAGAAAGGGAAAAAGATTATGATTATCGTATTAAAACCAAGAACAAGTGATGAAAACGTAAAACGAGTTGAGAATATGGTCCGTGCAAAGGGACTGGAAGTACATACTGTAAAAGGTGAGGATCTTACAATTATCGGCTGTATCGGCGATACGGTCCGTGTGGATCCAAAGCTTTTCGAAGTAGACTCTTCTGTTGAGAAAGTTATGCATGTACAGGAACCTTATAAACTTGTAAACCGTGCATTCCATCCGGACGATACCATCGTAGATGTATCTGGTGTCAAAGTTGGTGGCGGACATCTGGCACTGATCGCCGGACCTTGTTCTGTGGAGTCAGAAGAGCAGGTGATCGAGATCGCAAAGGCTGTTAAGGCATCCGGTGCAAATATGCTCCGTGGTGGTGCATTCAAGCCGAGAACAAGCCCATATTCATTCCAGGGACTGGGCCTTGAAGGTCTGGAAATCTTATGTGCAGCAAGAGAAGAGACAGGGCTTCCGATCGTAACAGAGCTGATGTCACCGGAATATCTGGAAATCTTCGATGAAAAGGTAGACCTGATCCAGATTGGTGCACGTAACATGCAGAACTATGACCTGTTAAAACAGCTCGGACAGACAAAGAGACCGATCCTTTTGAAGAGAGGACTTAATGCAACTTACGAAGAATGGATGATGTCAGCAGAATACATTATGGCATCTGGAAATCCAAATGTTATCCTCTGCGAAAGAGGAATCCGTACCTTCGAGACTTATACCAGAAATACACTGGATCTTCAGTCTATTCCGGTAGTAAGAAAACTCAGCCATCTTCCGGTAGTTGTAGACCCGAGCCACGCAGGAGGAAAATGGTGGCTGGTTGATCCGATGGCAAAAGCATCAGTTGCAGCAGGAGCGGACGGGCTGATCATCGAAGTACATAACAGTCCGGAAACGGCACTTTGTGACGGAGCACAGTCGCTGAAACCGGAAAAATATGATACACTGTTAAAAGAGATTACCGGAATCGCAAAAGCAGTCGGTAAAGAAATGTAAAAAACAGCAGCCTGGGAGGAACAAAACGATGAAAATGACGGTAGATTTAAAGGAACACAGCTATCCGATCTATATTGAAAGAGGAATTCTGAAAGAAGCGGCAGAAAGAATAGCGGAAGTATATCAGGGATCAAAGATCATGATCATTTCCGATGACAGAGTTTATTCTTATTACGGAGAAGCGCTTAAGAAAAATCTTTCTGAAAAATATGAGTGTGCGGAAACCGTGATTCCACATGGAGAACCGTCAAAAGCATTCGAAACCCTTCCGGGGGTATACAGTTCTCTTCTGGAAGCAAAGATTTCCAGAACAGACCTGATCGTTGCACTTGGCGGTGGAGTGGTAGGAGACCTTGCCGGATTTGTGGCAGCGACCTTTCTTAGAGGAATCAAGTTCGTACAGATTCCAACTTCCATTCTTGCACAGGTAGATTCTTCTGTTGGTGGAAAAGTTGCAGTCGATCTTCCACAGGGTAAGAACCTGGTAGGTGCTTTTTATCAGCCGAAGATGGTACTGATCGATCCGGATGTGCTGGAAACCTTGCCGGAGCGTTATGTGACGGATGGCATGGGGGAGGTTATCAAATACGGATGCATCAAAGACCGCAAGCTTTTTGAGCTTCTGGAAAAATGCGGATGCTATGAGAATCTGAAAGAGCATTTAACTGATGTGATCGCAACCTGTGTCGATATCAAACGCCGCGTTGTGGAAGAAGACGAGTTTGATACCGGAGAGAGGATTCTCCTGAACTTCGGACATACCCTTGCCCACACCATTGAGCAGCACTTCCACTATGAAAGAGAAAGCCACGGTGAAGCCGTAGCCATCGGAATGTACCAGATCACAAAGATTGCTGAAGAGAAAGGACTCACCAAAAAAGGCGAAGCCGAGCACATCCGTAAAGTCCTGGAAGCTTATAAACTTCCGGTAAAAGCCGATGTCCCACTCCCACAGCTTACCGAAGCAATCAAGCTGGATAAAAAAACACTGAATAATAAATTAAAAGTCGTCCTTCTCCATGAAATCGGAGATTCCTATACATACCCGACCGGACAGGAATTCTTTGATGGGGATAGGACAGTATAAGTAAATACGATAAATAAGAATGCCGTAAAACCATGAAAGATATTGGTTTTACGGCATTTTAGTTAATTTCTGCGCATATGCCATAATAGCTTGACACCATATATGACACCATTCATAATAAAAGGAGAGATAAATAATGTCAAAATGGGATAAACTGATAATGCAGATATGTAATTTATCAAAAGACATCCGGTTTGATGAACTGCGGAAAGTGTTGGAAAGCTATGGTGATGAAATGAATTCGCCCAAGGGAGGAAGCAGTCATTATACATTCAGAAAGTGTGGCTGTATGCCAGTTACAATACCAAAGCATGAACCGATCAAAAAAGTATATGTAGAAATGGTAAGACAGATAGTAGAAAGTGAGACGAGGAAAGATGAAAACGCTGAATGAATATATGAAAATGCCTTATCGAATGGAAATTGTAGAGGATGAAGAGGAAGGTGGATTTGTAGTTTCATATCCAGATTTGCCAGGGTGTATTACCTGTGGCGAGACAATAGAAAGTGCAGTGCAAAATGCATTAGATGCAAAAAGAATTTGGATTGAAGCAGCATTAGAAGAAAGAATTGAGATATATGAACCAGACAGCTTGGAAAATTATTCTGGACAGTTCAAATTAAGGATTCCAAGAAGTCTCCATAGATCTCTAGCAGAACACTCTCAAAAAGAAGGAATTAGTATGAATCAATACTGTATATATCTTCTTACAAAAAATGATGCAGTATTTTCAAAATAATATGATATAAAAAAGAGCTTGTTGTTTGCCGGAAAAGTAAAAATATACTAACAAACAGCCGCAAGAGAACCATAAAACAGGACAGATTCCATTTTTGTGCAATGGAGATGAGACTCAAAAATCGTGGAAGCCATTGCTGAACACGATTTTCGCTTTCAGAGGCTCATCGGAATGGTTTGCACAAAGGAAGCTGTCCTGTTTTATGGTTCTTTTGCGGCGTCTGTTCGCTAATATATCCTTACTATCCCGCCAACAAAATTTATCTCATATTTCTCTTCGCAAGCAAATCATGAATCTTATCCGTCGGATTCATAACCGCACTAATAGATGTAGAATGATTCATCGAATCAATGATCAGTGCAAGGAACTTACTCATATCTGCTTCAATGAAATACGGTTTATCATGAAGCTGAGGAGGCAGATAGGTCAGATTAGTTGTGATCAGTCTGTCCAGATAGCCCTTTTCATAATATTCATCGAACTTGTCAAGACCTTCTGTGAAGAGACCAAAAGTAGTACATACAAATACACGCTCAGCACCGCGGTCTTTTAACTGCCTGGTAACATCCAGCATACTTTCACCGGAAGAAATCATGTCATCGATGATGATAACGGTCTTTCCATGTACATCGTCACCTAAGAATTCATGTGCAACGATCGGATTTTTACCATTTACGATGGTAGAATAATCACGGCGTTTGTAGAACATACCCATATCAACACCGAGTACGTTGGAGAAGTATACGGCTCTTTGCATTGCACCTTCATCCGGGCTGATGATCATCAGATGGTCTTTGTCTGCTTTCAGATCCGGTTCTGCTTTAAACAGAGCTTTGATGAACTGATACAGAGGGTTGAAGCTGTCGAAACCATTGAGTGGGATCGCATTCTGTACACGCGGATCATGTGCGTCAAATGTAAGAATGTTAGATACACCCATTGCGGTTAATTCTTCCAGAGCCATTGCACAGTCTAGAGATTCGCGTTTGGTTCTCTTGTGCTGGCGGCTTTCGTAAAGGAATGGCATAATTACATTTACACGGTGTGCCTTTCCTGTAGAAGCGGAGATGATACGCTTCAGATCCTGATAGTGATCATCCGGTGACATATGATTGATATGTCCGTTTACTGTGTATGTCAGGCTGTAGTTGCAGACATCCACCATAATAAAGAGATCTTTTCCGCGGATACTTTCGCCAAACATTCCCTTTGCTTCCCCCGAACCAAAACGTGGGCAACTGTTCTTTGCAAGATAAGAATCTGCTTCATAAGATGAATAGATTGCAGGATCCAGAAAATCATGCAGAGAATTTTTGCGGAACGATACGATGTACTGATCCACTTTTTCTGCCAGATCCTTGCAGCTTTCCAGGGCAGCAATTTTAAGTGGTGCTGTCGGAAGAGCTTTTTCCATAAGTTCGATATTTGTCATGAGTGCCTCCTTATAATAAGCGTTTTAAGTGCTTTTTATCTAATCTTACTTATCTTTTATACCATTATTTAAAAGCAATGACAAGAAAGAGGCGTTAAAAAATTGCATTTTTTGAAGAAATCTAGTATGATATAGAAGCAGAATTCCGAATAAATATCAGGAGGAAGAAAATATGAGTAAACCAGTTGTTGCCATTGTAGGGCGGCCGAACGTTGGAAAGTCGACGCTTTTTAATGCACTGGCAGGAGAAAAGATAGCAATCGTTAAAGATACGCCGGGTGTTACCCGCGACAGAATTTATGCAGAAGTGAATTGGCTCGATAAAGAATTTACGTTGATCGATACCGGTGGAATCGAGCCGGACAGCCGTGATGTGATCCTCTCCCAGATGAGAGAGCAGGCACAGATCGCCATTGACACTGCAGATGTGATCCTGTTTATGACAGATGTAAAGCAGGGACTTGTAGATTCCGATTCAAAAGTGGCAGATATGCTCCGCCGCTCCCACAAGCCAGTCATCCTTGTTGTCAATAAAGTGGACAATTTTAACAAGATGATGCCGGATGTGTATGAATTTTATAATCTGGGAATCGGAGATCCGGTTCCGATCTCAGCATCGGAACGAATTGGAATCGGAGATATGCTGGATAAGGTTCTGGCACATTTTCCGGAAGGGGCAGGCCAGGAAGAGGAAGATGACCGTCCGAGAGTTGCAATCGTTGGGAAGCCGAACGTTGGGAAGTCTTCGATCATCAACCGTCTGATCGGAAAAGACCGTGTGATCGTATCCGATATTGCCGGAACTACAAGAGATGCCATTGACACGGAAGTAGTGCACAATGGAACAGAGTATGTATTCATTGATACAGCAGGACTTCGCCGTAAGAATAAGATCAAAGAGGAACTGGAGCGCTACAGTATTATCCGTACAGTTACGGCAGTAGAAAGAGCGGATGTGGTCCTGGTTGTGATCGATGCGGCAGAAGGAGTAACCGAGCAGGATGCCAAGATCGCAGGAATCGCACATGAGCGTGGAAAAGGTGTCATCATCGTTGTAAATAAATGGGATGCCATTGAAAAGAACGATAAGACCACGAGGGAATATGAGCATCAGATCAGGATGGTGCTGTCTTTCCTGCCTTACGCAGAGATCATGTATGTGTCTGCACTGACAGGCCAGAGACTTCCGAAGCTCTTTGACATGATCGACACCGTTATTGAGAACCAGACACTCCGTGTGGCTACGGGTGTCCTTAACGAGATCATGACCGAAGCTGTTGCAATGCAGCAGCCACCGTCAGATAAGGGAAAACGGCTGAAACTTTACTATATTACCCAGGTAGCGGTCAAACCGCCGACATTTGTCATCTTTGTAAATGATAAAGAACTGATGCATTTCTCTTATACGAGATATCTGGAGAATAAGATCCGTGAAGCGTTTGGCTTCCGTGGAACGTCTCTTAAATTCTTTATCAGGGAGAGAAAGGAGAAGGACAAATAAGATGGAACGTCTTGTATGTTTGCTGATCGGCTATATATTTGGTCTGTTTCAGACCGGCTATTTCTATGGAAAAACTCAGGGGGTAGATATCCGCAAGATGGGAAGCGGAAATGCAGGTTCTACCAATGCACTTCGCACCATGGGAATCAAAGCCGGAATGATCACCCTGCTAGGTGACTGCTTCAAATGCGTGATCGCAGTTCTGGTGGTCCGCGGAATTTACGGACAGTCTCACGCAGATATTTTACCGCTCCTTTCGCTGTATACAGGTTTTGGGGCAGTGCTCGGACATAATTTTCCATTCTATCTGAAGTTCAAGGGCGGAAAGGGAATTGCAGTTACGGCAGGTATGATCTTATCTACAGATATTCGGATTGCGGCAGTATGTTTGATCGTGTTTATCGTAATTGTTGCCGTGACACGTTATGTATCACTGGGATCGCTGGTGATTTCCGTACTGTTCCTTGTCGGACTCGTTGTTGACGGACAGATGGGAATGTTTGGAATGGCGCAGAAGTATCTGTTTGAAATGTATGGAATCGGAGCACTTTTTGTCCTCTCTGCATTTATCCGTCACCGTGCGAATATCGGACGTCTGAGAAATGGTACAGAGAGCAAGATCAGTTTTTCAAAAAAGAAAAATAAGAGGTAATAATTTATGGCAGAAATCGGAGTTATCGGTTCAGGAAGCTGGGGAACGGCTCTGGCCCTGGTACTGAATAAAAACGGACATCATGTAACCATCTGGTCTTATTTAAAAGAAGAAGCAGATGAGATCAGAGAAAAGCGGGAAAATCCAAGTAAGCTTCCGGGCGTTCATATTCCGGAGGAGATCGAGATCACAACAGATCTGCAGGGAAGTGTGGAAGGAAAAGATGTGGTCGTTCTTGCAGTTCCGTCTATGGCAACCAGAGCTACGGCGAAGAAAATGTGCCCGTATGTAAAGGAAGAGCAAATTCTGGTCAATGTGGCAAAAGGAATTGAAGAGGGTACTTTAAAGACACTTTCTGAGCAGATTGAAGAAGAGATTCCGCAGGCAAATGTAGCTGTTCTTTCTGGTCCAAGTCACGCAGAAGAAGTAAGCCGCGAACTTCCGACAACGGTTGTAGTCGGAGCAGAGACAGAAGAAACCGCCATTTATCTGCAGAAAATTTTCATGAATGATGTATTCCGTGTCTACACAAGCCCGGATATTAAAGGAATTGAGCTTGGTGGTTCTCTGAAAAATGTAATTGCACTTGCAGCCGGAGTTGCAGATGGACTAGGATACGGGGATAACACCAAAGCTGCACTGATCACCAGAGGAATTGCGGAGATCACAAGACTTGGTGTAAAGATGGGCGGAAAGCTGGAATCCTTTACCGGACTTACCGGAATCGGTGATCTGATCGTCACCTGTGCAAGTAAGCACAGTCGTAACCGTAAGGCAGGTGTTCTGATCGGTGAGGGAATGACGATGGAAGAAGCGATGGCTGAGGTCAAGATGGTAGTTGAGGGTGTGTATTCAGCAAAAGCGGCAAGAGAGCTGGCTGAAAAATATGAGGTATCCATGCCGATCGTGGAAAAGGTCAATCAGGTACTTTTTGAAGGCAAACCCGCAAAGGATGCGGTAAGTGAACTGATGATGCGTGACGGGCGCAGCGAATACAGTAACCTTCCGTGGGATTAAAGTTTCAAAGAAATTTCATAAAGTCTTAATGGAAAATCCTTCCGTATAGGCGTATAATGGCGTGTATACAGGAGGATTTTTTGTATGAAATTCGGAAAAAAAGAAAAAGAAACACAAGAGGAAGAAGTCGTTCGAGGCGAGATCCAGCGTGTGGTTCCGGACTACCGGGTAGGTCTTAATCCCGAGCAGATCCGGATAAGGGAAGAGAATGGCTGGACTAATGATGAGGTTGCTCCACCGGGACTTACGACAAAAGAGATTGTTCATAATAATATATTTACCTATTTCAACCTGATTTTTCTGATTCTGGCGATTCTGCTGTGCCTGGTAGGTTCTTTTCGAAATCTGACATTCCTGCCAGTCATCATCTGCAATACACTGATCGGGATCATTCAGGAGATCCGTTCCAAGAAAGTACTGGATAGGCTGACCATGCTGAATGCACCGCACGCGGAAGTAATCCGTGGAGGGGTATCGCTGAATCTGGAGGCGGATCAGCTGGTTGTGGACGACATTGTTGTATTTCGTGCAGGGAACCAGATCTGTGCAGATGCGGTTGTTGAGGCTGGAGAGGTTCAGGTCAATGAATCTTTACTTACCGGTGAATCTGATGAGATCACGAAAAAGCGTGGAGACCGTCTGATGTCAGGTAGTTTTGTGGTATCAGGAAGCTGTCATGCACGCCTGGACAAGGTTGGAGCGGATTCCTATATTTCACAGCTGACTCTGGAAGCAAAATCCATGCAGCAGGGGGAACAGTCGGAGATGATCCGTTCCCTGGATAAGCTGGTAAAAATGGTCGGAATCGCACTGATCCCGATAGGAATCATTTTGTTTGTGCAGAGTTATTTCTATAATCACGACAGCTTCCGGCAGAGTATTATCTCCATGGTTGCTGCAGTGATCGGCATGATCCCGGAAGGATTATATCTTCTTGCAAGCGTGGCACTTGCGGTAAGTGCAATGCGTCTTGCATCGAAAAAGGTATTGCTCCATGATATGAAGAGTATCGAGACTCTGGCGCGGGTAAATGTGCTTTGTGTTGACAAGACAGGTACGATCACAGAAGACAGTATGTGTGTCAGTGAAGTGGTGAAAGCCAAGGCCTATGACGAAGAAAAGATGCCGGATCTGAACCGGATGATCGGCGATTTTGTCAAAGGAATGGACGCGGATAACAGCACGATGCATGCGATGCAAGAACATTTTACAGAGCATTCAGATAAAGTGCCGGAAAAAGTGATTCCTTTTTCTTCCACGGTCAAATACAGCGGAGTAATTTTCAAAGATCAGGCATATGTTCTTGGTGCACCGGAATTTGTCCTGCGTGAGGATTATACAAAGTATCAGGGAAGAATAGAACAGTATACGTCCAGGGGGTTCCGTGTACTGGTATTTGGAAGCTATGATGGAGAGCCGGATGGTAAGCCGCTGACTGGAACGGTAACGCCGCTTGGTTATGTCCTCCTTCTCAATAAAGTCAGGGAAGAAGCGCCTGCGACTTTCAAATATTTTGCGGACCAGGGTGTTGCGATAAAAGTTATTTCGGGTGATAATCCGATCACCGTATCGGAGACTGCGAAGCAGGCCGGAATTGAAGGCGCAGAGAATTACGTGGATGCGGGAACATTAAAGACCGAAGAAGATATTGCCCTTGCGGTGAGCAAATATACGGTCTTCGGAAGGGTAATCCCGGAACAGAAAAGACAGTTTGTGCAGGCACTGAAAAAGCAGGGAATGACGGTCGCTATGACCGGTGATGGTGTTAATGATGTACTTGCCCTGAAGGATGCAGACTGTTCGGTGGCGATGGCATCAGGAAGCGATGCGGCGGTCCAGGCGTCCCAGGTGGTACTTCTGGAATCCGATTTTTCAAGGATGCCGGAGGTTGTTCTGGAAGGAAGAAGAGTTGTCAATAACATTCAGCGTTCAGCAAGTCTGTTCCTGGTGAAGAATATTTTTTCCTTCCTGCTTGCAATTTTCTCGGCAGTCTTTATGATTACCTATCCGCTGGAGCCATCCCAGGTATCGCTGATCAGCATGTATACGATCGGTATTCCGGCATTCTTCCTGGCACTGCAGCCGAACCGGGATATCATTAAGGGACACTTCCTGACCAATGTGTTCTTAAAGGCACTTCCGGCAGGACTTACGGATGTATTTGCGGTTGGTGCGCTGGTTGTATTTGGACAGACGTTCGGAGTTGCATCCAAAGATATTTCTACGGCGGCGACGATGCTGCTTGCAATTGTCGGATTCATGATCCTTTACCGGATCTGCCAGCCGATGAATGCACTGCGTATGATCGTCTGGATCGGATGCGTGATCGGACTGTTAGGATGCAGTATCTTCCTGCCACAGTTATTTGCGATTACGGGAATGTCCAGAAAATGCATTATGCTTTTTGTAATATTCTCTATTGCGACCGAGCCGGTACTTCGGTATCTGACGAAGCTGATCGAATGGCTGAGAAAGCAGTACATAAAATTTATCAAGAATCCAATCAAAGAATTTAAAGGAAAAGCTGCCGTTTAAGGCAGCTTTTCTTGGAAAATGAGTATTTTTAAAGAATAAGGATCAGATAATTCAGTCTGCAAATTTTGCATTCTGATCCACTTCTTCCGACTGGTTTACGATATGATTGGTCAATGCCTCATCATCCGTGGTAAACACAATATCCGGCAGAAGTTCAAAATAAAAATCCGTATATTTTTTCGCAAGAGCCTGGATACAGAAATTCTGTACAATCTTAAACCGGGTAATGGAAACCAGATCTTTGTCAAAGGTGATGTAAACACTGATCCAGAGCTTTCTTCCGGTACGGAGAATGTCATAGTAGAGTTTTTTGTAACCATAGGCATTTAGGACAGGTTCGATCGTTTCTTTAATTTCATCAACAGTCTCTTCCTCCGGCGGGATCAGGAACAGATCCCGAAGTCCGGTTATTACCGTCTTTATCGGCGTCGGCAGCATAAAGATGGACAGGGTGACGGTAATGATCTGGTCAAGATAAGGTGTTATGGGTCTGAACCATGGAAAAGGCAGCAGAACCGGAAGAAAGAAGGCAATTGCCATACCGAAAGAGGCAATACTGTCGATCTCCCAGCCTTCCATTTCCATTGTGATCAGTGGGGAATCCATCAGACGATTCTTATATTTGAGATAAATGGATACGGTAATTCCCAGAAAAAATGCAAATAATTCAAACCAGGCAATGGTATCAAAAGCGACTTTTCTGCCACCATGGATCATGATTTCGATATTGTTCAGGATCAGCCCGACGGTAACGCCAGTCATGGTAATGCCCTTGACAACGACAAACATAGATTCAATCTGCATATAACCGAACGGGTGCTTTTCATTGGATGGCTTGTAAAGTAGCGGAATCAGAAAAAGCGACGGCAGGAGCATGCAGAACTCGACTCCGTCATAGATTGCGTCCAGAAGAACTGCCTGGGAACTGGTGTAGATTGCCATGACGATCTCAACGATAACGAAAAACAGATTCCCGTACAGGGAGACAGACATGGCTTTTTTTTCTCTTTTTTGTGCTTTTCTTCCTACGTGCATAGGATACCTCCTTTTTTGACTGTAAGAAAATCCCGATAGGATTTTCTGATAAATGAAAGGCATTACGTGCCTGTAATACGCTTTTTTGTTACCATTTATCATACCCGATTTTGAAATTGATGGCAAGAAAGTAAAAGTGAACTGGCAGTATAGTTGTTCTAAACCGGGGAAAGCCCGCATACACTGTATCAGCAATCAAAGGGGGACAGTGTATGGATACATTTGATTTATACAAGGATATACAGTGCCGGACGAATGGAGAGATTTATCTGGGTGTGGTAGGACCGGTACGGAGTGGCAAATCAACCTTTATCAAGCGTTTTATGGATGTGCTGGTGCTGCCGAAAATGACCGATGAGCATGCAAAAGAGCGGACGGTGGATGAGCTTCCGCAGTCTGCGTCAGGGAAGAGCATCATGACAACGGAGCCGAAATTTGTGCCAAAAGAAGCTGCCAAAATCCAGCTCGCAAAGGATGTGAGTGTGCTGGTGCGTCTGATCGATTGTGTGGGTTATATGGTGGAGGGAGCCGCCGGTTACATGGAAAATGGAGCAGAACGTCTGGTGAAAACGCCGTGGAACGAAAAAGAAATTCCGTTTACAAAGGCGGCAGAAATCGGGACGAAAAAGGTAATCCATGACCACTCCACGATCGGGATTGTTGTGACGACAGACGGAAGTATCGGAGAGCTTCCCAGAAACAGCTACCGGGCGGCAGAAAAGAAAACGATCCAGGAGCTGAAAAGCATTGGCAAGCCGTTCGTGGTCTTGGTCAATACCCGGAAACCGTACAGCGCAGAGGCAAAAAACGTGGCAGAAGAAATCCAGAAAGAATATCAGGTAACGGCACTTCCGGTCAACTGTGAACAGCTCCGGGAAGAAGATATCCACCGGATCATGGAAAATGTGCTCTTTGCATTTCCGGTCACAGAAGTAAAATTTTTCCTTCCAAAATGGGTGGAAATACTTACAGCAGATCACAAGGTCCGGGAAGAACTGGTATCTTATGCAAGAGAAGTCATGGGCAGAATCGGAGAAATCCGGGATGCGATGGAGATCCGGAAGCCGGAGCAGAGTACCTACATAAATGCAGTAAATGTAACAGGTGTGTCCATGGATACCGGTGAGATCTCGGTTGAAATCAAGGTAGAAGATGGCTGTTATTATGAAATGTTAAGTGATCTGACCGGAACGCAGATCAGCGGGGAATATGATCTGATCCATACAGTGCGTAATCTTGCCATGCTCCAGAAAGAATATGAAAGTGTCAAAGATGCACTTGCTTCAGTTAAAATGAAAGGCTACGGTGTAGTCAGCGCGACAAGAGAAGAAATCCGGCTGGACGATCCAGTGGTAATCCGGCAGGGCAATAAATACGGAGTAAAGATCCGTTCGGAAGCACCTTCTATCCATATGATCCGAGCTAACATTGAGACCGAGATCGCACCGATCGTGGGGAGTGAGCAGCAGGCAAAGGATCTGGTAAATTATATCAACGAGGCGGCAAAGAGCCCGGATGGAGTCTGGGGAACCAATATTTTCGGAAAATCGATCGAAGAGCTGGTGATGGATGGCGTGCGAAACAAGATTGCCATGATCGGAGATGAGAGTCAGGCAAAACTGCAGGACACCATGCAGAAGATCGTCAATGACAGCAACGGAGGTATGGTTTGCATCATTATCTAAAATTTTTCTTAAATCAATTCGATTGGCGGCAGGAAACTTGCATGGCAATCCGAGAGTATGTTATACTAAAGTCTATACGTTAGGGGATACATTTTCATGGAATGAATGGTCATATAAGATACCATGAAATCTATACGTGAGGAGAAAAGAAAAGAGGGACATCTATGAAAGTAGCAATTGTATCAGCAGACACCATGATATACAGAAAACAGAAGGATGATACGTGTTCGCCAATCGTGCGAAGAGTGCTCGATCAGGTCAGCTTCAAGACGGAGCTTGTACAGCCGGTACCAAATGACAGGGAGGTTATCCGCAAGATCCTTGCGAAGATCGCGGATGCACAGATGGCAGATCTGATCCTTACGATCGGTGGAATCGGATGCAGAGAAGAGGACTGTGTTCCGGAAGCGACAAAGGCAGTGGTCGATAAGGAGATTCCGGGGATTGGAGAGTCGATGCGTCTTTTTATGACACGGACCAGAAAAAGGGCAATGCTGACGAGAGGAACAGCAGGTATCCGGGGTAAATCCCTGATCGTCAATCTTCCGGGAAGTCCGAAGATCATTAAAGAGTGTCTGGAATATGTTCTTCCGGAGATTGTTTATGCGACAGAGACGGCAGTCGGTGAACATGATGATGTTGAGGAGTAGGCAGACAGATGAGGGTGACGTATATCGGACACAGCGGATTTTCGGTGGAACTGGAATCCCATATTCTATTATTTGACTATTATGAAGGAACGATGCCGGAGTTTGATCCAGCGAAGAAGCTGTTGGTGTTTGCCAGTCATTCCCATCCGGATCATTTTAACAGAGAGATCCTGAAGCTTGCGGATGTGTATCCGGATGTGGAATATATTTTCCCGAAGGATATCAGAATTGCGAAAAAGGAGCAGCGTGAATCGGAACATTTCATGCGAAAAAGGGATGAGATTACTGTCGGGGATACAAAGGTAAAAAGTCTGCGCTCAACCGATGAAGGGGTTGCCTTTCTGGTAAGATGCGAAGACAGGATCATTTATCATGCAGGGGATCTGAACTGGTGGCACTGGGAAGAGGAAGATGATGCGTATAACCGGATGATGCGCGGCGATTATCAAAAGGAGATTGAAACGCTGACCGGTGAAAAGATCGATCTTGCATTTGTCGTGCTTGACCCGAGACAGGAAGAGCAGTTTTACTGGGGCTTTGACTGGTATATGCGGCATACGGATACGAAGATTGTATTTCCGATGCATATGTGGAAGCAGTACGAGGTGCAGGATCGGCTTATCGGAATGGAAGTATCAGAACCATACCGGGAGAAGATCATGCGGATTCGGGAAATGGGACAGGTATTTGAACTATAAGGAGACAATTTATGAAAGTCAGTATTTATACAGATGGAGCGGCAAGAGGTAATCCGGACGGACCGGGCGGTTATGGAGTCGTTCTGGAATATGTAGACCCGAAGGGAGAACTTCACGTTAAAGAGCTTTCCGGCGGCTATGTGCGGACAACCAATAACCGGATGGAGCTGATGGCTGTCATCCGGGGGCTGGAAGCGCTCAACAGACCTTGCGAGGTAGAGCTTTTTTCTGATTCCCAATATGTGGTCAATGCATTCAATCAGCACTGGATTGAGGGATGGATCAAAAAGGGCTGGAAACGTGGGAAGAATGAGCCGGTCAAGAATACCGACCTGTGGAAGCGTCTTCTGGAAGCGAAAAAGCCGCACCAGGTGAACTTCAATTGGGTAAAAGGGCATGATGGACACCCGCAGAATGAACGTTGTGATACTCTTGCGACAACGGCAGCAGACGGAAATGAGCTGCAGGTTGATCCGGGAGTGTAGAAGAAATCCTTTACACTGATAAAAAAATGTGATAAAGTATCTAAGGCAAGTAAGACAGACGTTCGCGGATGCAGGTGCCGAAAGGCCGCAGACGAGGAAAGTCCGGGCTTCACAGGGCAGGATGCCGGATAACGTCCGGTAGAGGTGACTCTAAGGATAGTGCAACAGAAATATACCGCCTGCAGATGCAGGTAAGGTTGGAAGGGCAGTGTAAGAGACTACCGCCTGGGTGGTAACACACAGGGCATATGTAAACCCCATCCGAAGCAAGACCGAAAAGAAGTGGTATGGCGGCCCGTCATGCTTCAGGTTGGTCGCTTGAGTCTGCTGGCAACAGCAGAACTGGATAGATGAACGTCCACGACATAACCCGGCTTATCGTTTTGCTTGCTTTTTTATTTTTAAAACAAATTTTGAAAAGAATCTGTATTCATATTCATGAAGGATATAGATTCTTTTTTTGTTGCGGTGTTCTTTAAAAAACTTTAGTTTTTATGATATCGTAGTATTGTGTGAATGATTTTTTGAGTGGAATGAAAAATAAAAAAACGTGATAATCCGTTTGACAATCGTTTGAAAAATATGGTAGTTTTAGAAGGATTAAAGTTATGTAGGAGTGTCAAATGAGGAATAATCGTTTTCAAAGTCGGGAAAGAGGAAATGTAGCATATTACCATCTTCCGGGCTTGTTTGAATTTTATGAACTGTACAGACTTTTTTTGCCGCTGTTTTATACACACAGGGAGTATTTCTATGACTGGTGTGAGATTGGTTCCATTTATGGAGCCCCGGAAGACTGCCTGTGGGGCGGAGGACGTGTGGAAGCAGGAGAAACTGAGCCGGAAGAAGTGCTTGCACTTATACAGAAGTACGGGATTTCTGCCCGTCTGACCTTTAGTAATTCTCTGCTCAGGAAAGAGCACCTTGCGGATCAGAGATGCAATATACTTTGTCAGTTATTTGAGAAAAGCACAGGTGTGAAAAACGGTGTGATCGTGCACTCAGAGTTGCTGGTGGATTATCTGAAAAAGAAGTATCCGGGGTTCTATCTGGTCTCATCTACCACGAAAGTGTTGACCGAATTTCAGGAGTGTCTGCGGGAAATCCAGAGAGAAGATTTTCAATATGTTGTGCCGGATTTCCGTCTGAATAAGATGTTGGATAAATGGAATACATTATCAGAAGGCCAGAAGGATAAAGTTGAATTCCTGTGTAATGAGTGTTGTTGGTTCGGCTGCAGGGACCGGAAAGCCTGTTATGAGGATGTGAGCCGGAAGAATCTCGGAGAAGATGGAGAGGAACACCGGTGTACTGCGCCAAATGCAAAGGAAGGCTATCGTTTTTCAAAAGCAATGACAAATCCGGGATTTATCAGTGTAGATGATATCAAAAATATCTATTTGCCGATGGGATTTACAAATTTTAAGATCGAAGGCAGAGGACTTGGAAGTGCGCTGATCCTGGAATTTCTGCTGTATTATATGACAAAGCCGGAATATCAGCTGCATGTAAGAGAGGAATTGTATCTGGATAATATGCTGGATTTGTTTTAAATCAAGGGAAAGATTTTTATGGACAAATACCAGAAGTTTCGAAGACATATCGCTTTTGTTTTTCTGCGTCTATAGGAGGTATTTTTTATGTTATTAAGTATTGCGCTGATCCTGCTTGTTGGAATGTGTATGAGTTGGATCTGTCAGGACTGAAGAAAATAGGAAGATCCGCAGTGATGATGTGCTTTGTCCCTGCAAGTCTATGACTGCATTCTGTCAATATCCACTGTATGCTGTGCCGGACAAACATACTGCAGAAAACAGGACGAGCAATACCAAGATCTCCTTTCTTACTGTACGAAGGAGACAAAAAATAAAGGACGCATGAAAAAAGAAAATTTTTTCATGCGTCCTTTGCGTGGCACCTGTCCGCCTAGTCCAACAAGCCGACGCTAGCCCCGCTTTCTGTTGTATTTCTCTTCACAGTATTTACATCTATACACTTCGTTCTCCGGATCAGTCAGTACAAACACATGATCCAGTCCCTGTTCAATCGAAGTAATACATCTCGGATTGTGGCATCTGATCACATTCTTGATTTCAGATGGCAGTTTCAGTTCTTTTTTTTCAACAATCTTGGAATCTTCGATAATGTTTACCGTGATATTATGATCGATAAAACCAAGGATATCCAGATCAATGATATCGATCGGGCATTCAATCTTGATGATATCCTTTTTACCCATCTTGTTACTTTTGGCATTCTTGATGATGGCTACGCAGCAGTCAAGCTGATCAAGTTTCAGATATTTGTAGATATCCATGCTTTTTCCTGCTTTGATGTGATCCAGTACGAAGCCCTCTGAAATTTTCCCAATGTTCAGTGTATTTTCAACCATGTCTTTCGCCTCCCTTAATCTACATGAATATCCAAAAGTGTCAGGATCAGTGCCATACGGATATAGACACCATACTGTACCTGCTTGAAATAAACAGCTCTTGGATCATCATCAACTTCAACAGAAATTTCGTTGACACGCGGAAGTGGATGGAGAACCAGCATATCTTTTGGTGCAAGTTCCATTTTCCCTTTGTCCAGGATGTAGAAATCTTTCATACGGATATAATCTTCCTCGTTGAAGAAACGTTCCTTCTGAACACGTGTCATATAAAGGATATCGAGATCCGGAAGGGCATCCTCCAGGCGTTCTACTTCTGTATATGGGATATTTTTCTTATCCAGTACGTCTTTGCGTACATAACTTGGCAGACGGAGTTCCTCCGGTGAAATAAGTACAAACTCGATGTTCTCATAACGCACCAGGGCATTGATCAGAGAATGTACGGTACGACCGAATTTGAGGTCTCCACAGAGTCCGATCTTCAGATTATTCAGACGTCCTTTTAAAGAACGGATGGTTAAAAGGTCAGTCAGTGTCTGTGTAGGATGCTGATGTCCGCCATCACCTGCGTTGATCACCGGGATTGAAGAGTGCTGCGCTGCAACCATCGGTGCACCTTCTTTTGGATGTCTGATCGCACAGATATCTGCATAGCAGGAAACCATACGGATCGTATCTGCTACGCTTTCCCCTTTGGTAGCAGAGCTGGAAGCTGCCGAAGAAAAGCCAAGTACATTACCACCGAGATTCATCATTGCTGCTTCATGACTCAGTCGGGTACGGGTACTTGGCTCATAGAATAAAGTGGCAAGCTTTTTGCCTGCGCAAGCATGTGCATATTTTTCTGGATGAGCTTCGATATCACCTGCAAGATCCATAAGCTTATCGAGCTCTTCCACAGAAAAATCTAAAGGACTCATTAAATGTCTCATAAGAAACCTCCTTAAAAATAACCGCAAAATATGTGCGGGTTCATATATTCTTTATCTATAATATAACAAAAACATGGTTATTTCAACAAAGTTTTACATGTTTTTTCTGATCGGGTTTGCGAAGAAATGTAGATTTTACAGAAAAAATATATTATAATGAAAAATTAGTAACGTCAGCGTAAGAAGACATAAGGATAAAACGATAAGGAGTGGGACAATGCAGAGTCTGGAAGAGATGAGAAAAGAGCTGGATGTGATCGATGACCAGATCACCACGCTTTATGAGAGACGTATGAAGGTCTGCGAAGGAGTTGCAGAATATAAGATAAAGAACGGACGAAAGGTATTTGATAAGACAAGAGAGAACGAGAAACTGGCAGCAGTAGCAGAAAAGGTGTCCACAGATTTTAACAAAAAAGGGATCCGGGAACTTTTTGAACAGCTGATGAGCATGAGCAGAAAGCTGCAGTACCAGCGTCTTTCTGAGGAAGGAGTTCTGGGAAGACTTCCCTTTATCGGACTGGATCAGCTGGATCTTGATGGTGCACGTGTGGTCTTCCAGGGAGTGGAAGGAGCCAACAATCAGGCAGCTATGTTAAAATATTTTGGGAAAAATGTGAAAAACTTCCATGTACCGTCATTCCGTGATGCAATGGAAGCAATTGAAGAGGGAAGCGCAGATTATGCAGTCCTTCCAATTGAAAATTCTTCCGCAGGTCCGGTGACACAGGTGTATGACCTTCTGGTGGAATTTGAAAATTACATTGTAGGAGAGACGGTCCTTCCGATTAAGCATATGCTTGCCGGAGTGAAAGGAACTACACTTTCCAGCATTGAAAGAGTGTATTCACATCCACAAGGACTGATGCAGACATCCCATTTTCTGGATGAACACGGGACCTGGCAGCAGATCAGTGTTGCCAATACTTCTATGGCGGCCAAGAAGATGATGGAAGACCAGGATACCACGCAGGCAGCTGTCTGCAACGAATATGCAGCAGAGCTTTACGGACTGGATATCCTGGCAAGAGAGATCAATGACGAATCTGACAACAGTACAAGATTTATCATTGTCACAAACCAGAAGGTATTCCTGAAAAATGCATCCAAGATCAGTATTTGCTTTGAAATACCGCATGAGAGTGGATCGTTGTACCATCTGCTTTCCCATTTTATTTACAATGACCTGAACATGACAAAGATCGAATCCCGGCCGGTAGAAGGAAAAAGCTGGGAATATCGTTTCTTTGTGGACTTTGAAGGAAATCTGGCAGATGCCGCAGTGAAAAATGCGATCCGTGGACTGAGGGAAGAAGCACTGAACCTGAAAATCCTTGGAAATTATTAGACTGAAAAAGAGAGGACACGTCTATGAGAACAAATGAACTGATATTATATCGTTATATGGAACATGAAGATCTTCTTCGGGACATGACATTTCTGATCGACAATGCAGATAATGATTATTACAACAAAGAGGATTTGAAGAGCCTTCTTTTCGAAAATTTAAATGAGCTGATCGAGCTGGCTGCAAACTATGGATTCGAGGGGAACCTCTGGCATACCTTCCTGACGTTCCTGCTTGCCAACAGTGAGAATGCTTACAGCACAGCCTGTGAAGTGGTAGGAGAGGTAGAGGGAAGCGTCAATAAAGCAGCCCTTCATGATTTTCAGATTTTCAAAGAACTGTTCGAATATGATCTGAAAGAGATGGGTGAAAAGCTCGGTACAGACAGCCTGGAACTGATTGAGGACTATCATCCGGTCAATGCCAAGGGACATGTATTTAACAAGAGGATTCGCGATCGGATCTGCGACTTAAGCAAAGCTCTTGCGCAGACAGATGATGCAGAAGAATTTAAGACAACTGTAACCCAGTTCTACAAAGAATTCGGAGTGGGAACTTTCGGACTTCACAAGGCATTCCGTATTGAGCATACGGAAGAAGGAGCACAGATCGTGCCGATCACCAAGATTGCACACGTCCATCTGGATGATTTGGTGGGTTATGACATTGCCAAGAAGAAACTGATCGATAATACCGAGGCATTTGTAAAGGGTAAAAAAGCTAATAACTGTCTGCTTTTTGGTGATGCCGGAACCGGTAAATCTTCTTCGATCAAGGCAATCCTGAACCAGTATTATGACCAGGGACTTCGTATGATCGAAGTGTACAAGCATCAGTTCAAAGACCTGAATGATGTGATCGCACAGATCAAGAACCGGAATTACAAATTTATTATTTATATGGATGATCTTTCTTTTGAAGAATTCGAGATTGAGTACAAATATCTGAAAGCGGTGATCGAAGGCGGTCTGGAGAAGAAACCGGATAATATCCTGATCTATGCAACTTCCAACAGAAGACATCTGGTACGTGAGACATTCAAAGATAAAGCTGACAGAGATGAAGAACTGCACACCAATGATACCGTACAGGAGAAACTTTCGCTGGTAGCAAGATTCGGCGTGACCATTTATTTTGGAAAACCGGATAAAAAAGAATTCCAGAAGATTGTCACCACGCTTGCAGATCGTTACGGTGTCGAGATGGAAGAGGAAAAGCTTCTTCTGGAGGCAAACAAATGGGAATTGAGCCATGGTGGATTAAGCGGACGTACTGCACAGCAGTTTATTGATTATTTGCTTGGACAACAATAAAAGGAGAACCAATATGAAGTGGAATAAATTCAGATTAAAGACAACAACCGAGGCAGAAGACATTGTCAGTAGTATGCTGATGGACCTTGGTGTACAGGGAATCGAGATTGAGGATAAGATTCCGATGACGCAGGCGGAAAAAGAGCAGATGTTTGTTGATATCCTTCCGGAGACAGGAATCAATGACGGCATCGCATATATCAGTTTCTATCTGGAAGAAGATGAAGATAAAGAAAGTCTTCTGGAAGCTGTGAAAAATGAACTGGAAGATATGCGTGCCTATGTGGAAGTAGGTGAAGGAACGATAGAAGAATCCCAGACAGAGGATGTGGACTGGGTCAATAACTGGAAAAAATATTTTCACCAGTTCTATGTGGATGATATCCTGATCATTCCGTCCTGGGAAGAAGTAAAGCCGGAAGATGAAGGCAAGATGATCGTGCATATCGATCCGGGAACTGCATTCGGAACGGGAATGCATGAGACCACACAGCTCTGCATCCGTCAGCTCCGCAAATATGTGACAGAGGACACCAGAATTCTGGATGTAGGATGCGGAAGTGGAATTCTTGGAATGCTGGCGCTGATGTTCGGTGCAAAGTATTCTGTAGGAACAGACCTGGATCCGTGTGCGATTGATGCAACCTATGAAAATATGGAAGTCAACGGTATTTCAAAGGATAAATACGAAGTAATGATCGGAAATATCATTGATGATAAAGCGGTCCAGGATAAAGTTGGTTATGGATGCTATGATATCGTTGTGGCGAATATTCTTGCAGACGTACTGGTGCCGCTGACACCGGTGATCGTGAACCAGTTAAAAGACGGTGGTATCTACGTGACAAGTGGTATCATCGAAGACAAGGAGGAAACGGTAAAAGCAGCGGTAGAGGCAGCAGGACTCACGGTCCTGGAGGTTCATCATCAGGGAGAATGGGTATCTGTAACAGCGAGAAAAGAAACGAAAGCGTAGGCAGAGAGGATCAGAAAAGATGCATCATTTTTTTGTAACACCACAGCAGATCTCCGGAGATAAGATCCGGATTGAAGGCGGAGATGTTAATCATATGAAGAATGTGCTCCGGATGAAGCTGCATGAAAAGGCTGAAATCAGTGACGGAGAAAGCAGAACCTATTTGTGCGAGGTGGAAGCCTATGAAGAAGATGTGGCGGTTTTGCATATTCTGGAAGAGATGGAAGCGGACACGGAACCGGCGTCAAAGCTGTATCTTTTCCAGGGGCTTCCTAAAAGCGACAAGATGGAGCTGATCGTGCAAAAAGCGGTGGAGCTTGGCGTGTATCAGGTGATTCCTGTAGCGATGAAGCGTTCTGTTGTTCGTCTGGATGATAAGAAAGCAGAGAAAAAAGTAGACCGTTGGAATTCCATCGCAGAAAGTGCGGCAAAGCAGGCCGGAAGAAGCCGGATCCCGGAAGTTACCATGCCGCTTTCTTATAAAGAAGCACTGAAAATGGCAGAAGAGCTTGATGTAACGTTGCTTCCGTATGAACTTGCAGGTGGTATGGAAGTGACAAGAGAAGTAATCCGCCAGATTAAAAGTGGACAGTCTGTTGGGATTTTTATCGGACCAGAGGGTGGATTTGAACCGGAAGAAGTTGATGCAGCAGTCAGTATGGGGGCGAAGGTCATCACCCTGGGCAGGCGGATCCTGCGGACAGAGACAGCCGGACTTGCAACGCTTGCTGTACTGATGTTTGAACTGGAACAGTAGACCGGCAGGCAAAGAACTGCATAAGATAAAGAGAAGAAGTGTTTGGGAGACAAAGAAAAATGGAAGTTTATCTGGATAATTCAGCAACAACGAGAGCCTATGAGTGTGTTCGGGATATAGTCGGAAAAGTGATGTGTGAGGATTACGGCAATCCATCCTCCATGCATAAAAAAGGTGTGGATGCAGAAGCGTATGTCCGTGAGGCGAAGGAGACACTTGCAAAGATTCTGAAGGTGCAGGAAAAGGAACTTTATTTCACATCCGGTGGAACAGAAAGTGACAACCTTGCATTGATCGGAGGTGCACGTGCCAATCGCCGTGCCGGCAAGCATCTGATCACCAGCTCGATTGAACATCCGGCAATTCTCAATACCATGCGTTACCTGGAAGAGGAGGAGGGCTATCGTGTGACCTATCTTCCGGTTGATGAGTATGGACGAATCCGCCTGGATGCGTTAAAGGAAGCGCTCTGTGACGAGACGATCCTGGTATCGGTCATGTATGTGAATAACGAAGTGGGATCGGTTCAGCCGATTGCAGAAGCATCTGCGATCGTAAAGGCTTATAATAAAAATATCCTGTTCCATGTGGATGCAGTACAGGGATTTGGAAAATATAAGATTTACCCGAAAAAGATGGGAATCGATATGCTTTCTGTAAGCGGACATAAGATCCATGGACCGAAGGGAATCGGTTTTATCTATATCAATGAAAAAGCAAAAGTAAAACCGATCATTTTCGGAGGCGAGCAGCAGAAAAACATGCGTTCCGGAACAGAAAATGTACCGGGGATTGCAGGAATCGGGCTGGCAGCAAAGACGATTTACACAGACCTGGATGAAAAGGTGGCACATATGCGTGCCTTGAAACAGCACTTTATCGAAGGGGTACAGAAAATCGATCATACTGTGATCCACGGGCTTTATGATGAAACAAGTGCACCACATATCATCAGTGTGGGATTTGCAGGAATCCGGAGTGAGGTTCTTCTTCATACACTGGAAGAGAAGGGGATTTATGTATCATCCGGTTCGGCATGTGCATCCAACCATCCGGCAATCAGCGGAGTGTTAAAGGGAATCGGAGCCGGAAAAGAATATTTGGACGCAACGCTCAGATTTAGTATGTCAGAATTTACTACAGAAGAAGAAATTGACTATACGCTGGAAACATTATATAATTGTGTACCGATGCTTAGAAAGTACACACGCCATTAGGAGGAAAGAATGAAGTTTCAGACTTATTTGATAAAATATGGAGAAATCGGAATCAAAGGAAAGAACCGTTATATGTTCGAGGATGCACTGGTAAGACAGATCAGGCATTCGTTAAAAGACCTGGATGGATTATTCCATACTTATAAAGCACAGGGAAGAGTTTATGTGGACTGTGACGGAGATTATGACGGAGATGAAGTGGTAGAAGCTCTGAAAAGAGTATTCGGAATTGTAGGGATCTGTCCGGTTGTCCGCGTAGAAGATAAAGGATTTGAAGAACTGAAAAAAGATGTGATCGCATACATGGATGAGGTTTATCCGGATAAGAATATCACATTTAAGGTAGAGTCCCGTCGCGCAAAGAAAACCTATCCGAAGAAATCAATGGAGATCAATTATGACCTTGGAGAAGCTATTCTGTATGCATTCCCGGAAATCCGGGTAGATGTGCACCATCCGGATGTACTGCTTCATGTAGAGGTAAGAGAAGAGATTTATATCTATTCCGAGATCATTCCGGGACCTGGCGGTATGCCGATCGGGACCAATGGAACCGCGATGCTTCTGCTTTCTGGTGGAATCGACAGTCCGGTTGCAGGTTATATGATCTCCAAACGTGGCGTCGGACTGGAGGCAACCTATTTCCATGCACCGCCGTACACCAGCGAGAGGGCCAAACAGAAGGTAGTGGATCTTGCAAAGCAGGTTTCCAAATATACAGGACCGATCAAGCTGCATGTAGTCAACTTTACCGATATCCAGCTTTATATCTATGAAAAATGCCCACATGATGAACTGACGATCATCATGCGCCGTTATATGATGCGGATTGCAGAGCATTTTGCAAAAGAAGACGGATGCCTGGGACTTATTACCGGTGAAAGTATCGGACAGGTGGCAAGCCAGACCATGCAGAGCCTGATGGCAACCAACGATGTATGTACATTGCCGGTATATCGGCCACTGATCGGATTTGACAAGCAGGAGATCGTAGATATTTCAGAGAAGATCGGAACCTATGAGACTTCCATTCTTCCATACGAAGACTGTTGTACGATCTTCGTGGCAAAACATCCGGTAACCAAACCGAATGTAGAAGTGATCCGCAAATCAGAAGAAAACTTAAGTGAAAAGATTGATGAACTGTTTGCAGAAGCAGTGAATACTGTGGAGACGATCATCGTAAAATAATAAAAGAAAAAGGGGAGCTTTTTCAGGCTCTCCTCAAAAAAAGAAAGGACGCAGTACAGAAAATGTACTGCGTCCTGATACTTCGCATTCTATTATACTAAGTATGGTTTCAGAAGTTCGATGATGTTATCAGCATCCTGGTTCTCAGCATGGATGTTCAGATCGATCGGTTTAGAAAGATCAAGACTAAAGATACCCATGATAGATTTTGCATCAATCACATATCTTCCGGATACCAGGTCAAAATCGTAATCGTATTTTGTGATTTCGTTTACGAATGATTTTACTTTGTCGATAGAATTTAAAGAAATTTGTACGGTTTTCATTGAAAACACACCTCCTTGATTTCATTTTCTATAGTTATATTAAAAGTTATACATAAAAAAGTCAAGGAACAAAACGCCGAAGAATGAATGAAATTTTCGTTAAATGTTATAAATATTGAAAGTAGGATGAATTTATGAAAAAAGCAGCATTACACAACCTGGGCTGTAAGGTAAATGCTTATGAAACAGAAGCGATGCAGGAACTGCTGGAAAAGAACGGATATGAGATCGTACCGTTTCATGATCTGGCAGATGTTTATGTGATCAATACCTGCTCGGTGACGAATATGGCAGATCGCAAGTCCAGACAGATGATCCATCGTGCCCGAAAACAGAATCCTGATGCAGTGATCGTAGCGGCCGGCTGTTATGTGCAGGCGCAGGCGGATATGGGTGAGCTGGATGAGAATATAGATATTGTAATCGGGAATAATAAAAAAAAGGATCTGATCCGCCTTCTGGAAGAATATTTTAAAGAAGACATTTCGGAACAGATGCAGGAGGTCATTGACATTAACCATACCTTCGAGTATGAGAGCCTCCATCTTTCCCGGACAGCAGAGCATACAAGGGCATATCTGAAAGTGCAGGATGGCTGCAACCAGTTCTGTACCTACTGCATCATTCCTTATGCGAGAGGACGCGTGCGCAGCAGGAAAAAAGAAGATGTAGTGGAAGAGGTGCGTACACTTGCGGAGCATGGGTATCAGGAAGTGGTACTTACCGGAATCCATCTCAGTTCTTACGGACTGGAATGGAAAGATGAAAATGGAAAGCAGACAGAAGGACTCCTGGATCTGATCCGCGCGGTACATGGAGTTGAAGGGATCAAAAGGATCCGTCTGGGTTCTCTGGAACCGCGTATCGTGACAGAAGAATTTGCAAAAGAACTGTCTTGCCTGCCGAAGATATGTCCGCATTTTCACCTGTCTCTGCAGAGCGGATGTGATGCAACCCTGAAACGGATGAACCGCAGATATGATGCGGCAGAATATCGGGAAAAATGTGAGCTTCTCCGGAAGTATTTTGAAAATCCGGCATTGACAACCGATGTGATCGTAGGATTTCCGCAGGAATCAGAGGAAGAATTTGAAGCCTCCCGGGACTTTGTAGACAGCATCAATTTTTATGAGACTCATATATTTAAGTATTCAAAGCGCCAGGGAACGAAGGCTGCGAAGATGGACGGGCAGATCCCGGAACATGAAAAAACGCGAAGAAGCAATATCATGCTGGAGCTGAACCGAAAAAAAATGCAGCGCTATGAAGAAGGATGGCTTGGAAAAAAGGTGGAAGTTCTATTTGAAGAGATGACAGAACGTGATGGGAAAAATTATGTCACAGGGCACACCAAGGAATATCTGCGGATTGGGGTTCCATGCGAACCGGAACAGGCAGACCGGTGGATCAATCAGTTAAAAGAGATAGAACTTACTTCACTTTCACAAATTATGCATTGAATTTTTGTATAGATTATATTAAAATGAATATGAAGTATTGGAGGTCGTAAGATGAAAGATATAACGAATACACAATTTTTTCAGGTAGAGACAGGACCACAGATCCAGGCAAAAGATATTCTGGAAATTGTATATAATGCTCTGGTGGAAAAAGGATATAATCCGGTGAATCAGATTGTAGGATACATTATGTCCGGTGATCCTACATACATTACCAGCTATAACGGAGCAAGAAGCCTTGTGATGAAGGTTGAGCGGGATGAGATAGTAGAAGAATTATTAAAAGCTTATATCAGACATGAACTGTAGGTTGAAGATATGATGCGGATAATGGGACTTGATTATGGTACGAAGACCGTAGGTGTTGCTGTAAGTGATCCTCTGGGGATTACGGCACAGTCAGTGGAGACGGTTACGAGGAAGGACGAGAACAAGCTTCGGAAGACACTGGCAAGGATTGAGAGCCTTGCAACCGAATATGGAGTAGAGAAGTTTGTGATCGGTTTTCCGAAACATATGAATAATGATATCGGAGAACGGGCAGAGAAGGCACTGGAATTTGGAGAGATGCTGAAGCGGCGTACCGGCATTGAGATCGTGATGTGGGATGAGCGCCTTACAACGGTGGAAGCGGAACGGACACTTATGGAATCCGGTGTAAGACGGGAGAACCGCAAGCAGTATGTGGATCAGATCGCGGCTGTATTTATATTGCAGGGATATCTGGACTCTCTGGGTATGCAAAAGTAACAGGCTTTGGAATACAATCAGACGATAAGGGGAAAGTATATGAAGAATGAAAAATTAACGTTTACATGCGGAGAAGGCGGCGAAGCAGAAGAATTATTTGTTGTGGAGCAGACCAGACTGAATGGAGTGACTTACCTTCTGGTTGCAGATTCAGAAGAGGATGATGCAGAGTGCCTGATCTTGAAGGATACAAGTGCGCCGGAAGAGAAGGACAGCGTTTATGAGATGGTAGAAGAGGAAGTAGAGCTTAATGCCGTACTCAAGGTGTTCGAAGAGCTTCTGGAGGATGTGGAGATTGAAGTGTAGACGGAACTGTCAAAAGAATATTTCTGACAGATAAGAACGGGGTTCGCACACAGAGGCGGACTCCGAATTTTACGATAATTAAATGTACGGATGAGATACATAAAATATATGGAGGTGTGAGATTGAAGAAAAAAAGCAACTCAAAACTTAAGATCATTCCGCTTGGAGGCCTTGAAAAGATCGGAATGAATATCACTGCCTTTGAATATGAAGACAGTATTATTGTAGTGGATTGCGGATTGTCGTTCCCGGAAGATGATATGCTGGGAATCGATCTTGTAATTCCGGATATCAGTTACCTTAAGAGCAATGCGGATAAGGTGAAGGGTTTTGTGATCACACATGGACATGAGGATCACATTGGAGCGCTTCCTTATGTGCTTAAAGAGATTAATCTGCCGATTTATACAACAAAGCTGACTATGGGAATTATCGAGAAAAAGCTCACAGAGCACAATCTTCTCCGCTCAACTAAAAGAAAAGTAGTGCGCCATGGACAGTCGATCAATCTTGGAAAATTCAGAATTGAATTTATCAAGACGAACCACAGTATCCAGGATGCATCGGCACTGGCAATCTATTCGCCGGCAGGTATTGTTGTGCATACCGGAGACTTTAAGGTAGATTATACACCGGTATTTGGTGATGCGATTGATCTGCAGCGTTTTGCAGAAATTGGCAAGAAAGGGGTACTGGCATTGATGTCAGACAGTACCAATGCAGAGAGACCTGGTTTTACACAGTCAGAAAGGACAGTGGGAGCTACATTTGACCGGCTTTTTGCCGAACACTCCAATACAAGAATTATTGTAGCAACCTTCGCTTCGAATGTAGACCGTGTACAGCAGATCATCAATACGTCTTACAAGTATGGACGTAAAGTAGTTGTAGAAGGCCGCAGTATGGTAAATATCATTTCGGTTGCATCAGAGCTTGGCTATTTGAATGTGCCGGAGAATACGCTGATCGAGACAGATCAGTTGAAAAACTATCCAAGAGAGAAGACAACGATCATCACAACCGGAAGCCAGGGAGAATCTATGGCGGCTCTGTCACGTATGGCAGCAGATATCCATAAGAAGATCTCGATCATGCCGGGTGACACGATCATTTTAAGCTCTAATCCGATCCCGGGTAATGAAAAAGCGGTATCGAATATCATCAATGAACTTTCTGAAAAGGGAGCGAATGTTATTTTCCAGGATACGCACGTATCCGGACATGCGTGCCAGGAAGAGCTGAAGCTGATCTATTCACTGGTAAAACCAAAATATGCAATTCCGGTTCACGGAGAATACCGTCATCTGAAAGCGAACGCAGGTATTGCAAAATCTCTTGGGATTCCGAAGGACAACATTTTTATCCTCAAGTCAGGCGATGTACTCGCACTGGATGATGAAAGTGCAGAAGTTTTAGATAAGGTACACACAGGAGAAATCCTGGTAGATGGACTCGGTGTTGGTGATGTCGGTAATATTGTACTGCGTGATCGTCAGCATCTGGCAGAAGACGGAATCCTGATTGTTGTTCTGACACTGGAAAAGCGTACCAACCAGCTTCTTGCCGGACCTGATATCGTATCCCGTGGATTTGTTTATGTACGTGAATCTGAAAGCCTGATGGAAGAGGCACGGAAGGTTGTTACGGAAGCGGTTGAAAAATGTCTGATGAGCCGTCATGCTGACTGGAGCAAGATTAAGCTTGTGATCCGCGACACAATGAATGACTTTATCTGGAAAAGAACCAAGAGAAAACCAATGATCCTTCCGATCATTATGGATGTATAATATAAAGATGCCTGTGGCATTTTTATGAAAATAAGCAGATGCGAAGATATCTGCATAAAGAAGCGCAGTCAGAGTTGAAAAGAAAATAAACTTTGTCTGCGCTTCTATGATAAATGTATAGGATAAGAATTCCCTTGGAAGAAAAGAGGAAGATATGATAGTAGAAGAACGACTTACGACTTACCTCCATTCTCTGGAAAGCGCGGACATTCCCGTTCTCGATGAGATCGAACAGGAAGCCCTTGCGGACATGGTTCCGATCATCCGCAAAGAGACAAAAAGTTTTCTGAAAGTAATGCTGGAGATCAAACGTCCGGTAAAGATTCTTGAAATTGGGACAGCAGTTGGATTTTCGGCAATTCTGATGGGAAAATATTCTCCGGAGGAATGTCACATTACAACAATCGAAAATTACGAAAAAAGGATTCCAATTGCCAGAGATAATTTCGCCAGAGCAGGTATGGAACAGAAAATTACGCTGCTTGAAGGCGATGCACTGGAGATCATGAAAGGTATGCCGGATGATGCAGGATTTGATTTTGTGTTTATGGATGCCGCAAAGGGACAATATCCGGCATATTTAGAACAGGTGATGCGTTTCCTTGTGCCGGGAGGGATCCTGATCACGGATAATGTGTTGCAGGACGGAGATATTATTGAGTCACGGTTTGCGGTGGAAAGAAGAGACCGCACGATCCATAGCCGGATGAGGGAGTATCTGTATACTCTGAAACATCATCCTGAGCTTGAGACATCTATTCTTCCGCTGGGAGATGGAGTGGCACTGAGCGTGCGAAAATAAAAACAGGAGATAACAGTAACAGAAAGGAAAAAAATAATGGCAAGACATCCTGAATTATTGATACCGGCAAGCAGCCTGGAAGTGTTGAAGACTGCAGTCGTATTTGGAGCAGATGCAGTTTATATTGGAGGAGAAGCATTTGGACTTCGTGCAAAGGCAAAGAACTTTTCCAAAGAAGATATGATGGAAGGAATCCGGTTTGCACATGAGCATGATGTAAAAGTATATGTAACTGCAAATATTCTGGCACATAACTACGATCTGGAAGGCGTGCGGGAATATTTTAAAGAGTTAAAGGAAATAAAACCGGATGCATTGATCATTGCTGATCCGGGTGTATTTGAGATCGCAAAAGAAGTATGTCCGGAAATTGAAAGACATGTGAGTACACAGGCCAATAATACAAATTATGCAACTTATATGTTCTGGTACAGACAAGGGGCGAGCAGAGTTGTATCTGCAAGAGAACTTTCCATGCGTGAGATCAAAGAAATCCGTGCACATATCCCGGATGATCTGGAGATTGAGACATTCGTACACGGTGCAATGTGTATTTCTTATTCCGGAAGATGTCTGCTCAGTAATTTCTTTACAGGCAGGGATGCAAACCATGGCGCATGCACCCATCCGTGCCGCTGGAAATATTCTGTTGTGGAAGAAACCCGTCCGGGAGAATATATGCCGGTTTATGAAAATGAGAGAGGAACGTATATTTTCAATTCAAAAGACCTCTGTATGATCGAACATATTCCGGAGCTTATCGATGCGGGGATTGACAGCTTCAAGATCGAAGGAAGAATGAAAACGGCTCTGTATGTGGCAACTGTAGCGAGAACATACCGGAAAGCAATTGATGATTATCAGAAAGATCCGGAGCTTTACAGGAAGAATATGCCGTGGTATCTGGACCAGATCTCGAATTGTACCTATCGGCAGTTTACAACTGGATTTTTCTTTGGAAAACCATCGGAAGAGGCACAGATTTATGACAGCAACACCTATATCCGGGAGTACACATATCTTGGAATCACAGAAGAGATTAAAGACGGTATGGTGAAGATCGAACAGAGAAATAAATTTTCGGTGGGCGAGACGATTGAGATCATGAAACCGAACGGAGATAACGTGGAGGTTCAGGTAAAACGGATCGTAAATGAAGAAGGAGAAGAACAGGAGAGTGCACCACATCCGAAGCAGGTACTGTATGTAGAACTGTCCGGTAGGGCTGACAAGTACGATATTCTCAGAAGAAAAGAGGAAGCAGATGAATAAAAAAACGTGGAAGCCATATGTGGCGATCGTACTGATCCTTCTGTACGGCGTGGATATATTCTGGCTTTCCGGATTTTGTGTCTATTATTTTGGTGAGTGGGGAATTCCAATGTATGAGGGCCTTCTTGCGGTGCTGGCACTTGGAATAGTAGTGCTTTTCAGGGAAGACGTAAAGCGTGCATTTCCATTTCACAGACCGACGATCGCAAAGACTGTCGGAACATTGCTGATGTGGATCGGAACCCTTCTGATCACGATGATTCCGACATCGATCCTGCTTTATGTATTTCCGGAGCAGATGAGTGGGGCTACAGAAAGTGTGAGTGAATTATCCGGCGGACTGCCGTTTGGACTTGCATTTCTTCTGATCTGTGTCACGCCGGCGATTTTTGAGGAAATAGCATTCAGAGGCGGGCTTTTCAGCTGTTTTCGTGGCTTTAGGAGTCCATGGCCGGCAATTCTGATCAGTGCAGCAGTGTTCGGTGCATTTCACGGAAGCTTCTGGCGGTTTGTGCCGACAGCGATGCTTGGAATCGCCATGGGATATCTGCTTGCCGAGACGGATAACATGTTTTATAACATGTTCTTCCATCTAATCAATAATGCGTTACCGACATTGCTTTTACAGCTTACTTCCAGTGTGACTTCAGAGCAGATGGAAAGTGCAGAAGCTATGGCATCGACAGGCATTTTGCTTGTGACGGTGGCGGTGTATTTTATTTATGCTTCGGCAGGACCGTTTCTGATTTATGCGGGGAATTACCTGATCCATAAAGGACAGCCGGGATACGACAGGGGACTTCTGCCAAGAGAGAAAAAGAAAACTCTGCTGGGGCTTGTGCTTGTAAGTAGCGTCTTTCTGGGACTTGGCATTCTGCTTTTTGGTATAGGAATGTTTGAGTAGAGTGTCCTGTCTGCCGGTGTGAAAGAAGCATCATGAATTTTAAAATGGACAGACAGGATCTAGACCGGCAAAAATTAAAAATGAGAAGGAAGAAAGCAGGGGCGGAGTTTTTGAATCGCCCCTTTTTCAATTCGCGAAACATAGGAACGTGAGATGCCAAGAGAAGCTGCAACTTCTTTCTGGGTATATTCTTTTTCACCATAAAGACCGTAGCGTTTTTTCAGTACCAGCTGTTCGCGGTCGGTGAGAACGGATTCCAGTTTTTCATAGAGAAGAGAAATATCATTTTTCAAGGCAAGCTGCATACAGGCATCTTCTTCATCAGATTCGATAACATCATACAGGCGGATCTCGTTCCCTTCCCGGTCTGTACCGATCGGTTCGTATAGGGAGGTTTCCCGGTTACTCTTCCGCTTGGTGCGCAGCATCATCAGAAGTTCATTTTCGATGCAGCGGCAGGCGTAGGTGGCAAGCCGGGCTTTTTTGTCCGGGTTAAAGGTGGAAACTGCTTTGATAAGGCCGATGGTTCCGATGGACAGAAGATCTTCTGTATCGTCCTCCAGATGCTGATATTTTTTTATGACATGAGCGACCAGACGGAGATTGCGCTCGATCAGAATATGACGGGCCTCATTGTCACCGTCTGCACTGCGTCTCAGAAGCTCGGATTCCTCTTTTGGAGTAAGAGGCGGAGGAAAGGATTTCAATACGATTACCTCAAAATAGAGTTACTAACATTGTATGTAAAAGTGAAATGTTCTGTGCTTTTCCATTCGGGTTATTTTGCGCTTGTGGTACGTCTGAAAATGCGTTATAATGAGCGTTGAATCATGTAGTAGCAGATATGGTTTACAAAAGAAATGAGATTACGAGAGAAAAGGAAAAAATTATGGGAATAAGGACAAGATTAGCGGTACTTGCCTGTAAGACATCCAATGCAGTCCTGCGGCGGATGGGACGAGGCGGAACGAACCTGCCGGGCAAGATCGCATTAAAAATTGACAAAGATATTTTAAAGGAATTATCACGTGGGGTGAAGGTTACGGTAGTGACCGGAACCAATGGAAAGACGACCACGTCCCGTATGATCGAGCAGGCATTTGAAGAAGCCGGATATAAGTACTTCGCAAATAAATCCGGTGCCAATCTTCTGACCGGGATCATTACGGTGTTTGCACAGCACTGTAGTCTTTCTGGCAAGTGTTCCTACACACACGCACTGATCGAGTGCGATGAGGCAGCGTTCCGCAAGACCAGTGAGATGCTGCCGGTAGAGTGTCTGGTAGTCAACAATATTTTCCGTGACCAGTTGGACAGATATGGGGAGATCACCCACACGTTGAATGCAATCCGCGAAGGAATTACCCACGTACCGGATGCAACCCTGTGCCTGAACGCGGACTGTTCATTGACGTCATCTCTTGCAGATGATGTACCGAATAAGGTTGTATGGTTCGGGGTGGATGTGCCGATTTACAAAGAGACAGCGTTTGAATTGTCTGATGCAGTGTACTGTATTCATTGTAAGACAGAATATGAATACGATTACAGAACTTACAGCCATCTTGGCGGTTTCCGCTGTCCAAAATGTGGATATCACCGGCAGACACCGCAGGTTGGCGTGACGCAGGTAGTGCGTACCGGAGCAGATTCTTCGGATATCGTGTTAAATGCATTCGGGCATAGCCATGATGTGCACATTAATCTTCCGGGAGGTTACAATATTTACAATGCGGCAGCCTGTGTTGCGGCTGCGGAGATTGTTGGAATCGATGAAGACACAGCAGTTGATGCACTCAGCAGATTTGAGTGTGGTTTCGGACGTGCGGAACAGTTTGAACTTGGCAAGTCTAAAGCACGTATGATGCTTGTCAAGAACCCGGCAGGGTACAATCAGGTCATCAACCAGATCTCTAATGATGAGGAAGAGTGCAAGATTGCGTTCCTTCTGAACGACCGTTATGCAGATGGAACCGATATCAGCTGGATCTGGGATGTGGATTTTGAAGCACTTGCCCGCCAGAGCGCACGCTTTACCCGTATTCTGGTATCCGGAGTCCGTGCAGATGATATGGCGCTCCGCCTGAAATATGCAGGATTTGACACTGGACGGATTGAAGTGATCCGTGACTATGAGAACCTTTTAGAAGCAATCGGAGCGGATGAGACACCGACATTTATTATGCCGACTTATACCGCTATGTTTGATCTGCGCGGCGAGATCAGCAAGCATACCGATATCAAGGCATTTTACGAATAAGGAGGGAATTATGGAACTGAATATCTGTCATCTCTATCCGGACATCCTTAATCTGTATGGAGACCGGGGCAATATCATCACAATGAAACGTCGTATGGAGGAGCGGGGAATCAAGGTCAATGTAGAAGGCTGCTCGATCGGAGAAACGCTGGATGCAAACCGCTATGATATCTTCTTCATTGGCGGAGGTCAGGATTTTGAACAGGAAGTCCTTCTGAAAGACCTGGGGAACGGAAAAGCAGCAGAGATCCGCGCGGCTGTGGAAGATGAAAAGACCTTCCTCGCAATCTGCGGAGGCTATCAGATGCTTGGCCAGTATTATAAGACCTGGGATGGTGTCCAGCTCGATTTTACCGGCGCGATCAACATTCATACCGTTGGATCAAAAGAGCGTATGATCGGCAATTATATGTTTGAGACCCTCCCGGAGAGCAGTGGAGCTGTCGTAGTCGGCTTTGAAAATCATTCCGGCAAGACCTACCTGGGTGAAGGCGTATCACCACTCGGCAAAATGCTCAAAGGCTATGGCAACAACGGAGAAGACCAAACCGAAGGAGCCCGCTACAAAAATGTCTTCGGAACCTATTCGCACGGCTCCCTTTTACCAAAGAACCCGGTACTCTGCGATTTTATATTACAAACTGCCCTAGAACGCAAATACGGTCAAATAGAACCACTTGCGCCACTGGACGACACCCTGGAATTAAACGCCAACGAATACATGAAACAAAGATTAAGTAAATAATGCTTATTTAGAAAATGCCACTGCACACAGGGGTCCATCCCACCTGTGCAGTGGCATTTTGTCCCATCTATGATACAGCAAGGCAAAACTTTGCCAGTAAAGTACGGCGGTCATCGTGGGAGAATCAAAAGAGATGATTCTCCCACGATGACCTCACAACCTACTCCCACAAATTTCCCCTCCCAATCATCTTGACAAAATCCCCTACCCATACTATCATAAGGATACATTTTCTAAAAGATATCGGTTTTCTTTTAGCAAATCACTCATGGCATTTCGCCATACATTTTCTGAAATAAAACTTCTGAACTTTTGCCGGGGAAAGGCAAGGGTGAATTTAATATGGGATTTTATAAGGTACATTCGGCAACGATTCTGGGGCTGAAAGTAGAATTTGTGCAGGTAGAGGCAGATGCAGGGAACGGACTTCCAATGTTTCATATGGTGGGATATCTGTCTTCTGAGGTAAAGGAAGCCGCAGAACGGGTAAGAACTGCCATGCGTAATGCCGGTTATATCATGCCGGCGAAAAAGATTGTAATCAATCTGTCGCCGGCATGTGTCCGCAAGAAGGGATCGGTATTTGATCTTCCAATTGCAGTTGCAGTACTCGGGGCAATGGGGATTTTCCCGGAAAAAGCAGTGGAGGATATTTTACTTGCAGGAGAGCTCGGACTGGATGGAAAGCTGCAGCCGGTAGAGGGAATCCTTCCGATTGTTCTGGAAGCAAAGAAGGCTGGTTTTAGGTGTTGTGTGATTCCAAAGTCAAATGAGGATGAGGGAAGGCTGGCGCAGGGAATACAGATTTTTGGGGCAGAGACTCTGGAGGAGGTATGCAGATGGCTGAAGGGTGAGTATATGCCTCAGATGGAGAAACCTGACCAGGAAGAGGCTCATGGAACGGAAGAATGGGACATAGATTATAGTGATATTCAGGGACAGGAAGCAGTAAAAAGAGCGACGATGGTGGCGGTGGCAGGAGGACATAACCTGCTTTATGTCGGTCCGCCTGGTTCCGGAAAGACGATGCTTGCCAAACGGATCCCGACGATCCTACCACCGCTTGACCGGGAAGAAAGTCTGGAGATCACGGGGATTTACAGTACGGCTGGACTGCTTAAAAGAAAGAATCCGCTGATCTGGCAGAGACCGTTCCGGGAGGTCCATCATACTGTGACACGGGCAGCGCTCATCGGAGGCGGACGAATTCCATCGCCGGGAGAAGCAACACTTGCGCATGGAGGTGTCCTTTTTCTGGATGAGCTGGCGGAGTTTCCGAGAGGTGTTCTGGAAGTGCTCAGGCAGCCGTTAGAAGAAAAATGCATTCATCTGGCAAGGCAGCAGGGAGCTTATATTTTTCCGGCAGACTTTATGTTGGTTGCTGCAACAAATCCATGTCCCTGCGGAATGGCTCCTGGTCCCCAATGTACCTGTACGCCCGGGCAGATCCGGAATTATCAGGGAAAGTTGAGCCAGCCGTTTCTGGATCGGATTGATATCTGCATGGAGGCACCCAAGGTCGAATATGAAGAACTGACCGGAAAGGGAACAGGGATGGATTCCAGAACCATGCGAGGAAAAGTGATGCTTGCAAGAATGCGTCAGATGGATCGTTTTCGAGAAGAAAAGCTGACAAAAAATGCACAGATGGGGCAAAATGAAATTGAAAAATACTGTCGTCTTGGGAAAGAGGAAGAACGGATGATGCGCCAGGCTTATGAAGTGATGAAGCTGACGGTGAGAAGCTATCATAAAGTGTTGAAGGTGGCACGGACAATCGCAGATATGGAGGAAAAAGAGGAGATCGATCTTGTGACACTCCGAGAGGCACTGGGTTATCGGGTTATGGATAAAGAATACTGGGGATAAGAGAAATGAGTGAAATGTGGTATACATACTGGCTGGCGTGTGTGGAAGGAATCACAGGTGACAGAAAGTGTGAATTATGCAGAAAGAACGGATCTGCGGAAGCAGTATATTATATAGAAGAAAAAGGGATCAGAGAACAGATAATTACAGAAAAAGAGTGGGGGATCCTGAAAGAAAGTAAGAAAAAAAGGAATTGGAGGGAAGCGTATCAAAAAGTGGTGGATCGGGGAATTCAGATGGCAGTTCGGGGACAGAACAATTATCCGAAACGGTTTGAAGAACTTGCGGGAATGCCGTATGCACTCTTTTTTATCGGGGAGATGCCACGGGAGGGAATGCCGTCGGTGGCAGTGGTGGGTGCCAGAAGATGTAGCAGCTATGGTGAGAAAATGACGCTTCGCTTTGTTGAAAGACTTGCGGAGAGCGGAATCCAGATTATCAGTGGAATGGCACTGGGAATTGACGGAATGGCACACCGGGCTGCATTAAATGTCGGAGGGAAAACATTTGCGGTTCTGGGAGGCGGAGCAGATGTATGTTATCCTGCGGCACATAAAGGACTCTATAAAGATTTAATAAAGCGGGGAGGCATACTGTCTGAACAGCCACCGGGAACTCCACCGGTTGCCTGGCATTTTCCGGCAAGAAACCGTCTGATCAGCGGACTTGCCGATGTGGTACTTGTTATGGAGGCAAAAGAAAAGAGCGGATCCCTGATTACAGCAGACATGGCTCTTGAACAAGGAAGAGATATTTATGCTCTCCCGGGGATGGTGACAGAGCCGCTGAGCTGTGGTTGTAACCGCCTGATCCGGCAGGGAGCAGGGATTCTTCTGAATGAAGAAGATTTGTTGGAAGAATTGGTTATAAAAGGGCTGCTAAAGAAGAAAATCGCAATTATATCAGACACGAAAAATAAAATAAAGCTTGAAACGAAAGAAAATTTGGTGTATAGTAAGCTCGGTTTGTATCCGCGGGGGCTGGATGATTTACAGAGAGAAACCGGACTTACTCCACAGGAGGTGATGGGAATCTGTGTATCTCTTCAGTTGAAAGGATGCATTCAGGAAAGATCAAAAAATTATTATGTCAGAGTTAAATGATCTGACACTATTAATATGGAGGAATATAATATATGGCACGTTATCTTGTGATTGTAGAGTCACCGACAAAAGTGAAGACCATAAAGAAATTTCTCGGCAGCAATTACGTGGTAATGGCATCAAACGGACATGTAAGAGATTTGCCGAAAAGTCAGATGGGAGTAGACCTGGAGCATGACTTTGAGCCGAAATACATTACAATCAGAGGAAAAGGTGAGATCCTTGCAGGACTTAGAAAAGAAGTAAAAAAAGCAGATAAGATTTATCTTGCAACTGACCCGGACCGCGAAGGAGAAGCAATTTCCTGGCACTTGATGAAAGCACTTAAGCTGGAAGGAAAGAAAGTATACCGGATCAGCTTTAACGAGATCACTAAAAGTGCGGTAAAGGCATCCCTGAAAAATGCACGTGATATCGACATGGATCTGGTAGATGCGCAGCAGGCGCGTCGTGTGCTGGATCGTATCGTGGGATATAAGATCAGTCCGGTTCTCTGGGCAAAAGTAAAAAGAGGACTTAGTGCCGGTCGTGTGCAGTCTGTGGCGCTTCGCATCATTGCAGACCGGGAAGATGAGATCGCAGCGTTTATTCCGGAAGAATACTGGTCACTGGACGCCAATTTCAAGGTAAAGGGAGAAAAGAAGCCTCTTACAGCAAAATTCTATGGAACAAAAGATGAGAAGATCACCATCCATAACGAAGAAGAACTGCATAAGATTCTTGCAGATCTGGAAGAGGCAGAATATGAAGTGGTCGATGTAAAACGCGGAGAGAGAAGTAAAAAAGCACCGCTTCCGTTTACGACCAGTACCCTTCAGCAGGAGGCATCCAAAGCACTGAATTTTGCAACTTCAAAGACGATGCGTATCGCACAGCAGCTTTATGAAGGTGTGGATATTAAAGGAAGTGGAACGGTTGGTCTGATCACTTACCTGCGTACGGATTCGACCCGTATTTCTGAGGAGGCGGATGCAAATGCAAGAGCCTATGTTGGAAAAGCCTACGGAGAAGAGTATGTGGCAGAGACTGCATCGGAACAGAAGCAGAAAAATGACGGGAAAAATATTCAGGATGCACACGAAGCCATCCGTCCGTCAGATGTTACCCGTGTTCCGGCAGAAATCAAAGAATCTCTTACAAGAGACCAGTTCCGTCTGTATCAGCTGATCTGGAAGCGTTTTGTGGCGAGCAGAATGCAGCCGGCAAAATATGAGACAACTTCTGTTAAAATTGGAGCAGATGATTACCGTTTTACGGTATCGGCATCTAAGATTATATTTGAAGGTTTCCGTCTGGCATATGTGGAAAGCGATGAGGAAAAACAGAGTGGAAATGTAATGGTCAATAGTATCGATAAAGATTCAGAACTGACGAAAGAATCCTTTGACTATAAGCAGCATTTCACACAGCCACCTGCACATTACACCGAGGCATCTCTTGTAAAGACACTGGAAGAACTTGGAATCGGACGTCCGAGTACCTATGCACCAACAATCTCTACGATCATTACAAGAAGATACGTTGCAAAAGAGAACAAGAATCTTTATATGACAGAGCTTGGTGAAGTGGTCAATAATATTATGAAGCAGTCTTTCGCAAGCATTGTTGATGTCAACTTTACCGCTTATATGGAAGGACTTCTGGATATGATCGCAGAAGGAAAGGTAGAGTGGAAATCGGTTATCAGCAATTTCTATCCGGATCTGAAAGAAGCGGTTGAAAAAGCAGAAAAAGAGCTGGAAACAGTTAAAATCGAGGATGAGGTAACCGATGTAGTCTGCGAAGAATGTGGAAGAAATATGGTTATCAAATACGGTCCCCATGGAAAGTTCCTTGCATGTCCCGGATTCCCGGAATGCCGCAACACCAAACCGTATCTGGAGAAAATCGGAGTTGCCTGCCCGAAATGTGGAAAAGACATTGTATTGCGCAAGACAAAGAAAGGCAGACGTTATTATGGATGTGAGGATAATCCGGAATGTGATTTTATGTCATGGCAGAAGCCGTCAGAAGAAAAATGTCCGAAATGCGGAAGTTATATGGTAGAAAAGGGAAATAAACTTGTCTGCGGTAATGAACAGTGTGGGTTTGTTAAAAATAAAGAGAAAGATGAAAAATAAATCAAATTTCATTGAACTATTCAGAATTGTATGATAATATATTTGTGTACACATTTTTTTGACTAATTTGTGTGCATAATTTCAACAATATTTCATATTCGTGAAAAATGCGACCGGAAACGCACATTTTTAATAAAAATATATGGAGGCAGATATGAGCGTACAACTATTGGATAAAACAAGAAAAATTAACAAACTGTTGCACAATAATAATTCAAGCAAAGTTGTGTTTACAGATATCTGTGAAGTTCTGACAGAGATTCTGGCATCGAATGTACTGGTAGTCAGTAAGAAAGGAAAGGTACTCGGTGTCAGCACATGCGAAGGAGTCCCGGAGATCCATGAGCTTTTGCAGGACGAAGTGGGAGAACATATTGATCCGATGTTAAATGAACGTCTTCTAAGTATTCTTTCCACAAAAGAGAATGTTAATCTGCAGACACTTGGATTTACAGCTGATGTATCCCAGGGATATCAGGCGATCATTACTCCGATCAACATTGCAGGAGAGAGACTTGGAACTCTGTTTTTATACAGAAAAGAGTCCATGTACGAAATTGATGACATCATTTTGAGTGAGTACGGAACCACTGTCGTGGGACTTGAGATGCTCCGCTCTGTTAATGAAGAGAGTGCAGAAGAGACCAGAAAAGAACAGATCGTACAATCTGCGATCAGCACCCTTTCTTTCTCTGAGCTGGAAGCAATCATCCATATTTTTGATGAACTTAACGGAATGGAAGGGATTCTGGTGGCAAGCAAGATTGCAGACCGTGTGGGAATCACCCGTTCTGTAATTGTCAATGCACTCCGCAAATTTGAGAGTGCGGGTGTGATCGAATCCCGTTCATCCGGTATGAAAGGAACTTACATCAAGGTTGTGAATGATTACGTGTTCAAAGAACTGGATAAGATCAAAAAAGAAAAAATGAATTAAGGATAAAAGTAAAAGAGGGGTATCAGACAAATCTGATGCCCTTTTCTTTAACGGGGAATTATATTTGTAAAAAGGAGAGAAGAGAGCATGTATGATGGAGATAAAGCTGTACTTACGATGGTACAGTATCTGAAAGAAGATAAGGAAAAAGATGAGAATATTTATGAGGCAACAGTCATAGAATATCAGAAGGAGATGGAGCAGGTACATCTGATCCTGCGCTCAGGCAGTCTTTCTGATATTTCACTGGATGCAGTATATGAATGCCGGATCCGGACGATCACTTGTGAGACTGTGTGTACAGGGATGATAAAGGAGCGTTATGAGAACCGTGCAGGTATGATTCTGGTCCTGCAGGTGACGAATGGATTTTATGAAATAAATCTAAAGTAATTATAAAATTCAAAATCGAATGTTGACAAAATAGAAAGAGAGTGCTATCTTATACCTAGAAAGTTTTTAGCACTCGATTTTGTTGAGTGCTAACAAGATAGAGTTAGGAGGAATTATAATGAAATTAGAACCATTAGCTGACAGAGTTGTATTAAAACAGTTAGTTGCAGAGGAGACTACCAAATCAGGAATCGTACTTCCTGGACAGTCAAAGGAAAAACCACAGCAGGCAGAAGTTGTTGCTGTAGGACCTGGCGGAGTTGTTGATGGAAAAGAAGTTACGATGAATGTTTCAGTAGGTGATAAAGTTATCTATTCCAAATATGCAGGTACAGAAGTAGAACTCGATGATGAAGAATACATCATTGTAAAACAGAATGATATTCTTGCAGTGATCAGATAATCCGGCAGGATATCATATACAGATAAAAATCAGATTTTCAGATTAGAACAGAATTTTATTTTTAAGAATCAGGAGTGATAGAAATGGCAAAGGAAATTAAATACGGAGCAGACGCAAGAAAGGCACTGGAAGCAGGTGTCAACAAACTTGCTGATACAGTAAGAGTAACAATCGGACCAAAAGGAAGAAACGTAGTTCTGGATAAATCATTCGGAGCACCGCTTATCACAAATGACGGTGTAACAATCGCAAAAGAAATCGAACTGGAAGATGCATTTGAAAATATGGGAGCACAGCTGATCCGTGAAGTTGCATCTAAGACCAACGATGTTGCAGGTGATGGTACAACAACAGCAACTGTTCTTGCACAGGCTATGGTACACGAAGGAATGAAGAACCTGGAAGCAGGTGCAAACCCGATCGTATTAAGAAAAGGTATGAAGAAAGCAACAGACTGTGCTGTAGAAGCTATCAAGAAGATGAGCAGCAAAGTTACAGGAAGAGAGCAGATTGCAAGAGTAGCAGCTATCTCAGCAAGTGATGACAGTGTTGGTGAGATGGTAGCAGAAGCTATGGACAAAGTTTCCAACGATGGCGTTATCACAATTGAAGAGTCAAAGACAATGAAGACAGAGCTTGACCTTGTAGAAGGTATGCAATTCGACCGTGGATATATTTCAGCATATATGTGCACTGATATGGAAAAGATGGAAGCAAATCTTGACGATCCATATATCCTGATCACAGACAAGAAGATTTCTAATATTCAGGAAATCCTTCCATTGCTGGAACAGATCGTACAGTCAGGAGCAAAACTTCTTATCGTAGCAGAAGATATCGAAGGAGAAGCTCTTACAACTCTGATCGTCAACAAACTGCGTGGAACATTCAATGTAGTTGCAGTAAAAGCACCTGGATATGGTGACAGAAGAAAAGCTATGCTGGAAGATATTGCAATCTTAACAGGCGGACAGGTAATCTCAGAAGAACTTGGTCTGGAACTGAAAGATACAACAATGGCACAGCTTGGACGTGCAAAATCTGTAAAAGTTCAGAAAGAGAATACAGTCATCGTTGATGGTATGGGTGATAAGGCTGCTCTGGAAGCCAGAATCGGACAGATTAAAGCTCAGATCGAAGAGACAACATCTGATTTTGATAAAGAAAAACTTCAGGAAAGACTTGCAAAACTCGCCGGCGGAGTTGCAGTTATCCGTGTAGGTGCTGCTACTGAGACAGAGATGAAAGAAGCAAAACTCCGTATGGAAGATGCTCTTAATGCAACAAGAGCAGCAGTAGAAGAAGGAATCATTGCAGGTGGTGGATCAGCATACATCCATGCATCAAAAGAAGTTGCCAAACTTGCAGAAACTCTGGAAGGTGATGAAAAGACAGGGGCAAAAGTAGTCCTCAAAGCTCTGGAAGCACCATTATTCCATATTTCAGCTAACGCAGGTCTTGAAGGCGCAGTTATCATCAACAAGGTAAGAGAAGCTGAACCGGGAAATGGCTTTGATGCTTACAATGAAGAATATGTAGATATGGTGAAAGCAGGTATTCTTGATCCTGCAAAAGTAACAAGAAGCGCACTGCAGAACGCTACAAGTGTTGCATCTACACTCCTTACAACAGAATCCGTTGTTGCTAACATCAAAGAAGATGCACCGGCTATGCCGGCAGGTGGAGCTCCGGGAATGGGCATGATGTAAGCTAAAAATATGATTTTTAGAAAACTCCTCAGAAGAGGAGTTTTCTTTTTATTATAAAAGTGTTACAATAGTTCTAATATATAAATTTGGAGGTTAGGATATGGGTGATTTTTACACAGAACAGCTGGTGAAGAGGCAGAAAGCATCTTCGACGACGCTGATCAAAGCAATACTTATCATACTTACTGTTCTGTCGGTCGTACTTATATTTATGATCCCATTCGGAATAATTGGTCCGGTGATCATGATCGCACTGGATGTTTTTTTGTTCCGGAGTATGGATGTTGAATATGAGTATTTATTTGTGAATGGGAGTCTTGATATTGATAAGATTATGGCAAAATCCCGTCGGAAAAATATGTTTTCCATGGAGATGACGGATCTTGAGATGATGGCACCTTCCGGTTCGCCGGAACTCAGACCTTATCAAGGACTGAAAGGAACCGATTACAGTTCAGGTATGCCGGGGGCAGATACATATGAGCTGATCGTTGTAAATAACGGGGAAAAGAAAAAAATTATTTTTGAGCCAAATAAGACAGTTTGTGAAGGACTGAAGATGCTGGCACCAAGAAAAGTATTTTGTAAATAATTCCCGAAAGACGTGCAGAAAAGCTTGCAGGTTCCGGGGTACAATTGCATCCAGAAAGACGGTTACGTAAAATTATCAGTGATCTGTAGAAATGTGATTGTCACGGACGGACGAATGTACTCGATAAAGGACTTGACATAGCATAGATTTATGCGTTATCATAGCAGATAATCAAAATTACAGACGAGAGAGAAAGGAAGAAAAATCATGGGAAAGATTATTGGAGAAGGAATCACCTTCGATGATGTACTTCTGGTACCTTCTTATTCAGAAGTAATTCCAAATCAGGTTGATTTATCAACTTATCTTACAAAGGGCATTAAGCTTAACATACCGATGATGAGTGCGGGAATGGACACTGTTACCGAACATCGTATGGCGATCGCTATGGCACGCCAGGGAGGTATCGGTATTATTCACAAGAATATGTCGATTGAACAGCAGGCAGAAGAAGTAGACAAGGTTAAGCGTTCTGAGAATGGTGTTATTACAGATCCATTCTATCTGTCGCCGGAGCATACACTGGCAGATGCTAATGAACTGATGGCGAAATTCCGTATTTCCGGAGTTCCGATCACAGAGGGAAGAAAGCTGGTAGGTATCATTACGAACCGTGACCTCAAGTTTGAAGAAGATTTCTCCAAGAAGATCAAAGAATCCATGACAAGCGAAGGTCTTGTAACAGCACAGGAAGGTATCACCCTGGAAGAAGCAAAGAAGATCCTCGCAAAAGCAAGAAAAGAAAAACTTCCAATCGTAGACAAAGACTTTAACTTAAAAGGTCTGATCACAATTAAAGATATTGAGAAACAGATCAAATACCCACTGTCAGCAAAAGACGCGCAGGGAAGACTTCTGTGTGGTGCAGCGATCGGTATTACAGCGAACTGTCTTGAAAGAGCAGAAGCTCTTGTAAAAGCAAAAGTTGATGTAGTAGTACTTGATTCGGCACACGGACATTCAGCAAATGTACTTCGTACCGTAAGAATGATCAAGGATGCATTCCCGGATCTTCAGGTGATCGCAGGTAACGTTGCAACAGGAGAAGCAACAAAAGCACTGATCGATGCAGGTGTTGATGCAGTAAAGGTTGGTATCGGACCTGGATCCATCTGTACAACCCGTATCGTAGCCGGTATCGGTGTACCACAGATCACAGCTGTTATGGACTGCTACGAAGCAGCAAAAGAGTCGGGAATTCCGATTATTGCAGATGGTGGTATTAAGTACTCAGGTGATATGACAAAGGCGATCGCAGCCGGAGCCAACGTATGTATGATGGGAAGTATCTTCGCAGGATGCGATGAGAGCCCGGGAACATTCGAACTCTATCAGGGAAGAAAATACAAAGTATATCGTGGAATGGGATCTATCGCAGCAATGGAGAACGGAAGTAAAGACAGATACTTCCAGACAGATGCGAAGAAGCTTGTACCGGAAGGCGTAGAAGGACGAGTTGCCTATAAAGGATCTGTAGAAGATACTGTATTCCAGTTAATGGGCGGTCTCCGTTCCGGAATGGGTTATTGTGGAGCACCAGACATCGAAACTCTCAAGACAACAGGACGTTTCGTAAAAATTTCTTCCGCATCCCTCAAAGAAAGCCATCCACACGACATTCACATCACAAAAGAAGCACCAAACTACAGCGTAGATGAATAAGATGCAAAATTAATCAAGAGAGAAGAATCATTTCCGTAAGAGAGACGATTCTTCTCTCTTACATTATCCAACTATTTTCAAACTTCACCCAAACCTTCAACAGTCAACTGAATCACCGGAGAAAGGGAGAATCAGTGTGCGCCGGAGAAAAAACAATTGCCGTTGGATTCGATTGTTGTGCAATGGAGATGAAACACAAAAATCGTGGAAGCCTCTGCTGAACACGATTTTCGCCCTAAGTGGTTCATCGGAATGGTTTGCACAACGGAATCCGGCAGCAATTGATTTTCCGCAGATGTACACGTCCCCTTCCCACCACCTTAATAAAAAAATAATAATTTTTTCAACAATTTCTCACCATTTTATGATAGTCTGGATATAGTTGGGATTCCAACAGAAAATTTGCAAAAAACACAAAAGATTGAGATGACGAAATGAACCGAAGAAAGAAGAAAAACACCAGAGCCAACCTGTACAGGGGTGGCGATGGAAAAAGCTATTATGAGGCGAATAAGAGGCGCAGAATGAGCCGTTATATAAAGGTGGGGAGTACGATCCTGATCACACTGCTTCTTGCACTTTCTATTATGAAGATCAGTGGAAGAGGAATCTTTGCACAGAGAGCATACAGTGAGCTTTCTGATGAAGTGATCAGTGCCCAAAAGCCGGATATTGATGTAGAACTGTTAACTGTGAATGAATATTCAAGACCGGGACTTTCAACCAATGAGATTACCGGAATAGTCATTCATTACACTGCCAATCCTGGTTCGACAGCGATGGAGAACAGAGACTATTTTGAGGGACTGAAGGACAGTCACATTACGCAGGCAAGCAGTAATTTTGTAGTAGGACTGGACGGGGAAATCGTACAGTGCGTACCAACCTGGGAGGTTGCATATGCGTCCAATACACGGAATTTTGATACGGTGTCCATTGAGTGTTGTCATCCGGATGAGACCGGAAAGTTCAACGAGGCAACTTATAAGAGCATGGTACAACTTACAGCATGGCTGTGTGAAAAGTTTTCGCTGACAGAAGAAGATGTGATCCGACATTATGATATTACAGGGAAAATCTGTCCGAAATACTTTGTCGAAAATGAAGATGCTTGGAATCAGTTTAAAAGTGATGTAAAAGCGGTCCTGGATAACGCAAAATAAAAAATATCTATTGATTCACTTCCAAAGTGTCTGCTATAATGTTTTAATACAACGGGCAATTGAAGGCACCCGGAAAGCAGTAGAGTGAGAAACGAGGAATTGATAGATGAACGATTTGGAATTATACCGTGAAGAGCTTGCAAACTGTGATGCGAAGATCACAGAGGCATTAAAAGAAAGATATGCGATCATTGAAAAGATCATGGCATACAAAGAAGAGTATGGTATGCCGATCCTGCAGCCGGAACAGGAAGAAAAGCAGAAGAAGAGACTGATGTTCCGCCTTCACAATGATAAGCACAGAGACGAGATTTATGATGTATTTGAGCGTATCCAGCGCAACAGTAAGAAGATCCAGGCTAGAAAGCTTTTTGATTACAACATTGTCCTGATCGGGTTTATGGGAGCTGGAAAAAGTACGATCTCTGATTATCTTAGCACCATGTTTGCCATGGAAGTGGTTGAGATGGACCAGCTGATTGCAGAACGCGAAGGCATGAGTATTTCCGATATTTTTGAAACCTATGGGGAGGAATACTTCCGTAATATGGAAACCAATCTTCTGATCGAGATGCAGGAGAAGAAGAATGTGATCATTTCCTGTGGTGGTGGTGTGGCAATGCGTGAACGCAATGTCGCAGAGATGAAGAAAAATGGTCGTGTAGTACTCCTTACTGCACATCCACAGACCATTCTTGACCGTGTAAAAGACAGTGACGACAGACCGCTGCTCAATGGACACAAGAATGTAGAATATATCGAGCAGCTGATGGAAGCAAGAAGAGAAAAATACGAGGCGGCTGCAGATATCGTTGTAGATACAGATAACAAGACGGTTCTGCAGATCTGTGAAGATCTGATTCAGAAGCTTCTGGAAATGGATGAGAATCATGTTTAAGACCTTTTATCCGGACGAATATGTAGCGTCCACTTATGTACTGGATTTTGAAAAAATGTATCGGGAAGGCTGTCGTGGACTGGTATTTGACATTGACAATACGCTGGTTCCGCATGGAGCACCGGCAGATGAGAGAGCAATCTGTCTTTTTGACAGGCTGCGCAGCATCGGGTTTGATACATGCCTGATTTCCAATAACCAGGAACCACGTGTAAAGCCTTTTGCCGAAAAGGTGCAGAGCAAGTATGTGTTTAACGCGCATAAGCCTTCCACGAAGAATTATATAAAAGCCATGGAGCTGATGCAAACGGATAGAGGAAACACTGTATTTATCGGAGATCAGCTTTTTACGGATGTGTGGGGAGCGAAGCGTACCGGGATGAAGAGTATTCTGGTGAAGCCGATCAATCCAAAAGAAGAGATCCAGATTGTGCTGAAAAGATATCTGGAGAAGATTGTATTACATTTCTATAAAAAAGAGAACGAAAAGAGAATGTCCTGCAAGTAGGCAGGGCATTTTTTGATAGGAAATTCCGAAGGAACTTCCTATCAAATAAAAGGCACTGCGTGCCAAAGATGTGCACTCGCACGAAGATGAAGAATGTCGCAAGCGACTGCGCTCGGCGCGAAAATGTGCCTTGGCACATTCTTTTTAGTAAAGTAAATAGAAATCCCCCCGGTTCTCATAACGAGAACCAGGGGACATCAGGGGGAATATTATATTTACAAAATCTTATAAGTAGTCATGTTTGGCAAGAACATTCAGGATGTTACGTCCTTCTTCTGTACCTTCGATGATACGGCGGGCACGTACACTGTCACCGATGTTCATGATTTCAACATCTTCATCTTCGAATTCTTTACGGACTGCATCGAGGATCGGAGCGTTTGCTCTCATACCAAGACATACAAATCCATAATCGAATAGCATTTCTTTTTCATTTCCTTCTGGCGTTTTAACAAGGAAGGAATCTGCTTTAACTTCAAGAAGAGCAGTATTCGGACACTGTTTTACACCATATTTATCCATCAGTGCAAAGGTTCCGACTTTGGATACCGGATCAATTCCGTTACCGATTACCGGCATCATTTCCACAATGCTTACATCAGCGCCACGTGGAGCAAAGAATTCTACTACGTCAAGACCTACGGCACCTCCACCGATAACAACGACTTTTTTACCTTTCAGATCTTCTGGATATTCCATAACATGGTTGATCATATTTGTAATAGAAGAAACTTTTCCGCCCTCTTTGTCAATATTCTCATGAAGACCCTTGATCGGTGGAAGGAGCGGATTAGAACCGGTAGCATTTACAATAATGTTCGGGTTCATGCTTCTGATCATTTCAATCGTAGCTTCCGTGTTCTTGAAGATGAACAGGTTTTTCAGCTTGCTTGCGCGATGGATCAGATAGTTCGGGAAGTCAGCAAGTCTCTTCTTATCCGGGATCTTGGAGATCAGGGCGGCAAGTCCGCCGAGTTCCGGTTTCTTCTCGATCAGGAAAGTAGTGCATCCAACCTCGGCAGCTGTACATGCAGCTTCCAGTCCGGCAGTACCACCACCGATCACAACAACATTGCAAGGCTTGTTGATTTTCTGCTTTTTGTAATCTTCGCCGCCATTTACAGATGGGTTAACAGTACAACGGATCGGACGGTTGATTCCGATACGGTGTCCTGCACATCCGATGTTACAAGAAATACATTTACGGATATCACATTCATCACCGAATTCTACTTTATTTACCCATTCCGGATCAGCGATCAGTCCACGTCCCATACCGATCAGGTCAGCATCGCCTTTTGCAAGAATATCTTCAGCAACCTGTGGGTTACGGATGTTACCCATTGTCATACATGGTTTGCCGTAACGTTCTTTTACAGCTTTTGCCATATAAGAACGCCATCCATCCGGAAGGTAATTGGCATCAATCTGGTACTGGATGGATCCGTTCAGACCGGCAGATACGTCGAATACGTCAACTTCTTCCTGGAAGTACTGAAGGTAATCAAGACAGTCATCCAAAGTATTTCCGCCTTCCATAAATTCATCCGCACTGATACGAACAAAGATAGGGAAGAATGGTCCAACCTGTCTTCTAACTTCTTCAATAACAAGTTTTGCAAGTCTTGCACGGTTTTCCGGAGATCCGCCGAATTCGTCTGTTCTCTTATTTGTAAGAGGTGAAAGGAACTGGCTTATAAGGTAAGAATGTCCTGCGTGGATTTCTACAGCGTCAAACCCTGCGATCTGAGCACGTTTTGCGGCTTCACCGTATTTTTTTACAATATGCATGATTTCATCTTTTTCCAGTGGACGCGGGATTTCACCGCCTGCTTTTGAAGGAACATCAGAAGCAGAAACCGGCTGCATATTGATACGTGCTGACTGTGCAGAAGCACCGGCATGATTGATCTGGATTGCAATGCAGGATCCATGTTTGTGTACTGTTTCGCAAAGTTTGAAAAGTCTTGGAATGTAGTTATCCTGATCGATACGAAGCTGTGTGGTTCCGTTAGATCCCTGTGGAGAATCAACGCTGGCGTTCTCTACGATGAGAAGTCCTGTACCGCCTTTTGCACGCTGCTCGTAATAATTGATATGAAGAAAACTCATTTCACCATTCTGTTCACCGTAGTTGGTTCCCATTGGAGTCATGACGATACGGTTCTTGACCGTCATATGTTTGATGGTAAATGGCTCGAAAATGTGTTTGTATTTGCTTTTCATTAGAAATTCCTCCGTAAAAATGACTTAATAATCAAAATAAAATGATGTGAGTGTCAAAAGTAAATTTTGCCACTCACTGATGTAATCGGATTGCTCCATTGCTATGCAATTCCTGCAATCCTCAAAAAATCTTAGTCACACGAGGTTGTCTTATACCGGCTTGGGCGTACCGGTTTTTGTTAAATCCATTATAATCACAAAAAACTGAAAAATACAAATTGAAAATACATAGAAAAATAATAGAATATAACTATAGAAACAGAGAAAAAGATAAAAATAAAATTATACCAGGAAGACGGGAAATGGAAAAAGATAGACAATTTAAACAAAACTATAGAATAATTAAATAATTTATGCTATGTTTAATATAAGAACAGGAAAGAGGGTGATGGTTTTATGAATCTGAATCAGTTGCATTACTTTGTGACACTAGCACATATAGAACACTATACCAGAGCGGCGGAAATGCTGTCCATTACGCAGCCAAGTCTCAGCCATGCCATCAGTATGCTGGAGCAGGAGCTTGAGACAAACCTGTTTGAAAAAAGAGGGCGTAACGTTGTACTGACAAAGTACGGAAAAGTATTTCTGGAATATGTAGAAGAAGCTTTAAAGATTCTGGACAGTGGTGTAAAAAAGACAAGGGCGTTGACAAGTGACACCGGCGGGGTGATCGATCTCGCATATATTTTTACGCTTGGAAGTGTATTTGTTCCACAGCTTGTAGGCGGTTTTTTGAAGGAACACGAAGACTGGGATGTGAATTTCCGTTTTTCTGTCGGAAATACGACAGAGATTATACAGGGGTTGAAAGAGGAGAAGTATGACATCGCTCTCTGCTCGCGAAAAGAAAAAGAATCCGGGATTGATTTTGTACCGATCGCTAAGGAAAAATTGGTTGTTGTTGTTCCAAGAGACCATGAGCTTGCCGGAAGAGGATCTGTTGATCTGAAGGAAACACTTCCTTATCCCCAGGTATATTTCACCAAGAACAGCGGGCTCAGACCGGTGATCGACCAGTTGTTTGAACAGACCGGAGGGACACCGAAGATAGCATATGAGATTCTGGAAGATGCATCGATGGCAGGTCTTGTGGCAGAAAATTTTGGAATTGCGGTAATGCCGGAGATTCCTATACTTAAAAATCTGAATGTAGATGTACTGGATATTGAGAATCCACCATACGAACGTTATATATATCTGGCGAAGCTGAAGGAAAAATATCTGGCGCCGGTTGTAAAAGAATTTATTGAATATGTAAAAGAAAGCAATGGGAAGGCACTTTAATAGGCCTTCCCATCTCTTTTGACAAACTGGATGAAACGTTTGACAGCGGGAATCTGGTATTTGTCGCGGATGTATCCCATATAAACGGTGTGGGTAAGGTCTGCATCGGCAAGCGGGAGTACGGTTACATTTGCCTGATCAACCGCATCGACCCTGGCAACCAGGGCGATTCCGAAATCTTCGGCAACCAGGGCAGCAATTGCGTTTTCATCCGGACACTCACAGACGATGTTTACCTTCAGCTTCTTTTCTTTATAGAAGTTACGGGTGAAGCCACCGAGTCCGGAATAGCGGTCATACCCGATCAGAGGATAGTCAGTAAGGTCACTGTAACAGACGGATTCTTTCTGGACAAGAGGATGTTCTTTTGGAGTAATTACAACCATATTCTGGTTCAAAATGGGTACAAAGGAAATATCCGGTTCATCCGCAACGAAAGAACCAAAGATCACATCGTGGCGGTCGGATTTGAGCCCCTGGATCATATCTGCAGTGTGCGTTTGGTTAAAATTGAAGGTTACATGCTTGTTGCGGTCTATATCCAGGAAGGATCGCACTGTATGCGGAATATAGTAGTTTGCCAGCGGAAATACATAGGCGATATCAATATGTCCACCGCTTCCGGCAAGCTGCTTCATCTTATGCTCGGCAATATGTACCTCCTCTAGGATCCGGTTGACATGTTCCAGGAAGACGCGGCCGGATTTGGTGAGGACAACATTGCGTCCCTGATGTTCAAAAAGCATCAGTCCAAGTTCTTCTTCCAGAAGCGACATGGACCGGCTGAGGCTTGGCTGGGAGATCTTAAGTACTTCTGCAGCCTGTCGGAAATGCTGCAGGGTTGCTACTTTTTGGAAATATTCAAGCTGATTTAGCGTCATGGTAAAAAATCCTTTCTATATTATATAAAATAATCATACCATAACTGATGCCAAAAAGCTATCAAAAACACACATAAGATATATTTGAACTATCAAATGATATCGTCTATAATTTAACTATCAAGAGGTTGTTTAAAAATTAACAAAAATTGGGCAAACGTTAAAAACATTCTCAAAGAACAAAGAAATAAATTTCGATGGAAGAAGAAAAGGAGAACAAATCATGGCAGAGAGAATTACAGGACACACAGAACTTATCGGACTTATGGCTTATCCAATCAGACATTCAAGTTCACCGGCAATGCATAATGAAGCATTTGCTTACCTTGGACTGGATTATGCTTACCTTGCATTTGAAGTTGACAACAGCACACTGGAAGATGCAGTAAAAGGACTTCGTGCTCTGAAAATGGTAGGATCTAACGTGTCTATGCCAAATAAAACAGTTGTTGGACAGTATCTGGACAAATTATCTCCGGCAGCAGAGCTTTGTGGAGCAGTTAACACAATCGTAAATGAAGATGGTGTTTTAACAGGACACATCACAGATGGTATCGGATTCATGCAGGCATTAAAAGATAACGATATCGATGTGATCGGAAAGAAGATGACAATCGCAGGCGCAGGCGGAGCTGCTACAGCAATTGAAATCCAGGCTGCACTTGACGGTGTAAAAGAAATCTCTATTTTCAACATTCATGATAAATTCTGGGCAAACGCTGAAGAAACAGTAAGAAAGATCAATGAAAAGACAAATTGCAAAGCTACTCTTTACGATCTGGATGACAAAGAAAAATTAAGAGAAGAAATGAACGATTCATACATCTTCGTAAACGGAACAGGTGTTGGTATGAAACCACTGGAAGGAATGTCAGTTGTACCGGATAAATCATTCTTCCGTCCGGAACTTATTGTTATTGATGTTCCTTACTCACCACTGGAAACAAAGATGCGTTCTATGGCAAAAGAAGTTGGATGTAAGACAATGAACGGTCTTGGAATGATGTTATTCCAGGGAGCAGCAGCATTCAAACTCTGGACAGGAAAAGAAATGCCGATCGAACACATGAAAGAAGTATTAAACATCAGATACGATGATTAATACCCGGCAGGCTTGTATTGAATATAAGAAGAAATCGAAAAAATTTGAAAAACAGGAATGTGAGGAAAAGAGATGAATAAGAAATACATACCCAGCGCCCTGATCCTTTATTTAAACTACTTTATCCACGGTGTCGGATGTTCCATCCTTGGACAGGCAGTCATCAAGGAAGCACTTGCCGCTTCCTGGGGCGTAGAAGTTATGGCAATCACTGCAATTTCAGCAGCACTCGGACTTGGACGTCTGATCGCGCTTCCGTTCGCCGGACCGCTTTCTGACAAACTCGGACGTCGTATTTCAACAGCGATCGGTAGTGGATCCTATGCAATCTACCTGATCGGACTTGCACTTGCATTTAATGCAGGAACAAATGGCGGATACCAGATCGCATATATCTGTGCAATCGTTGGTGGTATCGCAAACTCTTTCCTGGATACAGGAATTTACCCGGCTGTTTCAGAAATCATTTACAAAGCACCGGGCGTTGCAACTATGGGGATCAAATTCTTTATTTCTGTATCGCAGATGCTTTTACCGTTCGTACTTGGTGTAACTGTCGCTACAACAGCAACAGGAGCAACCTCTTACAACACACTGTTCTATGCATGTGGAATCGCTTATCTTGTACTTCTGGTACTGGTTATGATCTTCCCACTCCCGGATACAGATCAGAAAGCAGCGGGAAAGAAAGAAGGCCTGATCGACAGCTTAAAGCATACCCATTTCTCTGTAGAATCCATCGCAATGATCCTGATCGGATTCACATGTACAGGTACCTTCCAGTTATGGTTGAACTGTGCACAGAACTTTGCAAAAGAGAATGTTGGCTGGGCTGATCCGTCCATCATGCAGACATACTATTCAGCAGGAACAATGCTTGCACTCGTTGTAACTGCACTTTTAACAAGAAAGATCAAAGACGTAAGATTTATCCTGGGATACCCGGTAATCTGTCTTGTAACAATGATCGCTGTTCTGGTTGGAAAGAGCCAGACACTTATGATTGCAGGTGCATTCCTGATCGGATGGGCAGGAGCAGGCGGACTTCTTCAGATCGCAACTTCTGTATGCAACATGCTGTTCCCGAAAATCAAAGGAACCGTAACAGCACTTGTTATGATCGCATCTTCCCTGTGCAACTATACTATCCTTACCGCAGCATCCAAAATGCAGCCGGCACAGGTTATGGTTATGAATATTGTTCTCACAGCAGTCGGAGTACTGCTTGGATTATTCGTAAACTTACGTTATACTAAGATGGTAGAACAGGCACAGGCTGACAACTAAGAAAAAGGAGAAAATAGACATGAGTAAATATGTAGAAGTTCGTGGCGTTAAAATCGGCGAAGGTGTTCCGAAAATTTGTGTACCGATCGTTGGAAAGACAAAAGAAGAAATTCTTGCAGCAGCAAAATCTTTTGAGGATGTTGCACTTGACGTTGTAGAATGGCGTGTAGACTGGTTCGAAGGTGTGTTTGATTTTACGCAGGTTGAAGATGTATTAAAAGATCTTCGTCCGGCACTTGGCGAAACTCCGATTCTTTTCACATTCCGTACTTCGAAAGAAGGCGGCGAAAAAGCAATCGAAGCAGACGAATATGCAGAACTGAACAAGAAAGCAGCAGCAACCGGACTGGTTGACCTTGTGGATGTAGAAGTATTTACAGGTGACGAAGTTGTGAAAGATATCATCGAAGGCGCGCATGCACACGGCGTAAAAGTTGTTGCATCCAACCATGACTTCGATAAGACACCGGACAAAGACGATATCGTAGGACGCCTTGTGAAAATGCAGGAACTCGACGCAGATATCCCGAAAATTGCAGTAATGCCACAGTGCAAAAAGGATGTACTTACACTTCTTGAAGCAACACGTGAAATGGCAGAAGAACATGCAGACCGTCCGATCATTACAATGTCTATGGCAGGTACCGGACTGATCAGTCGCCTGTGCGGTGAAGTATTCGGTTCAGCACTTACTTTCGGGGCAGTAGGAAAAGCTTCTGCACCTGGACAGATGAATGCATCAGATTTAAGAGAAATCCTGACTCTGATCGATAAGAGCATCTAGTGAAGAAACATCCGGAGAAGTCCTATGGCGGATCCGTTATGTTTAACCTGAATGAAGAGTGAAAAAGGCAGGATAAAGACCCGCAGTCATACCGGGGATTCCGGTGGATTGCGGGCCTTTATCATATTCTGGTTTTGTTAAAAAACTAACCGATTTCTGAAAGTGAAAAAATTATAGAAAATTTTGCTATTTAAAGAGATAAAAGCAAATAGAAAAAAATAGACAAATTCTTCGGTAATTGATATCATTTTTGTATGATTACATGAATGGAGGGCAAATGCGAATGAAGAAAACAGTAATCTGGCTGGATAACTATCTGGAAGAATTTTTTATGGTGATAAGCCTGATTCTGATGACAGTGATCATGGGGATCCAGGTGTTTTCCAGATATGTACTCGGCTCAGCGCCGTCCTGGTCGGAGGAGATTACCCGTTACCTGTTTGTATGGTCGGGATTTTTGAGCGTCAGCTATTGCACAAAAAAATGTATTTCCATTAAGATCGAACAGTTTGTGTCAATTTTCCCACGAAGAGGGAAGGCACTTTTTAAACTGGTTAACCATACCTTTGAACTGATGGTATTTCTTTACCTGATACCGTTTGCGTTTAAGTATATGATGTCAGCAGTAGAGAGCGGACAGGTAAGTCCGGCGTGCCACATCCCGATGTATTATGTGCAGGCAGCACCGCTTGCAAGTTTTATCCTGGTAGCGATCCGTATTATCCAGCGATGGTTTGCAGAATTAAAAGTAGTAAGAGAAAAAGATGAGAAAGGAGAAAAAGCATGCCGGCAGCAGTAGTATTTATCTTATTTGTAATCTGTCTGATCATTGCCATTCCGGTATCGATCGCACTTGCAATCGCATCGGTCCTTCCGGGTGCTTTTGATCCATCCTTCACAGCCAGCGGACAGTTTGTGATCCGTTCTATGCTGGGAGGAATTGACAGCTTTCCGCTCCTTGCGGTTCCGATGTTCGTACTTTCCGGAATCATCATGGCAAGAGGCGGCATTTCCAAAAAATTATTTGATGTATTTTCCTATTTTCTTGGAAATCTGACAGCGGGTCTGCCGTGCGCGGTCATTGTAACCTGTCTGTTTTATGGTGCAATCTCAGGCTCCGGACCGGCGACGGTTGCAGCAGTCGGAAGTATGACGATCCCGATTCTGATCGAGCTTGGATACGATAAGGATTTTTCCGCGGCGATCGTAGCTGTGGCAGGTGGTCTTGGAGTTATTATTCCACCAAGTATTCCGTTTATTATGTTCGGAAGTGCTTCCGGTGAATCAGTAAGTGACCTGTTTATCGCAGGAATCATTCCGGGACTTCTGATCGGCGGACTTCTGATGGTTTATGCAGTTTATTACTGTAAAAAGAATGGAGAGGACAAAGAAAAGATCCGGAAAGTAGTCGGGGAACTTCATGAGAAAGGACTTCTGAAGGTTTTAAAAGAAAGCTTCTGGGCACTTTTGAGTCCGGTTATCATTCTGGGATGCATCTATTCCGGAATCGCATCGCCGACAGAAGCGGCAGTCATTTCGGTATTTTATGCACTGATCGTCAGCCTGTTTATTTATAAGACGATGACGTTTAAAGATATCTGGCCGGCACTGGTGGAAGGCGTGCGCACCTATGCACCGATCATGTTTATCCTTGCAGCATCGATTGCATTTTCAAGAGTTCTGACTCTGATGCAGATCCCACAGATGGTAAGCACCTGGATCCTGACGCACTTTACCAATAAGATCGTTCTGCTTCTGGTGATCAATGTATTCCTTCTGATCGTGGGAATGGTCATGGATACCACACCGGCAATCCTGATCCTGACACCGATCCTTCTGCCGATCGTAACAGCAGTCGGTATGAATCCGATCCACTTTGGAATCATGATGGTTGTCAACCTTGCAATCGGATTTGTAACACCGCCGATCGGAGTCAATCTGTTTGTGGCAAGCTCGCTTACAGATATCCCGATCATGCGGATTTCCAAACATGCGATGCCAATGATCGGCTACTTCCTTGTTGCGCTTTTGTTAATTACATTTATCCCAGCGATCAGCCTGGCACTGATATAGGAGGTAGCAGCATGAAGAAAGCAGTAAGAATGGCAGTAGCGGCAGGAATGTGTGCGGCACTTGCACTCAGTGCGGGGTGTCAGAAAAAGACGGTTGCGGATGATGAAGTACAGCGATATGCATGGCCGCTTGCAACGGCAAGTCCGGAGGATACCGTAACACAGATCTATGCAGAAAAATTTGCGGAAGAAGTAGAAGAATTAAGTGATGGCAAGATGAAGATCCAGGTCTATCCGAACGGTACGATCGGAGGGGACAGGGAGCTTCTGGAGAGCTGTAAGGATGGGGACATTCCGTTTGTGATCCAGAATACCGCACCGCAGGTAACCTTCATGCCGGACCTTGCGGTGTTTGATATTCCGTGCCGATTCAGTACGATTGATGAAGTACGTGAAAAGGTAGATGATCCGGAGTTCTATGGGCTTCTGGAGGATGTCTATGAGAATGGCGGGTATAAGCTCCTTGGCTATGCAGACCAGGGATTCCGTGTCATGTCAACGAATAAAATGGTCGAATCATTGGCTGATTTTAAAGGACAGAAGATCCGTACCATGGAGAATTCCTACCATATGGATTTCTGGAAAAAACTGAAAGCATCTCCGACACCGATGAGTTTCAGTGAGGTGTATATCGGGCTGCAGCAGGGAACCATTGATGCCCAGGAGAATCCATACGAGGTTATCGTATCCAACAAGCTTTATGAACAGCAGGATTATGTGGTGGAAACCAATCACCTGCCGCATCTGATCTCTCTGATCGTCAGTGATGAATTTTTTCAGGATCTGCCGGAAGATAAGCAGGCAATCCTTGTAGAAGCTGCTGAGATCGCCAAAGAAGAGGCTCGCCAGGCATCGGATGACCGGATTGCAGACAAGATCAAAGTAATTGAGGACAGTGGAACACAGATTGTTACACTTAGTGATGAACTGAGAGCAGAAATCCGTGAGGCAGTGCAGCCGGTTTACGATGAAATCGAGAAAAATGTGGATAAAAAACTCTATAATGCCTATATGAAATAGCAAAAAAATACGGAAAATCAGGGAAATCTGTAATTGATTGAAATTTTTTGTTGAAAAATAGAGTTTTTTATTATAGAATTATAAGTAATGTATATAAAAAGTAAAAGGAATGCCCCAGGGCATATATAAGGAGGATATTACAATGATTTCAGCAGGCGATTTTAGAAATGGTCTTACAGTACTGATCGAAGGTAACATTTATCAGATTCTGGAATTCCAGCATGTAAAACCGGGAAAGGGAGCAGCTTTCGTTAGAACAAAACTTAAAAACATCATCAGTGGTGGTGTAGTAGAAAAGACTTTCCGTCCGACAGAGAAATTCGATACCGCTCATATCGACAGAAAAGATATGCAGTATCTGTATTCTGATGGTGAACTCTATCACTTTATGGATGTTGAGACATTCGACCAGATCGCAGTTGATGGAGATACAGTAGGAGATTCCCTCAAGTTTGTAAAAGAGAACGAGATGGTTAAAGTATGTTCACATGAAGGTAACGTATTCTCAGTAGAGCCGCCGATCAGTGTGGAACTTGAAGTTACAGAGACAGAGCCGGGAGTAAAAGGTGATACAGCTACAGGTGCTACCAAACCGGCTATCGTTGAGACCGGAGCAAGTGTTCTTGTACCGCTTTTCGTTAACCAGGGTGACAAGATCAAAATTGATACCCGTACAGGAGAGTACAGTTCAAGAGCATAATCCTTTCGTCATAATTCACAAAATTAAGACAGAGATAAAAGCCGAAAGCAGAGGCAAGTCCTCATGCTTTCGGCTTTTTTGCATGTCAATGCCATTTTGGAGAGGAAAAGAATGTTCTTGTAATCTGAAAAAAGGGTAGATATAATTGGCAGTACACACCTGCTTGAATGCAGGTGATATTCAAATCATAAGCTGCCTTAAGATGGCAGAAAAGGTTCTTTGCGGCGCATGGCTTTCTGGAAGGAGAACGGATGAATTATACAGAATTTATGAATGCTATGTTATGCGAGATCAGAGGACAGGTAGATGCGCAGGTGAGGACGGAGTTGTACACCGTGACGAAGAATAATGGAACCAGAAGAACAGGGATTCTTTTTAAGCAGGAGGACAGCAACCTTGCACCGACGATCTATCTGGAGGAATTTTACCAGAAGTATCTGAAGGGGCAGCAGGTACCGGATCTGGCGGATTCCATTTGCAGTATTTATCAGGAGATACGGGTGAAGAAGACCTGTGATTGTCAGAATCTGTTTGATTTTAATCATGTAAAAGAGCATATCGTGTACAAACTGATCCGGCGGGATGCCAACGAAGAACTGTTAAAGCAGATTCCTTATGAGCCGTTCTTGGATCTGGCAGTGGTCTATTATATCCAGATAGACAACACACGCTTTGGTTCGGCGGCGATCCAGATCCGCAACGAGCATCTGCGGTACTGGCGTGTGGAAAAGGAAGAGATCCGCCGTCTTGCCGAGAAGAATACACCGCGGATCTATCCGGTGCAGATCCGGCAGATTGTGCGCTTTATGTATGTGGCGACGAACGAGCAGTGCAGTCTGGGGGCAGCAGTGATGCGGTATCCGGATTTCCGGGAAAAGGTCAGGGGGATGATCAGAGGGGATTTCTATATCCTGCCAAGCAGTATCCATGAAGTGATACTGGTGCCGGAAAGCTTTGGACTGGAGCCGGAGCGGATGCAGGAAATGGTAAAAGAGATCAATCAGACCGGAGTGGCACCGGAGGAAGTACTTTCGGATTCTGTGTATTACTTTGATGGGGAGGAGATTCGGATCGTGGCGAAGTAGGGATAGATTATAAACGTGTATAGAGTAGGGAAAATTGACAGGGAAATATACCATTGTATAGCAGAGGATATAGTAACAGATGAAGTTATTATAACTGTTGTGCAGATTATGCATATTCGGGAAAGACATCCCAATGATTATGAACTTTTTTCTACATACTTTGACGAGATAATACGGGATCCGGATTATATAATTGAAGCGAAGAAACCCAATACAGCGTTGATACTAAAAGAAATTAAGGACGTTAAAGAAGTATTTAAAATGGTTTTACGTTTGATTACATCAAAGGATAATCTGGACTACAAAAATTCAATTATCACATTTATGAAAATAGATGATAAGGAATGGAACAGGCTGTTGCGCAACAAGAAAATTCTTTACAAAAGAGAATAATATTGATATACTGAATGTAGAGAAAAATTCATTCATATGATTATCTAAGGTGGAAGATTTCGTGCGATCCACACGCCGATGGTATAGACAGGGGAAACCTGAGAGATGCAGGAGAAGCGCACGCCTGCTGGATAATCATTTGAAGAAGACTTAAAGAGGTGTCGCAGGTTTGCGGCACCTTTTTGTGTATACGATGAGCCAAGTGCAGATTTGTGCTTGCACAAGAATCTGTATTTTGCGAATGTACATCACCTGGCTGTTAAGCGAGATGGTGTACAAAGTATACGAATCAAGTAGGAGTCAGCTTACGTAATCATACAATAGAAATAAAGAAAGGAATTCCGAGCATGAACACAGAAATTTTAGTAATTGAAGATGACGACCTGGTAAGACAGGGAATCGTAGACATCCTGGAACTAAAGGGATGGAATGCGGTTGCAGCGAAGTCTTGTAGCGAAGCACTCGTAAGGATTCGAGGAGAAGAATATATGCTGTATGTACTGGATATGAAGCTGCCAGACGGGAACGGAATCATGCTCTGCAGGGAGATCCGCAGATATACAGACAATCCCATTCTTTTCTTATCAGCCTATGACAGTGAAGAATTTATCGTAGAAGGATTTGAAGCGGGAGCAAATGACTATGTGATCAAGCCTTTCCGCACATTTGAATTTGTTGCGAGAATCAAGGCTTTGCTGCGACGTACCGGTATGCAAAACGGCAAGAAAGTGAAAAAAGGAATCAAAAGCGGAGAATATGAACTGGATTTGCAGAAGCAGATTTTGCAGAAGGATGGTGTCCGAATCGATCTTACAAGGACCGAATATCAGATTCTGTGCAGCCTTCTTGCAAACGCACCGAATCTTGTTGCGAGGGAGTTCCTGTTGGACACTATCTGGGATTTCAATGAAAATTATATCGATGACAATACCTTGTCTGTACATATGAACCGGCTGAGAAAGAAGCTGACTGCAGAAAATGAGCAGGATCCGATTGAGACAAAGCGTGGAGTCGGTTATGCATGGACGCTGAAAGCTGAGGATGTGTATGATGAGATCTGAGAGAAAGACGGAGAAATGGAGAATACCGGGAAAATGGACTCTGATTTTTCTTTTGATATTGCTGGCTTTTTATGGATACCAGAATATTCTTGCAGAAAATTATGAAAGACAGGTTGTTTCCTGGATCGGACAGACAGAAAAAGACAGAACGGTTTCTGCCTTTACAGAACCGGATGAAGAAGCATATCAGAAGGGCTGCGAGGCATTGAAAGAGGAAGGGTATGAAGAGACAGGAAAAATCTGGCTGGAAAAGAGAATCCGAAGTTACGGAATAGGTGTGTTTGTGGCTGCGATCGGCATCATCTGCATTGTTGGTCTGCTGACAGAACTGCACATGGAGAAAAGACGGAAAAAAGCACTGGATAATCAATTGGCAGAAAAAGACAGGGAACTGGAAGCAAAGCTGGCGGAAGAAAAAGAATTTCTGCATCGTGACCGGCAGAAAATGGGAACTTACATGGAAAATATTTCCCATCAGCTAAAAACACCGATTGCGGGAACACTTCTGAATCTGGAGGTGCTTCTTGTGACAGAAGAGGATGAAAAACGGTATCAGAAGCTGGAAGACTGTGTGAAAAAGGTGCAATGGATGTCCGATATGACGATCGTGCTTCTTAGGCTTGCGCAGATTGATTCCGGGAAAATCTGGATGAAGCGGAAAAAAGAAAATCTGACCGGACTGATCGAAGAATGTATAGACAGAACACAGCCTTTAGCGGAAGAAAAAGGAGTTGGATTTGAAATGGATGTTCCAAAAGAATGCCTGCTTTCCTGCGACGGATTCTGGCTGAAAGAGGCAATGGAAAATGTACTGAAAAATGCCGTAGAATATGCAGATACAGGAAGCCTGATTCAGATTCTGCTGAAAGAAGATACGGACTATTATAAGCTGTATATCACCAATCGGGGAAAACGGATTGAAGAAGAGAAAAGAGAGCTGATTTTTGACCGTTTCTACCAGATGGAACAGGGAAGTGGAATCGGAATTGGTCTGCATCTGGCAAGGGAAATTGTCACGCTCCATCAGGGAACACTGAAGGTTGTGGATCGAAGCGGCTTGGAGGGGGCGACAACCTTCCAGTTTATACTGCCGAAGATGATCGCAAAAGATCATGCACAGGAAGAAATAAATCTTACGATTTCGTAAGATTAGGGTAAGTGAATCGAAAGACTGATCTGATATAGTAAGACTAACAAATGAAGGAGGTGGCAGAAGATGAAAACCGTAATCAGACTGGACAAGGTAAGCAAAAGCTATACCCTTGGTGAAAAGAAAATCACAGCATTAAAGGAGTTTTCTTTTGAAGTGAAAAGCGGTGAATTTGTGGCAGTGATGGGACGAAGCGGATCCGGGAAATCTACTTTTCTTAAGATTGCAGGAACACTGGAAAAGCCAGATACCGGAGCAGTCTTCCTGAATGGAATACAGATTAACGGGCTTTCCCAAAAGAAGATCTGCAAGATCCGGCAGAAGAAAATCGGGTTTATTTTCCAACAGTATCAGTTACTGCCGGAGTATACGATCTGGGATAATGTATGCATGCCGCTTTATATCGCGCATACGGTACCGGATAAAGCTTATATCCGACAGCTTCTTGAAAAGGTCGGATTATGGGACAGGAACGGAGATTACCCCGATCAGTTATCCGGTGGAGAACAGCAGAGAGTGGCAATTGCCCGTGCAATGGCGGCAAAGCCGGGAGTGATCCTTGCGGATGAACCGACCGGGAATCTGGACTACCAGACCGGACAGGAGATCATGAAGCTGATCTGCGCATCCAGAGAACTTTACCGTCAGACAATTGTCATGGTGACACATGATATGGACAGTGCCAATTATGCGGACAGGATTGTGTATATGGAAGATGGTGCATTGCGATGAAAAGAGAGAAAAAACATGGAATTGAACGGGAACTCAGTATAAAAAGAATCCGCAGCCAGAAGAAATACAGCATCCTTATTGTCTTCGTCCTGCTTCTTACCTGCACACTGGTCCAGATTGGCTTCCAGATGTCGGAAGGACTGAAAGCCGCATATATCGAGAATCGTAAAGCAGTATATGGGGAGTGGGAACAGGTATTTTTGGATATGGATGAAAGCTCGGTAAAAGTAGCAGAAGAGAATCCATTTCTTGCACAGACCGGGAAAATAAGTATCTATGGGGCGATCGCCGGAGATTATCTGGAAAACCGTCAGATGAATATCGGGACAATGGACGAGACGGCGTGGAAGCTTGGCAGACTGGAAATGAAAGAAGGACGCCTGCCGGAAAATGAGCATGAGATCGTAATGGAATACAGTACACTTCGCTCACTTGGATATGCATATGCTTGTAAAAGCGAAAGAAGGCAGTGAAAGTGTTTATAAAGATCTGAAAGACAGCGAAGAATTTACCTGCGGCATGGATGACAATATGGAACAGGACAAACTTTCTGATGTAAGTCTTCCGTATATGGATTTTCTGGAAAATATCCGTTTGCTGATTGGTGGTGCGTCGATCTGTATCCTGTTTCTTACGGTATCGCGTTCGATTATCTCAAGAGAACAGTTCTGGAGGTTCCTGGATGCACTTGGAATGAGAAGAGGGCAGATGTACCAGATTATTTTCTGGGAAGCAGTTCTGTTTGGTGCAGGAGCTGTTTTTGTTGGAAATCTTGCAGGGATTGGGATTTACCAGCTGGTTATCCCTGCTTTTGAAAAGATAACCGAGCAGACATTACCACAGGCGATTGCATGGGAAGGAGTCCTTTTTGGAACTGGCTTCAGTATCTTATGTATTGCTGCAAGTTATGGACTCAGTGCAGTACAGCTTCGCATACTTCTGAAAGAAAAAAAGAAGAAAGTTCAGAAAAGAAGGGGAAAGTACAGGAAGATCGTCCGGTTCACGCCAGGAAGAGTTTTACTTCATAAATGGCAGATGCATCGTGTGCGTAAGAGTGTAGAAATTGTTCTTCTGGCAAGTGCTTTGCTGATCGTGGGATTTGGAAAGATGGAAATATCAACCAGACAGGAAGAACTGAAAGTATATCAAAGGCTGACAGGAAATGGATACTATTTGAGTACAATGGAGATTACGAATTCTCCGGGAATTTCCAGGCAGACAGTTGATAAACTGGAACAGGTTGCCGGAGTAACTTCTGTAGAACAATATCATAACAATGAAAAAGAGGAGTTCTGGATTGATCTGTCAGAATATGCTGAAAGCGAGTATTTTCAGAAAGTAGTCGAAACATTGGTGGCATATCTGAATGAGACATCAATAAAGGAAAAGATATCTATTGAGAAAGTAAGATTGTCTTTGCTTACAATAGACAGATGGCAGGATATACAGCGTTTTCTGAGAAATCTGGATGAAGGCAGCCTGACAAAAGAAGAATTTGAACAGGGAGATTTTTGCATTCTGGATCTTACAGAGTTGCAGGAATATGACGGAAAATATCTGAGCGCATTCAGCCCGGACGGACAAGGAATATCAGAAGATACGGTACAGGTTGGTGATGAACTTCCGGTTTATACATTGAATGAGAATGGAAGTAGAAACGAAAATCCGATTCCAGTAACAGCGATTTTACGTGGCATGAAGGAAGAAGATGTGCGGAATCCACAGATAGGTGGATCTGGTATATCGATGATTGTTGGAAAGAATTTCTGGAAGAAATTTGGGAAAAACAGAATTATGGAATATGATCAGATTGTAAAAATTCTGGTATCGGATGATGCGGATGCGTATGATACGGAAGGGCATATTCTAAGTATTTTAAAACAGGGAACAGCTGTAAATGTGCAGAATAACCATGAAGAGTATAAGAAAATACGTCAGGAATTATATTCCTTTATAGGAATGTACAGCATTTTTGCAGTGTTTTACATGATTCTGATTTCCATAGTTTTGTATCAGATGTTTCTTGCGGAGAAGCAGGAAGAAAAAAGAGAAGGGGAAATCTTACAGTCGCTTGGAATGGAAGAAAAGTTCCTGAAGAAAATGCATCGGATAGAAGTTCTTTGGATGACGGGATGCGCAGGAGTGATTGGAGTTCTTACGTTATGGGGTGCTTGCCGACTGATATAGAGGAGGCTTCAAGATGAAGAAAACCTATATCCTATATTGCTGCATAATCAGCGTTATTCTAATGCCGTTCAAATGGTTTGCACCGGAGAATAATGACGGATTTATCGGAATGGGGATTTAAGTGTATTTCCAATCCGGTTGGAATCGTGTTGCTCATTATTGGTGTTCTGCTGATTCAGGCAAAGCGTATAGAAGCAAAAGAACGGATTCAGGTGGGAATTGGATTAGTGGCAATAAAAAAGACTGTCAAGCCATAAAAGCTTCACAGTCTTTTCACGTCCCTGATCAGAATCGAACTGACGCACCCGCCTCCGGAGGGCGGTGCTCTATCCACTGAGCTACAAGGACATTTACTAATATAGCACTTGCCCAGAAAAAAATCAAGAAGAAATTTCGAACAGGACAAGTAAAACGGGATGAACAAAATAGCAGCCGAAATACCATTTGAAAGTGATTTGATACACAGAGTGGGCATCAGCATAAAGCAATTTTAATGCAGAAAAAGAATAAATAATCGCTTCGACAAAACCAGTCAAAACAAGTCTTCCTTCGCTATTGACGCAAAAGCGGGCATTGCGTATGATAGGTGGCAAAGGAGGAAATGCCATGTCGGAAGAAAAAAGGATGCCCGTCCTTACAGGCCAAAAGAAGCAGATTTTCTACACTGGTCTTGTGTATCTGCTGGTCTGCTTTATGACGGCGGGAGTCACCGTTTTTCTTACGAAAGAGAAAAAAGATGAGGTAAAAGAAGTAAGTGCAGTTGTTACAGAAGAGCCAAAAGTAAATACCGGGTACGCAGCGATGGAAACCAATCCACTTCTGGAGAACCGGGACGAAGAGCTTGCGGGTGCAGTAGAAGCATACTATCAGGAACTTTCCGGAAAAGAAGCCTATGCCGAAGCATACGATGGGATTGCGATTTACACGAAAGACGGCAAAGCAAAAGGCAGCAGGATCCTGTATGTACGGTACAATATGAAGATCCGTGGAATTTACACTGAAGTACCGGGACTTGAAACCTTATATGCGGTCAAGGACAAAGATGGAAAATTCGATATTCAGGCAGAGATCTCTGACGAGCAGATTCAGACGATAATTGAAGAAGTTTCCGCACAGACAGATGTGCAGGAGCTGTTTGCACAGGTAGAAGCGGATTATGAACAGGCACTTGGTTCAGATGCAATGCTCGCACAGGCGGTGGAAGATCTGAAAAATGCAGTGGATCAGTAACACTGTAAATACAGCGAGCCAGTAACGTCTGAAAAAAGCGGTAAAGTCTATGAAAAAATGTTGTGCGTCAGCAGAAGTGGATGCTGTCTTGCTAAAAATTCATAAAGAATGCAGAATTTCAGGCAACATCCAGTCTCCGGATTGCGATTTTCTATTGCGCTTACATAAGGATTCAGATATAATAAATAAAGCGGCGCAGGCAAAGAGTCTGCGCTAACGTTTATGATGAAAAAGAGAGGAACGATCGATACTATGAAGAAGATCCTGGATCTGATTACAGAAGAAATGGAACAGGCATTTGCAGATGCCGGATACGAGAAAGAACTGGCGCGTGTTACACTTTCCAACCGCCCGGATTTATGTGAATATCAGTGCAATGGTGCGATGGCAGGTGCAAAAAAGTACCACAAAGCACCGATCATGATCGCAGAAGAAGTTGTGGCAAAGATTCCGGAGAACGGATATATCAGCGGAGCAGAAGCAGTTAAGCCAGGTTTCATCAACCTGAAGACCAACCCGGCAGCAGTCGCAGATTATCTGAACCAGATGGAAGCAGACGAAAAGCTCGGCGCGGAAGAAGTAGAAAATCCAAAGACAATCGTCATTGATTACGGCGGACCGAATGTGGCAAAACCGCTTCACGTTGGGCATCTCCGCTCCGCGATCATCGGAGAAAGCGTAAAGAGAATCACCCGTTTTATGGGCAATAAAGTGGTTGGTGATATCCACCTTGGAGACTGGGGATATCAGATGGGACTGATTATCACAGAACTGAAGAAACGCCAGCCGGATCTTCCGTATTTTGATGATAATTTCACCGGAGAATATCCAAAAGAAGCACCATTTACCATCAGTGACCTGGAGGAAATTTATCCGGCAGCGTCCGCTTATGCAAAAGAGCATGATGATTACAGAGAAGAAGCACTGGATGCGACCTTCCAGCTGCAGAGCGGAAAGCGCGGTTACCGTGCAATCTGGGATCACATTATGAATGTGTCTGTGACAGACTTGAAGAAAAACTATGCGAACCTGAATGTTGAATTTGACCTCTGGAAAGGGGAATCTGACGCACAGAAATACATCCCGGATATGGTGGAAAGACTGAAGAAGGAAGGCTATGCGCATATTGATAATGGAGCACTCGTGGTAGATGTCAAAGAAGAGACCGATACCAAAGAGATCCCACCGTGTATGATCCTGAAGTCCGACGGTGCAGCACTTTATGATACCACAGACCTTGCGACACTGGTAGAGCGTGAAGAACTGTTCCAGCCGAACGAAGTCATCTATGTAGTTGACAAACGTCAGGAACTGCATTTTGTACAGGTATTCCGCTGCGCGAAGAAGACCGGCATTGTAAAAGAGGATACAAAACTTACTTTCCTTGGATTTGGTACGATGAACGGAAAAGACGGAAAACCGTTCAAGACCAGAGAAGGCGGCGTTATGCGTCTTGAGAACCTGATCCGCGAGATCACAGAAAAGATGTATGAAAAGATCACAGAGAACCGTACCGTATCGGAAGAAGAGGCAAAAGCAACAGCGAAGATGGTCGGAATGGCTGCGATCAAATACGGAGACCTCTCCAACCAGGCAGCAAAAGACTATGTATTCGATGTAGACAGATTCACTTCTTTTGAAGGAAATACAGGTCCGTACATCCTGTACACCATCGTTCGTATCAAATCAATCCTGAACAAGTACAAAGAATCAGGAAAGAGTATGGACGATATCAAGATCCTTTCGGCTACAAGTGAGAGCGAAAAGGCTCTGATGCTGGAAGCTGCGAAGTTTGGCAGTGTGATGGAGAATGTATACGAAGAACTTGCACCACACAAGATCTGCGCATATATTTATGATCTTGCAAATGCATTTAACCGTTTCTACCATGAGACAAAGATCCTGGCAGAAGAGGATGAACAGAAGCAGAAGAGCTACATTGCCCTTCTTACACTGACAAGAGACATTTTGACAACCTGCATCGATCTGCTTGGATTTGAAGCACCGGAAAGAATGTAAAAAGGCAGAAGCATCAGAAGTAATGACAATACGATAAAGAGGCGAGGACATATGACAGAGAAATTGTTTTACACAGACAGTCACATGCAGGAATTTACTGCGGAGGTTGTGTCCTGCCGCCCGTGTGATAACGGATATGAGGCAGTTCTTTCAAGAACTGCCTTTTTTCCAGAAGGCGGCGGTCAGGCAGCAGATACCGGAGTGATTGACGGGATCAGAGTATATGATGTACAGGAAAAAGGAGAACAGATCTTTCACTATCTGGAAGGAGAACTGGAAGAAGGAAAGACCGTGACCGGTCAGATCGACTGGGACAAACGTTTTTCACGGATGCAGCAGCACAGCGGAGAACATATCGTATCGGGAATCGTTCATGCACGTTTTGGATATGATAATGTGGGATTCCATTTGAATGATGAGCTGTGCACTCTGGACTTAAGTGGTCCGCTCACGAAGGAGGAGCTTCGCGAGGTGGAAAATGCGGCAAATGAAGCGGTATTTGCAAATGTACCGGTTCAGATAAGTTATCCGTCCAAAGAAAAATTGAAGACGTTGGATTACCGCAGTAAGATAGAGATTGACGGACAGGTGCGTATCGTGACGATACCGGGATATGACGTGTGTGCCTGTTGTGCACCGCATGTGTATTTTACCGGAGAGATCGGTCTTATCAAACTGGTGCAGAGTCAGAATTATAAAGGCGGTATCCGGATCACTATGCTGTGCGGAAGAAGGGCACTGAAGGATTATCAGCAGAAAGAAGAAAGTGTGAAGGCGATCATGGGAAGCCTTTCAGCGAAGGAAGAATTGATTGCTGAAGCAGTTGAACGCGTAAAAGAGGAATGTACACAGCTGAAGAGTGAACTTGCAGAGACAAGATATCAGATTCTTGAAGCACAGGCAGAAAAAATTCCGGAGGGACAGAAAAAGGTCTGTATTTTTGATAGCAAATTAAGTGGGAATGAACCACGTGAGCTTATGAACCTTGTACTGAAAAAAGGAACAGAAGTATGTGCGGTATTTGCAGGAAACGAAGAGAGTGGATACCGTTATGTGATCGGCAGTGAGACAGAGGATGTGCGCCCGTACAGCAAGATCCTCAAAGAACAGTTTGACGGAAGAGGCGGTGGAAAACCGGTCATGGTACAGGGTTCTGTAAATGGAAGTGAAGAGGCAATCCGAAAAGTTTTTGAGTAAGAGAAGGCGGAGATGAAGAATGCGAGACAGGAAAACAGGGAGAATTATCTGGTATTTGTTCAGTGCGGTTCTGATCAAATGGGGTGTGGAGATCGCAGTAGCGACATTTGCACTTTCCTGCGGTCTGCGCAGCAATATGGGAATTGGGGCAGTCTCTTCGATCATCACGATCCCAATGATTGCGTGGATCTACCGGAAAGATCAGGGACGCTATGAAAAGCAGCAGGAATCCTGGTGGAAATATAAAGCGGCTTCCCGATATGGAATGTGGCTTGTTATGATCGTCGGTGCAGTGACTGCGTGTGTGGCGATGAATGATATCGTCATGCTGATGAATATGCAGAGGATCAGCCAGGTTTATCAGAGCACAGAGCAGATCATTTACAGTGCACCGCGTTGGCTTCAGCTGGCGGGAGCCGGGATTCTGGCTCCGGTCGCAGAAGAGCTTGTTTACCGCGGGATGATCTACCGGCGGATGCGCGAGAGCCTTACCGCTGTGCAGGCAGGTGTGTTTGTATCCATTTTGTTCGGTGTCGGTCATGGAAATCTGCCACAGGGACTTTATGCAATGGAACTCGGACTTCTGCTTGCCTGCATTTATGAGAAATTCCGGAATATTGCAGCTCCGATTCTGTTCCATATTGTTGTGAATATTACGTCATTATTGCTTTCGTGGTATGGGGGCTTTGAATGGATTCTGGGAACAGAGGGAAAAGCAGTTGGAATTACTGTACTGGCTACGTTGATTACTGTTATAATTTATGTAAAAATAAAAAATATAAGACAAGAAATACGATAATTAACTGAAAAATACTGAAAAAGTTTACAAAATAAATAATATCTGACAATTTCTGTAAAATTAGGGGTTTACTTTTGCAGACAAATGCTGTATAGTGTTAAATCATAAAAGCAACAACAAAACCGTTTTACAGAAAGGGCAGGTTATATGAGTGTAATACAACAAAATACAGAACAAGGCTTATACAGCCCTGATTTTGAGCATGACAACTGCGGTATCGGAGCTGTTGTGAACATCAAAGGGCAAAAGAGTCATGATACAGTCGCAAATGCGCTGAAAATCGTAGAAAATCTTGAACATAGAGCTGGCAAGGATGCCGAAGGGAAGACAGGAGACGGTGTAGGAATACTGTTACAGATTTCGCACAAGTTCTTTACAAATGTCTGTCGTCCCCTCGGCATCTTTTTAGGTTCTGAGAGAGATTACGGTGTGGGAATGTTTTTCTTCCCACAGGACGAACTGAAAAGGAATCAGGCAAAAAATATTTTCGAAGTTATTGTCGAAAAAGAAGGACTGAAATTCCTTGGATGGAGGGAAGTGCCGATCCGTAAAGAGATCCTTGGAAAGAAAGCACTCGAATGCATGCCGTGCATTATGCAGGGATTTATCGAACGACCGAAAAAAGTAAAACAAGGACTGGATTTTGACCGCAGACTTTATGTGGTAAGAAGAGTCTTTGAACAGAGCAGTGATGATACCTATGTAGCATCCCTGTCAAGCAGAACCATCGTGTACAAAGGAATGTTCCTTGTAAAACAGCTCCGGATGTTCTTTGAAGATCTGCAGAACCCGGATTATGAATCTGCAATTGCAGTTGTACATTCCAGATTCAGTACAAACACTAATCCAAGCTGGGAAAGAGCACATCCGAACCGTTTCATCGTACATAACGGAGAGATCAATACCATTCGTGGCAATGCAGATAAGATGCGGGCCAGAGAGGAAAACATGGAATCCGAGCATCTGGAAGGAGAGCTTTATAAAGTCCTTCCGGCAATCAATACCGCAGGTTCCGATTCTGCCATGCTGGATAACACGCTGGAATTCATGGTGATGAGTGGCATGCCGCTTCCGTTGGCAGTTATGATCACCATCCCGGAGCCATGGGCACAGAATGCAACGATGTCACAGAAAATCAAGGATTTCTATCAGTATTACGCAACGATGATGGAGCCATGGGACGGACCGGCATCCATCCTGTTCTCAGATGGAGATATTTTAGGAGCCGTACTTGACCGAAATGGACTCAGACCTTCCAGATATTACATCACAGATGATGACACACTGATCCTTTCTTCTGAGGTTGGTGTTCTGGATATCCCGCCGGAGAAGATCGTAGTCAAAGAAAGAATCCATCCAGGTAAGATGCTTCTTGTTGATACTGTTCAGAGGCGTGTCATCGACGACCAGGAACTGAAAGAAGAATATGCGGCAAGACAGCCTTATGGCGAATGGTTGAACAGTCAGTTGGTCAATTTAAGCGATTTAAAGATCCCGAATCAGAAAGTACCGCAGTATTCTAGAGAAGAATGCCAGAGACTGCAGAAAGCATTTGGATATTCTTACGAAGAAGTGAAGACTTCTATTTTAAATATGGCAATGAATGGAAGCGAAGGAATCGGAGCCATGGGTATCGATGCACCACTTGCCGTTCTTTCTGAGCAGCATCAGTCTTTGTTTGGATATTTTAAACAGTTATTTGCACAGGTAACGAACCCGCCGATCGACGCGATCCGTGAAAAAATCGTGACTTCGACAACGGTATATGTCGGAGAAGAAGGAAACCTTTTGGAACAGAAAGAGGAAAATTGTCATGTACTGAAGATCAATGATCCGATCCTGACAGATACCGATCTCCTGAAGATCCGTAACATGAAAGTCGACGGTTTCCGTGTGGCAGAAATTTCTACTACTTATTATAAAAACTCCAGCCTGGAAAAAGCGATCGATTATCTGTTTATCCAGGTAGACCGTGCAATCCGTGAAGGCATGAATATCCTGATCTTAAGTGACAGAGGTGTGGATGAATATCATATTGCGATCCCGTCCCTGCTTGCAACATCAGCGGTTCATCAGCATCTGGTAAGAACTAAGAGAAGAACAGAGGTTGCCATGATCCTTGAGACCGGAGAACCAAGAGAAGTACATCATTTCGCAACGCTTTTGGGATATGGTGCATCTGCGATCAACCCGTATCTTGCACATGAATCGATCAAACAGCTGATCGATACAGATATGCTTCAGAAAGATTATTATGCAGCAGTCAATGACTATAATGAAGCTGTTATAAGCGGAATTGTCAAAATTGCATCGAAGATGGGAATTTCCACGATCCAGTCTTATCAGGGATCCATGATCTTTGAAGCGATTGGATTAAAACCGGAATTCATTGAAAAATATTTCACCGGAACTGTCAGCCGTGTCGGTGGTATCGGACTGGAAGAAATTGCAAAAGATTATATGGCAAGGCATTCCGAGGCCTTTGATCCGCTGGGACTTTCCGTAGATCTGACGTTGAACAGTGTGGGACAGCACAAGTCGAAGAGCGGTGGTGAAAAGCATCTGTACAACCCGAGAACGATCCATATGCTCCAGCAGTCCACAAGACGCGGGGATTATGAAATGTTCAAGCAGTACACGCAGATGGTTGATGAAGAATCCAAAGGAATCACGCTCCGTGGACAGATGGACTTCAATTATCCAAAGAAAGGAGTTCCGCTTTCAGAAGTAGAGAGTGTGGATTCGATCGTGACCAGATTTAAGACCGGTGCAATGTCTTACGGATCAATTTCAAAGGAAGCACACGAAACCCTTGCCCTTGCAATGAATGCACTGCACGGTAAGTCAAACTCAGGTGAAGGCGGAGAGGATATCGAGCGCCTTGGAACCGACAGAGGCTCTGCGATCAAACAGGTTGCCAGTGGACGTTTTGGCGTTACAAGCAGATATCTTGTCAGTGCAAAAGAGATCCAGATCAAGATGGCACAGGGAGCAAAACCTGGAGAAGGTGGTCATCTGCCGGGGGGAAAGGTTTACCCTTGGGTAGCAAAAACCAGACATTCTACGCCGGGTGTGGGACTGATCTCACCGCCGCCGCATCACGATATTTACTCGATCGAAGATCTGGCACAGCTGATCTATGACTGCAAAAATGCAAACAAGGATGCAAGAATTTCTGTCAAACTGGTATCTGAAGCCGGTGTCGGAACGGTTGCAGCGGGTGTTGCAAAAGCAGGAGCCGGACTGGTTCTGATCTCCGGTTATGACGGAGGTACAGGAGCTGCACCGAGAAGTTCTATCCATAATACCGGACTTCCGTGGGAGCTTGGACTTTCTGAAACACATCAGACACTGATCCAGAACGGACTGAGAGAAAGAGTCCGTATCGAGACAGACGGTAAGCTGATGAGCGGTCGTGATGTGGCGATCGCAGCACTTCTCGGTGCAGAGGAATTTGGATTTGCGACGGCACCGCTTGTAACCATGGGGTGCGTAATGATGCGTGTATGTAACCTAGATACCTGTCCGGTCGGAATTGCAACCCAGAATCCGGAACTGAGAAAGAGATTTGCCGGAAAACCAGAATATGTCATCAACTTCATGCGTTTTATCGCGGAAGAATTAAGAGAATATATGGCAAAACTTGGCATTCGTACTGTGGATGAACTGGTGGGAAGGACAGACCTTCTGAAAGTGAGAGATGTGCCGACATCCAAACGTGCCGCAACACTGGATCTTTCCAGAATCCTCAATAATCCGTATGCAAAAGAGAAGAAAGGCATGATCTTCAATCCGAAGAAAGTCTTTGATTTTGAACTAAATAAAACACTGGATGAAAGAGTTCTAGTAAAGGAACTTCTTCCGTCACTGGAAAAGAAACAGAAGAGAATCTTGGAGCTGGATGTAAAAAATACAGACCGTACATTCGGCACAATCTTCGGTTCTGAGATTACAAGACGTTATCCGGACGGACTGGAAGAAGACAGCTATGTGCTGAAATGTAAGGGCGCAGGCGGACAGTCATTCGGAGCATTTATACCAAAAGGTCTGACACTGGAACTGACCGGTGACAGCAATGATTATTTTGGAAAAGGACTTTCCGGTGGTAAACTGATCGTTTATCCGCCGACTGGTGTGAAATTTAAAGCTGATGAAAATATTATTATTGGTAACGTAGCGCTTTATGGTGCAACAAGCGGAAAAGCCTATATCAATGGTGTGGCAGGCGAACGTTTCTGTGTCCGTAACTCCGGAGCAACAGCAGTTGTAGAAGGGGTCGGTGATCATGGATGCGAATATATGACTGGTGGACGGGTTGCAATTCTTGGCAAGACCGGAAAGAACTTTGCAGCAGGTATGAGTGGCGGTGTTGCCTACGTTCTGGATATGGACAGTGATCTTTATACAAAAGTCAACAAACAGATGGTTAATATCGAAAAAGTAACATCTAAGTTCGATGTATCTGAATTGAAAGGTATGATCGAAGAACATGTAGCAGCAACCAATTCCGAGACGGGAAAAGAAATCCTGGATCATTTCAAAGAATACCTGCCGAAGTTTAAGAAGATCATTCCGCGTGATTACGAGAGAATGCTGACCCGCATCCTTCAGCTGGAAGAAAAAGGTCTCAGCAGCGAACAGGCAAAAACCGAAGCATTTTATGCGATCAAAGAAGGAAGATAGGAGGCCAAAAACGTGGGAAAAGCAACAGGATTTATGGATTATGACAGACGCGATGCAGAGTGCGAATCTCCAAAAGAGAGAATTAAGCATTTCCGGGAATTCCACACGCCTCTGTCAAAAGAAGAGCAGGAAATACAGGGCGCCAGATTTATGGCATGCGGCGTCCCGTTCTGCCAGGCGGGACAGATGATCGCAGGGATGGCAAGCGGCTGTCCTCTGCATAATCTGGTGCCGGAGTGGAATGACCTGATTTATCACGGCAACTGGGAAGAGGCATATTACCGGCTGAAAAAGACAAACAATTTTCCGGAATTTACTTCCAGGGTATGCCCGGGACTTTGTGAGGCGGCATGTACCTGCAACCTGCATGGAAGCCCGGTGACGACTAAAGCAAATGAATATGGGATTATTGAAAATGCTTACGAAAAGGGATATGCAAAAGCATGTCCGCCGAAAGCGCGTACCGGCAAAAAGATAGCGATAATCGGTTCCGGACCTTCCGGTCTCACAGTCGCAGATCAGTTAAATAAACGAGGACATCTGGTAACAGTATTTGAGCGGGAAGATAAGCCGGGTGGACTTCTCCGTTATGGAATCCCGAATATGAAGCTGGAAAAACAGTTCATCGACCGGAAACTTGCAGTAATGGAAGAAGAAGGCATCCGTTTTGAAACTGGCTGCAATATTGGAAAAGATAAGAAATCTGCAGAACTTCTGAAAGCGTTTGACCGGGTGGTGCTTTGTTGCGGTGCATCCCATCCGCGTGATATAAAAGTACCCGGAAGAGATGCAAAAGGAATCCATTTTGCAGTAGATTTTCTGAAATCAACTACGAAATGTCTCTGGAAAAATGAGATGCAGCTGAAAGAAGGCGAATATATTTCTGCAAAGGGCAAAAATGTAATTGTCATCGGTGGTGGCGATACGGGAAATGACTGTGTTGGAACGTCGATCCGTCATGGTGCAAAATCCGTTCTTCAGCTGGAAATGATGCCGAAACTTCCGGATGAGAGAAGCGCTATGAATCCATGGCCGGAGTGGCCGAGAGTCTGCAAGACAGACTATGGTCAGCAGGAAGCAATTGCTCTCTGGGGACATGATCCGAGGGTTTATCAGACAACGGTAAAGGAATTTGTCAAAGATAAGAATGGAAATCTTTGCAAGGTGGTTCTTGTGAAACTGGAAAGCAAGAAGGATGAAAAGACCGGACGTATGATGATGGCAGAGGTCGCAGGAAGTGAGTACACGGTAAATGCAGAACTGGTGCTGATCGCAGCGGGGTTCCTCGGAAGTGAGGATTATGTGACAAAGGCATTCGGTGTGGAAGTCAATGAGCGCACGAATGTTAAAACAGCTCCGGGTGAGTATAAAACGAATGTGCCGAATATATTTACGGCAGGAGATATGCACAGAGGACAGTCGCTGGTTGTGTGGGCAATCCGGGAAGGAAGAGAAGCGGCACAGCAGATAGATCTGGATCTGATGGGGTATACGAATCTGTCAGTACAGTAATTAGTGGCGTTTGATTTTATGAAGGCGTAACCCGCCGCAAGGTGTAGGAAGTGGTTCCTGCACCTTGCGGCGGGCTACGCCTTTAATGAAAATGTGCAATAGATTTATTTTTCAGGTACAATTTCTAACCAGTAACCGTCTGGGTCTTCGATGAAGTAGATGCCCATGGACTCATTTTCGAAACAGACGCAGTTCATTTCTTTATGGTGTGCGAGGGCGGCATCCATGTCGTCTACGGTGAAGGCGAGGTGGATTTCGTTGTCGCCGAGGTCGTATGGGCGGTCCATGTCGCGAAGCCAGGTGAGCTCGAGCTGATGAACGGAGCTTCCATCACCGAGGTAGACGAGCTTAAAACTTCCGTCAGCAGCATCTTTTTCGCGGACTACGGTGAGTCCGAGTGCATCTTTGTAGAATTGAATTGATTTTTCAAGGTCACGTACATTTAAGTTGTTATGGTTGAATTTGAAATTCATAGTGGAATCCTTCTTTCTTATTTAGTATTCTAGATTTATTGATTATGAAGTCAGTTTAGCATAAATAATAAGGATTACGCAAGGAATGGTTATTAGGAGTGATAACGAAAATATCAGTATATTATGATACCCTAGTAGAATATTACAAAAATGTTAAATTGTATTGCAAAAAATAGAAAAATGGTATATAATCGACCACAAGGTTAGGAAAATAATTAGTAAAAAATATAGGATGGGTGATTATGATAAAATTTAAACAAGTATTTTTGGCATCTGTTCTTGCAAGTTCAATGGTAGTTACGCCAGTATTTGCAGATGATGTCAGCAATCTGCAGAATAGTAAAAATGCAGCACAGAGTGAAGTGAATTCTCTTCAGTCAGAATTGCAGACACTAATTGAAAAAATGAGTAAGCTGGAAGATGATCTGGTGTCAACAGGTCAGCAGATCACACAGGCACAGGATGATCTTACTGTTGCTAAAGAAAAAGAACATCAGCAGTACGAAGATATGAAGAAGCGTATCAAGTATATGTATGAAGAAGGCAACTCGACTGCGATTGAGACTCTGATCAGTGCTGAGAATTTCTCAGACTTGCTTAACAAAGCAGAGTATGTTCAGAACGTACATAGTTATGACAGAAAGCAGCTTCAGGAATATATTGATACCAAGCAGCAGATTGCAGATCTGAAAGCACAGCTTGAAGAAGATCAGGCGAATCTGGAGTCTATGCAGTCTGATTATGAGGCAGAGCAGACGACGCTGAGTAATACGCTGGAATCTAAGAAAGAAGAAGTCGCAGATCTGGATCAACAGCTTCAGGCAGCTGTAGCAGCAGCTGAAGCAAAGAGGCAGGCAGAAGAAGCTGCAAAGGCAGCAAAAGCAGCTGAGTCAACAAAGTCAAATTCGACCGTTGCATCGACAAGCAACAGTGGTTCACAGACTGTAGGTAATACAACAAATAACAATGGTAATAACAACACAACCGTTACACCGAGTGCACCAAGTACGCCAAGTACACCGAGTACGCCAAGTACCCCGACAGTGACTCCGGATACAAGTAATAATAACAGCAGTAGTGATAACGGTGGAAGTACATATGGCAACGGAAGCGCTATTTTAAGTGCAGCAGCAGCATACCTTGGAGTTCCTTATGTATGGGGCGGTACTTCGGGAAGTGGTGTTGATTGTTCAGGTCTTGTATACCTGGCACATCAGGCATGTGGTATTCCAATTACACGTAACTCATACAGTCAGGGAAGTGGCGGACAGGCAGTGTCAGACCCACAGCCGGGTGATGTTGTGTGTTACGGAGGACATGTGGGAATCTACGCAGGAGGCGGACAGATGATTCATGCACCGCAGCCGGGTGAGGTCGTATGTTATACAAGTGTTAATTATGCATACCACTGGTATAGAAGATACTGGTAAGAATAAGATCTCTTTAGGTAAGTAAAAGATGCGTAACAGAAAATATTTCTGTTACGCACTTTTTTAATTAGAAGAGGAATTTTAAGTAAAAAAATTTTTTTACTGAAAAAGCTCAAAAACGTACATTATTCCGTAAGAACTTAAATTTGAAAAATTGATAAAACGGGCGAAAACGTACATAATTCCGAGGAAAGTTAAAAGCCAATTTTTTAATAAAAACTCGAAAACGTACAAAATAAAGGAATTTTCATTTGGTAATCAACCATTTGAAAATTCCTTTTTTGATGAAACTATTTTGTTAATTTTAGAAAAATTTCTTTTTTCTACGGCGTCCTTTACAATAAGGGCAGGATTCACGATGTCTCTTCTGATAGAAAATTTTATCAGCTGGACTTAACGGATATTTGTGTTCAGAACTTCTTTTACAATTCCACCAAACCTTTTGTGAATATGTATCTAATATTTCATCGGGATTTACAAGGCAATAGTTTGCAATAAAATCCCAATCTTCCATTAAATCAGGATGAAGCGCGGCAAAGGATGTTTTTCCAGGAAGTGCTTTACGACCGGAACAATAAGGGCAATCCGCTTCACCATTTATAACATCGATGATTCGAGCAGGATAATTACCGTGACAAGTAGGGCAACAATTTATTGGCATCACTAGAGCTGAAAGATAAGGTGAATTGGGACTATTTTATTATGTTGGTTGCAAAAACAGGAATGAGATTTTCTGAATTAATTAAACATTTGCCAGAGGATAAACCAATTTTTGTTGATGGTGCAGTATACAATTCAACGGTAAATAATATACTTGCAAGACATTGTAAAGAATGTAATATACCGGTAATATCAATTCATGGATTGCGGCATACGCATGCGTCTTTGCTGCTGGTTACAGGCGTATCTATTGCTAGTGTAGCAAGAAGATTGGGACATTCGAGTATAACAACAACACAGAAAACATATTTACATATTATTCAGGAATTGGAAAATAAAGATATTGATTTAGTTATGCGTTCATTATCAAGTTTAAGTTAACGAATTACACGGCTTGCGTTGATTAAGAGTGATAAGAAAATGACCTGGTTTATTTATACAAAAATCGGTATAAATAAGTTGGGTCATTTATTGTGCAGTATATTTGATTATGGTAATATAAAGATATGAATTTTCCAAAAGAAAAGAGAATGAAAATGAATTTAACAAGTACAAGTAAATTTGTAAGTTTAATCCTGCGCCATAAACCAGAAACAATTGGAATTCAATTAGATGAACATGGTTGGGCAAATGTAGACGGGCTGATTGCCGGAATTTCGAAAACACGTGAATTTAATAGAGAAATGCTGGAAGAAATTGTTTGGACAGATAATAAGCAAAGATTTACCTTTAATGAAGATAAAACAAAGATTCGGGCAAATCAGGGACATTCGATTCCTGTTGATGTAGAATTACCAGCAGCAATACCGCCTGAAACGCTCTGGCATGGAACTGGAGAAAAATATGTTGCATCCATTGATCAACAAGGATTGATTCCAAAGGGTAGGCTATATGTGCATTTATCATCAGACGCAGCTACAGCTACGAAAGTCGGCTCACGTCACGGAAAACCAGTGCTTTATATCGTAAAAACAAAAGATATGTATGACGATGGATATTCATTTTTCTTATCAAAAAATGGAGTATGGTTAACAAAAGAAGTCCCTGTAAAATATTTAATCAAAGAGGAGCAGTAAGGATGATTTATGTAACCGGCGACTGTCACGCTGATTTTACCAGGTTCAATACTAAAATTTTCCCGGAACAATATGAAATGACAAAAGATGATTATGTCATTATCTGCGGTGATTTTGGCGGAGTATGGAATCGCTTTGAAGAAAATAAACATGAGAAGCATTGGATGGACTGGCTGGAAGATCGTCCTTTTACAACTCTTTTTTGTGAGGGGAACCATGAGAATTTTGACAGGCTTTACAGCTATCCTATAGAAAAATGGAATGGTGGAAATGTACATAAGATTAGACCTTCGGTGATCCATCTTATGCGAGGACAGGTTTTTCAACTTTGCGGAAAGAAATTTTTTGTATTCGGCGGAGCAAAAAGTCATGATATAGAAGGTGGAATACTTGATCCAGAAGCACCGGATTTCAAGAAGAAAAAGAAAGAACTGGATAAGGAATGGCTGCCTTATCGTGTGAATCATATTTCGTGGTGGAAGGAAGAAATGGCTTCAAAAGAGGAAATGGAAGAAGGATTAAGAAATTTATCTCAGTATAACAATGAGGTAGATTTTATTATCAGTCATTGTTGTGCTACAAGTACCCAGAAACAATTTGTAGATAAGACTTTTTCAGCAGATTCCATGACAGATTATCTGGAGTTAGTGAAGCAGCGGGTAAATTTTAAGAAGTGGTTCTTTGGTCATTATCATGATAATAAGAATATTGGACCGAAAGAAATACTGATATATGAGCAGATTATTCGGATACTGTGAGAAATTATAATTTGTGTATGACGAAGGGAGATTTTCGACATATGTGTAAATTGATGGAAGAATATGAGAAACGTACACTGAACCGGTTCATGAAAAAACTTACTGTTCCGGGCGAAAAATGTAATCTGAAGATGCGGATGAATCTGCGCTATGCATGTTTCAAATTTCTAAGTATGTAAAAAGAATCACTTATCAGAAAAATAAAAACAACAGGAGGAACCTAAAAATGGAAGTAATACGCGCAAAAAGTGCCGGATTCTGCTTTGGTGTAAAACGCGCTGTCGATACAGTATATGAGCAGGTTGAAAAACAAATGGGAAAACAGATCTATACTTATGGTCCGATCATCCATAATGAAGAGGTTGTAAAGGACATGGAAGCACATGGCGTAAAAGTCTTGCACAGTGAGGAAGAACTGAAAGGTCTGGAAGAAGGACTGGTGATTATCCGCTCTCATGGTGTTCCAAAGAGAATCTGTGACCTAATGGATGAAAAAGGCATCGAATATGTAGATGCAACCTGTCCGTTTGTGAAAAGAATCCATAAGATTGTTGCCGAAGAAAGTAAAAAAGGCAGCCGGATCATTATCATTGGTAATCCGGATCACCCTGAGGTTGAAGGAATCCGGGGCTGGGCAGGAGAAAATGTAACCGTTATAAAAAATGCAGAAGAAGCAGAAAAATTTGAAAATACTACATCCGAAAGAATTTGTATTGTGTCTCAGACGACATTTAATTACAATAAATTCAAAGATTTAGTTGAAATTATTTCAGAAAAGGGTTATGATATAAGTGTTTTAAATACGATTTGTAATGCAACCAGAGAGCGTCAGACAGAAGCAAGGAGCATTGCAAAAGAGGTGGATGCTATGATTGTAATCGGAGACAAACATAGTTCCAATACCCAGAAACTGTATGAAATATGCAGCAGGGAATGTCACAATACGTACTATATACAGACACTTGACGATTTTGATATGAATCAATTAAGGTCCGTGGAAACAGTAGGTATTACAGCAGGGGCATCCACGCCCAACAATATAATTGAGGAGGTTCAAAATAATGTCAGAATTAACTTTTGAACAAATGTTAGACGAGTCATTTAAAACAATTCATAATGGAGAGGTCGTAGATGGTACTGTAATTGATGTTAAGCCAGATGAAATCATCTTAAATATAGGATACAAAGCAGACGGTATCATCACCAGAAGTGAATATACCAATGATAACAGTGTAGATCTTACAACTGTTGTTTCTGTTGGTGATCCGATGACTGTTAAAGTACTGAAAGTCAATGATGGAGAAGGACAGGTTCTTCTTACATACAAGAGACTTGTTGCAGAAAAAGGTAACGAAAGATTAAAAGAAGCATTCGAGAACAAAGAAGTCCTGAAAGCACCGGTTACTCAGATTCTTGGCGGTGGATTAAGCGTTGTTGTAGATGAAGCAAGAGTATTCATCCCGGCAAGTCTTGTATCAGATACTTACGAAAAAGACCTTTCTAAGTACAAAGATCAGGAAATCGAATTTGTTATCAGCGAATTCAATCCAAGAAGAAACCGTATCATCGGTGACAGAAGACAGCTTCTTGTTGCTGAAAGAGCAGAAAAGCAGAAAGAACTCTTCGCTAAACTTAAAGTCGGTGATGTGATCGAAGGAACAGTTAAGAACGTAACAGATTTCGGTGCATTTATCGATCTCGGCGGAGTAGACGGACTTCTTCATATCTCTGAGATGTCATGGGGAAGAGTTGACAATCCGAAGAAAGTATTCACAGTTGGTGAAACTCTTAAAGTTCTTGTTAAAGATATCCATGATACAAAAGTTGCACTCAGCTTAAAATTTCCGGAGACAAATCCATGGGCTAACGCAGCTGAGAAGTACGCTGTAGGTACAGTTGTAACAGGAAAAGTTGCAAGAATGACAGACTTTGGTGCATTCGTAGAACTTGCTCCTGGAGTAGATGCACTCCTTCATGTATCACAGATCTCAAGAGCACATGTTGAAAAACCTTCAGACGTACTTTCTGTAGGTCAGGAGATTACAGCTAAGATCGTAGATCTTAACGAAGCTGACAAGAAGATCAGCCTTAGCATGAAAGCACTTGAAAATGCAGAAGCTCAGGAAGAAACTGAAGAATAATTAAATAAGATATACAAGGATAGAGACTGATTGAAGTCTCTATCTTTTGTTTGAAAAAAACTGGTAGACATAACTAACTACAGCTGAAAAAAGTTTTCGGATCCATAAGTGATCTCGATAAGTAAGATGAAAAATTTTACCGAATAGTCAGAAAATTCACAAAGAGAGGTCGTAGTAGCCTCTCTTTTTTGTGTAAGGAGACTATTGTGTTAAAAAAACGACAAGATGTACTGGAAAATATACAATAAAATGACGAAAGTTACTGGAATTGTAGGATTTATTTTAGTATATTTATAAGAGAGAAAACAGGAAGGAAGGATATCAAAATGGGACTTTTGACATTTAAAGGCGGAGTTCATCCGAACGACGGAAAAAGTCTTGCGAAAGACAAGGCAATCGTAGAACTTCTGCCACAGGGTGATCTTGTATACCCGTTATCCCAGCATATCGGAGCACCGGCTAAGCCAGTAGTAGCAAAAGGTGACCATGTGCTTAAAGGGCAGAAAATTGCCGAAGCGGGGGGCTTCGTGTCTGCACCGATCTATGCATCCGTATCAGGTACTGTAAAAGCGATTGAACCACGTGTGAATCCGACAGGTTCTAAAGTGAACAGTATCATCATTGCAAATGACGGTCAGTATGAAGAAGTAGAATATCCACAGCCAAAACCTCTTTCTGAACTGACAAAAGAAGAGATTCTGAATATCATTGGAGAGGCTGGCGTAGTAGGTATGGGTGGAGCAGGTTTCCCTACCAGAGTGAAGCTTTCACCAAAAGAGCCAGACAAGATTGATTATATCATTGCAAACTGTGCGGAATGTGAGCCGTATATTACTGCCGATTACAGAAGAATGCTGGAGAATCCGGAACTTCTGGTAGAAGGTATGCGTGTGATCCTGAAGCTTTTTGACAATGCGAAAGGTTTATTTGCAATCGAAGATAACAAACCGGACTGTATCGCAAAATTAAAAGAGCTGACCAAGGACGAGCCTCGTATGGAAGTCAGAGAGATGATGACCAAGTACCCACAGGGCGCAGAACGTCAGCTGATTTTTGCAAATACAGGACGTGCGATCAATTCTACCATGCTTCCGGCAGATGCTGGATGTGTAGTAGACAACGTAGAGACCATCATCAGCATTTACAATGCAGTAGTAAAAGGCATTCCTTCTATGGAACGTGTCGTTACTGTAACAGGGGATGGAGTTGTAAATCCTGGTAACTACAAAGTACTCTTCGGAACCAACCAGAACGAACTGATCGAAGCTGCCGGCGGACTCAAAGAAGGCTGTGAAAAAGTTATTTCAGGTGGACCGATGATGGGATTTGCGATGTATACGACCGATACACCGATCACCAAGACATCTTCATCTATTCTTTGCATGTCAAAAGATGAAGTATCAGCCTGTGAACCGACAGCATGTATCAACTGCGGACGGTGCGTTGACGCCTGTCCAAGCCGCATTATTCCGTCAAGACTGGCTGATTTTGCAGAACGCCATGACGAAGAAGCGTTCCTCAAATTCAATGGTCTTGAATGTGTAGAATGTGGATCCTGCAGTTATGTATGTCCGGCTAAGAGACAACTGAAGCAGGCAATCGGATCGATGAGAAAAACCGCACTTGCCAACAAAAAGAAAAAATAGAATAGAGAGGAAGAGGTGAATAAAAGTGAGTGAACAGTTAAAAGTATCATCTTCACCACATATCCGTTCTAAAGAGACAACCGGCAATATCATGCTGTGGGTTATCATCGCTCTGTTACCGGCAACTTTCTTTGGAATTTACAACTTCCGTGACACACATGCATGGCTGCTTGTTATTGTGACAACAGCAGCAGCAGTTCTTACGGAGTACATTTACGAAAAACTGATGCATAAAAAGATTACGATCAAGGATTTCAGTGCCGCAGTTACAGGACTTCTGCTTGCACTCAACCTTCCGCCGACAGCCCCGATCTGGATGGGAATCATCGGAAGTGTATTCGCAATCCTGGTTGTAAAGCAGCTCTTTGGTGGATTGGGACAGAACTTCATGAACCCTGCACTCGGAGCAAGATGTTTCCTTCTTATTTCCTTCACAGGAAGAATGACAAGCTTCGTATATGACGGCGTATCCGGTGCAACACCACTGGCAACGATCCGTGCTAATATCGAAGCAGGAAATGCAGCACTTGACGGTGTGAACAGCATGGACATGCTGATCGGAAATATTGCCGGAACCATCGGTGAGACATCCGTTATCGCAATCGTGATCGGAGCGATCATCTTGATTCTCAAAGGAATCATTGATCTTCGTATCCCGGGTACATATATTGTGACATTTGCACTTTTCATCGGAATCTTCGGTGGATTTGTAGATGGAATTGGATTCTTCAACGTTCAGTACATGACAGCAGAACTCTGTGGTGGTGGTCTGATGCTTGGAGCATGGTTTATGGCAACCGATTATGTAACTTCCCCGATTACCAAAAAAGGGCAGATCGTATATGGTATCCTTCTTGGATGTCTGACTGGTCTGTTCCGTCTGTTCGGTGGTTCAGCAGAAGGTGTATCTTATGCGATCATCTTCAGTAACCTTCTTGTACCGCTGATCGAGAGAGTTACTCTTCCAAAGCCTTTCGGTAAAGGAGGAGAAAAATAATGAATAAGATTATCAAAAATACACTGATCCTTGCAGCAATCACCGTTGTATCCGGTCTGGTACTTGGAGCTGCTTACGAAGTGACAAAAGGTCCAATCGCACAGACACAGGCAAAGCAGAAACAGGAAGCCTGTCAGGCCGTTTATCCGGAAGCAGATTCCTTTGAGGCAATGGACGTAGATCAGAAAGCTGCCAAAGAAGCAATCAAAAAGATGGGAACGAATGCAACAGTAGATGAAGTCTATTCTGCTGTTATGGATGGAAGCGAAGCTGGTTATGTTATAACAGTAACAGACAAAGATGGTTACGGCGGAGATATCCAGATCACAGTCGGTATCATGAGTGACGGTACGGTAAATGGCATTTCTTTCCTTTCCATCAGCGAGACAGCAGGTCTTGGTATGCGTGCGAAAGAACCAAGCTTTTACAATCAGTTTGCAGGACAGCAGGCTGAAAAATTCTATGTATCCAAAGATGGCGGAGACGGACAGCCGATCGATGCTTTGAGTGGTGCAACCATCACTTCCCGTGCAGTCACAGGAGCTGTCAACACAGCACTTGGATATTACCAGACAGCGTTAGGAGGTAGTGGAAATGAATAAATGTACAGAAAGACTTTATAACGGTCTTGTAAAAGAAAACCCGACCTTTGTTATGATGCTTGGTATGTGTCCGACACTGGCGGTTACAACATCCGCAATCAACGGTATTGGTATGGGACTTTCTACCACAGTGGTATTGATTTTCTCAAACCTTTTGATTTCCATGCTGCGTAAGATCATTCCGGATTCGGTTCGTATGCCGGCATTTATCGTAGTCGTAGCAACACTTGTTACCGTGGTACAGTTCCTTCTGGAAGGTTTTGTACCTAGTCTTTATGCATCACTTGGTGTATATATTCCTCTGATCGTAGTTAACTGTATCATCCTTGGACGTGCAGAAGCATATGCATCAAAGAACCCGGTCCTTCCATCTGTATTTGATGGTATTGGTATGGGACTTGGATTCACACTTGGTCTTACCTGCATCGGTATCGTCAGAGAGCTGATTGGTTCCGGAAAATTATTCGGATTTCAGGTTATGCCTGATATCTACGAACCTGTTACTATTTTCATCCTTGCTCCTGGTGCATTCCTTGTCCTTGCATTCCTTGTTGCGGCACGTAACAAGATCATGAAGAAACTGGAAGCAAAAGGAAAGAAAGTTGTTAAAGCGCAGGGATGCTGTGAAGGCGGATGTGCTTCATGCGGCGGATGCGACGGACACGTGTTCCCGACAGGTCAGGAAAAGGAATAGGAGGGAGATAAGAGATGAAAGAATTACTTATTATAGCAGTTGGTTCGGCGCTTGTTAACAACGTCGTACTCAGCCAGTTCCTCGGTATCTGTCCTTTCCTTGGTGTTTCTAAGAAAATTGAGACAGCAGCCGGCATGGGCGGCGCAGTTGTTTTCGTTATTACAATCGCATCTTTCATTACCGGTGCGATCTACCAGTTCATCTTACATCCGGCAGGATTTGAGTATCTGCAGACCATCGTATTTATCCTGGTTATCGCAGCACTCGTTCAGTTTGTAGAAATGTTCCTCAAGAAGGTTATGCCTCCGCTTTATAATGCACTTGGTGTATATCTCCCGTTGATCACAACAAACTGTGCAGTACTTGGTGTATCACTGAACTGTGTAACAAAAGGATATAACATTCTTGAAGGTGTTGTATACGGATTCTCCACAGCAGTCGGATTCACGATCGCGATCGTGATCATGGCTGGTATCCGTGAGAAGATCGAATACAACGATATCAGTGAGTCTTTCCAGGGAACGCCGATCGTACTGCTTACAGCAGCACTGATGTCCATCGCGTTCTTTGGATTCTCAGGAATCATTTAACAGAAGGAGGACCGTGTTATGAGTATAACAGGAGTATTGATTGCTGCACTTATCGTAGGCGGTACCGGCGTATTCATCGGTGTCTTCCTTGGAATTGCAGGCAAGAAATTTGCAGTTGAAGTAGATGAAAAAGAAGAAGCGATTCTCGCAGAACTTCCGGGTAACAACTGTGGTGGATGTGGATATGCCGGATGTTCCGGTCTTGCAGCAGCTATCGCAAAAGGAGAAGCTCCGGTAGGACAGTGCCCGGTCGGCGGTGCTCCGGTAGCAGCAAAGATCGCAGCGATCATGGGCGAAGAAGCCGGTGAAAGCGTACACGAAGTTGCATTTGTAAAATGTGCAGGAACCTGCGAAAAAGCAAAACAGGCATATGATTATACAGGAATTACAGATTGCCAGATGGCAGCCATGATGCAGAATGGCGGACCAAAAGGATGTTCTTTCGGATGTCTTGGTTTCGGAAGCTGCGTAAAGGCATGTCCGTTCGATGCGATCCATATCGTAGACGGAATTGCAGTAGTTGACAAAGAAGCATGTAAAGCCTGTGGTAAATGTATCGCCACTTGTCCAAAACATCTGATCGAGCTTGTACCTTATGAACAGAAGCATCTCGTACAGTGCAGCTCAAAAGATAAAGGAAAAGACGTTATGAGCGTATGTTCCGTAGGATGTATCGGATGTAAGATGTGTGAAAAAGTATGTGAATCTGATGCAGTACATGTAGTAGATAACATCGCACACATTGATCCGGAAAAATGTACAAACTGTGGAAAATGTGCGGAGAAATGTCCGAAGAAGATCATTAAGTAAATAAATAATGAAAAAAAGGATCCGGATGCTGTTTCGGAGGCTAAGAACAAGTTTTTCTTAGGCTTCTGCAAATACATCCGGATCCTTTTTTTATTGAGTTCATTCGACTGCGGAAGGATGAAAGGATGGAAAGAGAAAGTTAGGAAAATTTAATTTTTAGAATATCGTGGGGTATGTTATAATAGAAAAAATGGAGAAGGAAAAGAAAAATTATTGGTTGACGGTTAGGTGGAAAATCATCTAAAATAGAAATGAAAATAGAGACAAAATACGACATTGCATCATCTGTAAATATTGGCGCAGAGTATGACAAGGGCGTGAAGAAACTCTTTAAGAGCAAAGAGATCATTGTGCCGATTATGGAGATGGTGATTCCGGAATTTGAAGGGTGTTCGCAGGAAGAGATCCTGAATTGTCTGGATCTTGCATCGATTATATCGGATGAGGTTGTCAGTGACGCACCGGTTTCGGAGACGGATGAATATCGGATACGGGGCGAAGACACAGAACTTTCCGGAGGCTCGGATAAGTTGATTCGGTTTGATTCGAAGTTCAGGATTCGTAATCCGAATGGGAGAAAAATCAGAAGAGAAAGGGATATTTGATTATCTTAATCAGGTATTTGTGGGAAATATAGAAGAAATAGAGACATATTCACATATTGAATGGGAAGATGAATTTAAGGAGGATGTGGCTATGACGATGACGGGATTTAGTGATATATTAGTTAGAAGAGGGAGAGAAGAAGGCAGAGAAGAAGGGCGAGAGGAGACAACTGTTAAATTTATCTGGAGTTTACATGAAATGGATTTTACAGATGATATGATTTCGGAAGCAGTAAAAAGACCGATTGATTATGTGCAGGATATTTTGAAAAAAGATGCACCTCAATAAGAAAGTTGGGAACACTTTTGTGAAAAATAGATTAATAGCAGGAATAAAGATGCTTTTACAGGACTTATGGAATATCCGCATTGCGATTCTTGTATTTGCAATTTATTTTGTTATAGGAAGAAAGTTTTTATACAGTCTGTGTCCAATGGTGATCATGACGGGATTTCCTTGTCCGGGATGCGGGCTTACAAGAGCGATGTTTATGGTGCTGCGAGGGGACTTTGCCGGGGCATGGAAAATGCATCCGTTTATTTATGGTGTGATTATTCTGGTGGGATGGTTTGGCATGCGGAGATACATACAGAGAAAAGAAACGAAGAGTCTTGGAAAATGGGTGATTCTTCTGTGCGTAGGACTGATTCTATATTATGTGTACCGAATGGTAAGGTATTTTCCGGGAGATGCTCCGATGAGTTATTACTATGGAAGCGTGGGACACCGGGTGTGGGAGATAATTAGAAGTGGAAGAAATTATTTATAGTAGAGTATATAAAAGTGCCGCGAAGTCATCAAAACGATGATGGAGCGGCACTTTTTTGGATTAATCATAAAAACAAAAGTCGCTTATCTTCTACTTAAGCGACTTTTTTTACCCAGTATTTTTCTATAACATAAATAATGTTATCATTTTTGACATATTTCGTCAAGTTAGGCATAACGGATTTAGGTGCTTTAACTGTAAAACTTTATCAAAATATCGCAACTTTTTTTCTATTTTGACACCCTAATCATATACGGAATGTTCTACCGGTTCGGTCTGATCGATGTACCGGACGAGGTTAAGGAGAATATGAGGAAAAATGATCGAAGCAATAAAAAACAGAAGAAGCATCAGAAAATATAAGAACAAAGCTGTGGACAAGGATGAGTCATTCATTCCGAGACGAAGAGGTGGAATTTAGAAATTTATTTTAGGATATAATTATTACTAAAAGATAATATTGAAAACAATCTTGGATAAGTGGTAAAATCGTTTGGAGGCACAAAATGAAAAAGTATGCGATACCATTGTTGTAATTGAAGTGAGCCTGTTGAAGGAAGAAAGAATAAAAATATCTGAAATAATTGATTTGATATGATACTAAAAAGGAAGGTGATTAAAAATCAAGTTGTACAAAAAAATAATAATTCAAGATTTTAATCAACCAGTAATGTGGCTGATTCCGGCAATCATTTTTAGTGCTTGTCTTGTACTTTTTATTAGTTGAGTGTATAAGAAAGGTTCTCAAAAGCAGGAAAAGGATAATGGAATTAATAAAAAATATAGAATTGCTTGGATACTATTTATTGCCTATATTATTGTTACCTTTCAGACTGTCTTTTTTTCAAGAGAAGCGGGGAGCAGGAAAGAAATTAGTTTAGTGTTATTTGAAACATGGGGACATTCTTTCCATATGCATGCTATGTTTATTGAGAATATTATTATGTTTATTCCTTTTGGTGTATTGTTACCAATAGTTTTTAAACAAGTCAGAAGCGGTTGGAAATGTGTGCTGATTGGTTTTTTATGTTCCTGTGGTATAGAGATCACACAGCATATTACGCAGAGAGGATATTTACAATTGGATGATGTGGTAACAAATACAGTTGGGATGTTTATCGGATGGGCGATATGGAAGATCGTATGCAAGTGTCTCAGAACATGTCTGAGTGAAAAGTGCTGATATTATCCAGAAATAATTTCCTGGAATTTCAATATTCGATTTGCGGGGAGTACAGAGCATTCTGGATAATTGCGGCAGATATTTATGATGAGGAGCCCTTTTGATGTGATAGATGTGCCGGAAAATACAGCGAAAAGAAATGGAGATCAGATGAGAACAGAAAAATGGATCATTTTTGGAATGTTAGTAGCTTTGCTTGCAGGATGTTCTGGAAAGAAAGCAGCAGAAATTTCTGCGGATGCAAAAGTGGGAAGCATCGAATATAAAATGCTGATGAACTGGTTTTTATAACAAATTCAAGTGCACTTCTAGTCAGATATCTGAGTGCGGGTTGCAAGAGACTCTGGACATGCTATTCAGAGTATTTCATAGTGAGCGAGGAAGAAGGCTTGCAAAGAAAATAGTAGATTTTTTGTTGGAAGATGAAGGATGTGCAGAATGCTTTCCGTGCAATTTAATCGAAGAATTTAAATGATAAAAACAGCAAAGAACATCAGTGTCTGATTGAGAAGTATGAGAAGGGAAGTTCGTGATGTTATATCTGCTGGGAAGATCTTCCCGCGCTAATCCTAGCGCAGGAAGCCTCTCAGCATTTTTTCTTTCCAGAACCGGTACTTCTGATACCGGATCGGCAGATCCATCCAGGTTTTCTTATCGACTATGCTTCTCTGATGTGTGAAGCATTCAAATCCTTCTTTTCCATGATAGCATCCCATGCCGCTTTCTCCGACACCGCCGAACGGCATCTGGCTGGTGGCGAGGTGGATGATGGTATCGTTGATGCAGCCGCCGCCAAAATGGCATCTGGCAAGGACTTTCTTTTTGGCAGCAGGATCTTCGGTGAAAAGATAGAGTGCAAGCGGGTGTGGATGGGATTCGACCTGCCGGATTGCATCATTCAGGTCAGAATAGGTAAGTACCGGAAGAATCGGTCCGAAAATTTCTTCGCCCATGACCGGATCGTCCCAGGTGACATCTTTTAGGATGGTCGGGGCAATGCGTAGGGCAGATGGATCGGACTCACCTCCACAGACCAGTTTATCGGCAGCAATCAGGTTCTGCAGCCGGTGAAAATGTTTTTCGTTGATGATTTTCCCATAATCCGGATTTTGAAGAGGCTGTTTGCCAAACTGCCGGTGGATTTCTTTTTCCAGTGCCTGAAGCAGCTGGTTTCGAACAGAAGCATCGCAGAGGACATAATCCGGGGCAACGCAGGTCTGTCCGCAGTTGAGATATTTTCCGAATACGATCCGTCTTGCGGTGAGAGAAATTTTCGCCGTGGAATCCACGATGCACGGGCTTTTCCCACCAAGCTCCAGAGTGACGGGAGTCAGGTATTCGGCAGCATGACGAAGGACTTCTTTTCCAACCGTTTTTCCTCCGGTGAAAAAGATTTTGTCAAAATGCTGGTTTAAGAGCGCCTGATTTTCTTCCCGGCCTCCGGTGATCATCGTTACATATTCCGGTGGATAGCATTCCTTGAGAAGCTGACTCAGAATCTGACTGGTGTGTGGAGCGTAAGCGCTTGGTTTCAGGATGACGGTATTTCCGGCGGCGAGCGCATCGATCAGCGGTTCTAAAGTGAGGAGTACCGGGTAATTCCAGGGACTCATGATCAGTACGGTTCCGTAGGGGGATGGCGATTGAAAGCTTTTGGCGGCGAAGTGTGCCAGCGGAGTAGGGACGGTTTTACAGCGCATCAGCTTTGGTAAATGCTTTTGCATCCAGGTAAGCTCGGAAAGCGTCAGACCGATTTCGCACATATAGCTTTCCATCCGGCTTTTTCCAAGATCCGCTTTTAGTGCTGTGTACAGATCTTGTTCATGGTGTTTGAGTGCAAGTTTTAGCTGTTCTAATTGTTTTAATCGAAAAGAAAGCGGAAGTGTTGCGCCGGTTGCAAAAAAATCACGCTGCGTGGAAATCCGCTGTCTGATTGTCTGTTCATCCATGTGTTTTAACCTCCCAGGTATCTGGATATTTAAGTTTCGATTCCTGTTTTCCAAATTGTGTTTATATTCTTGAAGAGTCTTTTATACTGAAAATAATGTATATTTCTTTTATGATAACGAAAATAAGGGAATTCTTCAACGGTGTGAGTGGCGAAAATGGAAAGAATGTGATAAAATATTTTTGTTTGCAGCAGCAGACTTACATAATTTTATCAAGACAGGAGTTTTAATATATATGGGATACGAGCGTTTGGAAAAGAGTTTAATCGATCTGGTAAAGGAAGAGCAGGCAAAGCTCGGATATCGGAAAGAGATGATCCGGCTTTATTATCCGCTCAGTTCACTGAATCATTTTATGGAGACGAATGCAGATTCGGAAGAAATGCAGGAGCTCCTTGCAGATTTTCCGAAAGCAGCAGAAGATATTTTCGGGGAAGTCGGGATTACACATGCAAAGGACCGTTTTTGCTTTGCTTTATCGGAAAAAGCATCGGAATATGTGCATGAAAATATGAAACCGAATGAATTTATCAAAGAGCTGGTGGAACTTGTCGCAAAGCATGGCTGCACGATGGAAGATATCGAAGTATTGTTCCGTTCTCATTCAGACAAGATCGTGGCAGAACCTATGGATAATGGAGAATTTGACCGGATGATCCGGTTTGAAGAGGGAGAAGACAAGTATTATTATTGCTTTAAAGATGAAGGATGCCATATTATTTATCATCGTTTCCTGCCGGAAGATTATGCAGATTTTGACTTTTAAATCGAACATTGCGGGAATTGCATAGCAATGGAGCAATCCGGTTACATCAGTGAGTGGCAAAATTTACTTTTGACACTCACATCATTAAATTGAATAAAAATAGATACAGATTTTGGCTTTAAACCAGATAAGAAAATAAGAAATCGAGGTAACACCAATGAAAATCGGAATATATGATTCAGGGATCGGCGGACTTTCTGTGCTTCACCGCGCACTGAAAAAGATGCCGGAAGCAGAATTTATATATTATGCGGATACAAAGCATGTTCCATACGGAGAAAAGACGAGGGAACAGATCAAAGGATATGTAGAAGAGGTTCTGAATTTCCTGATCGCGAAGGAGGTTGATGCAATCGTAATCGCCTGTAATACGGCAACCAGCGTGGCAACGAAAGAATTCAGAGGCGAATTTGCCGTACCGATCGTCGGTATGGAACCGGCAGTCAAGCGCGCGCTCAAGCTCTATCAGGATATGCAGAAACGGATCCTGGTAACAGCAACACCGGTTACGATAGCCGGAGAAAAATTACACAGCCTTCTGGAAAAAGTAGATACCGAACACGAAGTAGACCTTGCGCCACTTCCAAAACTGGTCCGCTTTGCCGAAGCCGGAAGATTCCAGGACCCGGAAGTAGATGAATACCTGAAAAACAGCCTTCAGAGCTATACACTCAACCAGTATGCTGCAGTCGTACTTGGCTGTACTCACTTCAACTACTTCAAACAATCCTTCCGCAAAATCTTCCCGGGAGAAATCCATTTCGTAGACGGCAACGAAGGCACCCTCCGCCAGCTAAAAAGAGTTCTCCCCGAACAAACCAGACCAGGTACCCCAGGCAAAGTCACCTACTACTTCTCCGGAACCCCAGCCGACGCTGAGGGCATAAAGAAAATCCAGGCATGTATGACGCAGTTAGATAAAGTATATGAGATCAAGTAAATACTGATATCGAATAAAATCCACCCCATTCCTATCTTGTGCAATGGAGATGAGACTTAAGAATCGTGGAAGCCTTTGCTGAACACGATTCTCGCCCTAAGAGGCTCATCGGAATGCTTTGCACAACTTGGAATGGGGTGGATTTTATTCTTCTCTGGTGGTGTCACAACCTATCTTATTGTACTTCCTGAATCCCAGAAATATCACTATCTATCATCATCGAATAATTGGTATAATACACGACAAACCCAGGCTTGCTTCCATTGGGTTTTTTAACCTGCTTTTTCTCTACATAGTCAACCTCCACCTTTTCAGCCCCGGAATTCTTCGAGTAATGCGCAGCAAGTCTGGCTGCCTCTTCAAAGGTCCGGTCCGGAAGTTCTTCCCCGTTCGTCTTCACGATGACATGGGAACCCGGTGCCTTTTTCGCATGGAACCACCAGTCCCCGCCATTTGCAAAATGGAAGGTGAGTTCTTCGTTCTGAAGATTATTTTTTCCAACATACATATGGAAACCGTCTGAAGAAATATAGTGGAACGGTTTGCTTGTAATCTTCACCTTTTTGGCAGACTGCTTTCTGCGGATAAATCCACTTTCGATCAGTTCTTCCTTGATCTGGATCAGGTCATCCTCGCTTCGTGCAATATCCAGGGATTTGCTGACGGACTCCAGATAATCAATCTCATCTTTCGTTTCTTTGATCAGTTCTGAAAGAGCCTCGAAAGTACGTTTCTGTTTATTATACCGGTCAAAATATTTCTTTGCATTTTCCTGCGGTGTTTTTTGCGGATCCAGCGGAATTTTGATCATTTCGTTAGTATAATAATTGAGTGCTTCCAGTTCTTTTGCACCTTCTTCGAGATTGTAACCGTAGGTGTGGATCAGTTCTCCGTATACCTTGTATTTATCGCGGCTTTCCGTATCGCGAAGCTGCTTTAACTGCAGGTCGTATTTCTTGCGGTTACGTTCCAGTGCTGTCTGAACCACACGGCGCAGATCCGAAGATTTCTGGCGGATCCGGGTGATCAGATCACGGGAAGAATAATAAGTCCGGATCACTTCGGAAATCGAATCATAAGATTTTACCTGATAGCTGGAAAAGTGGGTGAGCAGAAGAGATGAGAACTCTTTCGGCTCATTTCCATCGTAATAAATAGCAGGAGAGAATTTGCTTTCTGTCACCTGCTCCATAAAATAGGTAAACTGCCGGTACAGATGCGCCAGCAGATCACCGGACATCTCCGATGCCGGAACAGAAGAGTCGATTCCTGCCAGATAGCAGATCTCTTCGGCGACAACCGGACTGATTCCGGTAAAACTGTTGTAGATCGCTTTTCCGACCGGCATTGGTTTGGAGAGAAGTTCCTGTGTGAAATTTTCCTCCGGTATGCCAAGTGGATTCTCTTTTTTCATAGTATCCGGGATAAAATATTCTCTTCCCGGAAGAACCTCACGCACAGAACTCATCTGCGCGGAAACATGCTTGATACTGTCGATGATCATTCCTTTTTCATTACAGAAAATAATATTGCTGTGCTTGCCCATGATCTCAACGATCAGGGATTTGCGGCACAGATCTCCAAGTTCATCTAGGTGCTCGATCTCGAAGCGGATGATCCGCTCCAGGGAAGGCTGAAAAATGCCTACGATGCGGCCATTTGCAATATGTTTTCTCAGAAGCATACAGAAATTCGGCGCAGTCATCGGACTTGGTTTGTTATCTCTGGACAGATAGATCAGCGGCAGGGATGCACTTGCGGAGATGACCAGTCTTACCTGTCCTTTTGCAGGTTTGATCGTGAGAAGCAGTTCATCATTTTCCGGCTGTGCGATCTTGGCGATCCGCCCGTTCAGGATGGTATCATTTAATTCTTTTACGATATTTGCGATTGTAATTCCATCAAAAGCCATTTTAAAAATTCACCTCATATTTATCCGGGAATATGCCAGGGCACATTCTTTTTTCAATGGGCTCATTATAGCATAGAGAGGCATGCATAGACAAGTGAAAATGCCCTGTCACCCGGTTGACGAGTAAGTGTAAATGAACTATAATAATCGATAGTAAAACGGCCCTTAAAAGGTCAGTAAGAAGAGGGAAAATCAAATGATAAAAAGTATGACAGGCTTTGGACGGTGTGAGATCGCCGAAGCAGACCGCAAATTTACCGTAGAGATGAAGGGGGTTAATCACCGTTACCTGGATGTGAATATCCGTATGCCAAAAAAGCTTAACTTCTTTGAGTCCGCGATCCGCAACTTGCTCAAGCAGTATGTGCAGAGAGGAAAGATTGATATTTTCATCGGGTATGAAGATATGACAGAAAGCCAGATGACTTTGAAATATAATCAGAAGCTGGCAGAAGAATATATGGCAAGCTTTAAGCAGATGGAAGAACAGTTTGGGCTTGACAATGATGTGCGGGTATCTACACTTGCACGCTGCCCGGAAGTCCTTACGATGGAAGAACAGTCTGTGGATGAGGAAGAACTGTGGAGTGGTCTTGAAAAAGCAATGAAAGGCGCATGCGAACAGTTTGTACAGACCAAGACTACAGAAGGTGAGAACCTGAAAAAGGATATCATTGGCAAGCTGGATGGAATGCTGGAAGTTGTTGCCAGGGTTGAAGAGCGATCTCCGCAGATCGTTGCTGAATACCGAGAGAAGCTGGAAACGAAAGTGAAGGAGCTTCTTGGGGACACCCAGATTGACGAAGGACGGATCGCGGCTGAGGTTGTGATCTTCTCTGACAAGATCTGTACAGATGAAGAAGTGGTAAGGCTGAAAAGCCATATCAAGCATATGAAGGAAACTCTGGAACAGACAGAGGGAATCGGACGCAAGCTTGATTTCATTGCGCAGGAGATGAACCGTGAGGCGAACACGATCTTATCCAAGGCAAATGATCTGGAAGTATCCAATTATGCGATCGATCTGAAGACTGAGATTGAAAAAGTCCGTGAGCAGATTCAAAATATTGAATAAAGCTTTGAAAAATGTAAAAAGATGTGTTAAAATAACATTTCAATGTCTGAGTATGCAGGAGAACTGATTATGAGAGAAAAAAAAGGAATCCTTATTGTAGTATCCGGATTTTCCGGAGCCGGTAAGGGAACACTGATGAAAAAGCTGATGCAGGACTATGATAATTATGCATTATCGATCTCTGCAACCACGCGACAGCCTCGTGTTGGGGAAGAAGATGGAAGAGAGTATTTTTTCAGAACCAAAGAAGAATTTGAAAAAATGATTGCGCGTGATGAGCTTATAGAGTATGCTAGATATGTAGAAAATTACTATGGAACTCCGAAGCAGTATGTTATGGAGCAGTTAGAGGCAGGCAAGGATGTGATCCTTGAGATTGAGATCCAGGGTGCGTTGAAAGTGAAAGAGAAGTATCCGGATACCCTGCTGATGTTCGTGACTCCGCCGAGTGCGCAGGTACTGAAAGACAGACTGGTAGGACGGGGAACCGAGACCGCAGAAGTGATCGATTCGAGAATGAAGCGGGCAGTAGAAGAATCACAGGGCGTAGAGAAGTACGATTATCTTGTGATCAATGATGACCTGGAGCGCTGCGCAAAAGAGATGCACAGCATTATTCAGGGTGAGCATGACCGGGTAAGCCGGAATGCTGACTTTATAGATGATATCAGAAAAGAACTGAAGGAACTGTAGGAAAGGAGCAGAATTTATGTTACATCCATCATATACCGATTTGATGAAAGTAGTAAATCAGGACGTGGAAGAAGGCGCAACTAAGATTGTCAACAGCCGTTATTCTATCGTTCTTGCAACAGCAAAGAGAGCGAGACAGATCATTGACGGCGAGATGCCGCTTGTTCCTGTTAAGGACGGCGAAAAGCCGCTTTCTATTGCAATTGATGAGCTGAACAGTGGAAAGATCAAAATTATTGCAGAAGATGCAGATAAATAAAAGAAGTTCGATACCCTGCAGCTGTCTGCGGGGTATTCTTATGATAGGGAATTTTATTTTCCGGTGAAGATGATTTTCCCTGCCGCCCAGAAATTATGCTTGAGGAGAAATTTATTTTATGAATATATTATTCATTTCATTAGGCTGTGACAAGAACCTTGTGGATTCGGAGGTCATGCTTGGGATTCTTGCAAAGGACGGTCATCAGATGGTGGACGATGAGACAATGGCAGATGTCATTATCATTAACACCTGCTGCTTTATCCATGACGCAAAGGAAGAGAGTATCCAGAATATTCTTGAGATGGCAGATCTGAAGAAGACCGGTAGATTAAAAGCCCTGATCGTAACAGGCTGTCTTGCACAGAGATACAAAGAAGAGATCATTCAGGAAATCCCGGAGGTTGATGCGGTTCTCGGAACGACTTCTTATGAAGAGATCGCGCACGTGATCGATGGAGTTTTAAGCGACAGTCCGATGGAGCGCGGAGATGTGCGCCTGACTATGAAGGATGTGGATTATCTCCCGGTGACAGACACGCACCGTATGGTGACGACCGGCGGACATTTCGCTTATCTGAAGATTGCAGAAGGCTGTGACAAGCACTGTACTTACTGTATTATCCCGAAGGTACGAGGAGATTTTCGGAGTGTGCCGATGGAGCATCTGTTGGAGGAAGCGCAGAATCTGGTAGACGGAGGGGTGAAGGAGCTGATCCTGGTAGCACAGGAGACCACCATGTACGGAACCGATCTGTACGGGGAGAAGCGGCTTCCACAGCTTTTGAGAGCGCTTTGCAAGATCAGCGGACTTCGCTGGATCCGTATTTTATACTGCTATCCGGAGGAAATCACGGATGAGCTGATTCAGGTGATCAAGGAGGAACCAAAGATCTGCCATTATCTGGATCTCCCGATCCAGCATGCAAGCGATGGTATCCTGAAGAGAATGGGAAGACGGACTTCCAGAGCGCAGCTCATCGAGACCATTGAGAAGCTTCGACGTGAGATTCCGGATATCGCACTTCGCACAACTTTGATCACTGGATTCCCGGGAGAGACACAGGAACAGCATGAAGAGCTGATGGATTTTGTGGATCAGATGGAATTCGACAGACTTGGCGTATTTACCTACTCACCGGAAGAGGATACTCCTGCAGCATCTATGCCGGATCAGATCCCGGAAGAAGTCAAAGAGGAACGTCAGGCAGATCTCATGGAACTTCAACAGGATATCGTATTTGACCAGGCAGAAGACCGGATTGGGGAAGAGCTGCTTGTGATGATCGAAGGCAAGGTAGCAGATGAGAATGCCTATGTGGGAAGAACCTACCGGGATGCGCCGAATGTAGACGGACTTATTTTTGTGAACACATCGGAAGAACTGATGTCGGGAGATTTTGCAAAGGTAAAAGTGACCGGATCAGCAGATTATGATTTGATAGGAGAGTTATTATGAATTTACCAAATAAGTTAACGATTTTACGAGTGATTTTAATTCCGTTTTTTGTAGTGTTTATGTTATTTGATATTACCGGAGCAGCAGATAAGTGGATCGCACTTGTGATCTTCTGTGTTGCCAGCCTGACGGATATGCTGGATGGGAAAATCGCCAGAAAGTACAACCTGGTAACGAACTTCGGTAAATTTATGGATCCGCTTGCAGACAAGCTGCTGGTATGTACCGCGCTGATCTGTCTGACATCTATGAACCGACTGAATGTCATTGTTGTTCTGGTGATCATTGCCAGAGAATTTATCATCAGCGGATTCCGTCTGGTTGCTTCTGACAATGGAATCGTCATTGCGGCAAGCTACTGGGGCAAATTCAAAACCGTATCACAGATGGCACTGATCATTGTGCTGATCATGGATCTGGGCGGTGTGTGGAATGTTGTAGGAACAGTCCTTACATGGGTAGCACTGCTCCTGACCGTCGTTTCACTGATCGATTATATTGCAAAGAACAAACAGGTATTAACACAGGGAGGCATGTAAAATGGTTGTAGAGCTGATTTCTGTCGGCACTGAAATTTTACTTGGCAACATTGTGAATACAAACGCAGCATACCTAGCAGAGAAATGTGCTCTGCTAGGTTGTTCTTTATATCACCAGACTGTTGTCGGTGACAATGAAGAGCGTATGGAAGAAGCAATCCGCCAGGCAATAGAGCGCGCTGATATCGTAATTCTGACAGGGGGACTTGGCCCTACCAAGGATGATCTGACAAAAGAAGTAACTGCAAAGGTATTTGGCAGAAAACTTTATATGGATGAACGTTCCAAAGCACGGATCCAGGATTATTTTGAAAAGATAAAGAGTAAAAAAGTAACGGAAAATAACTGGAAGCAGGCGTTGGTTCCGGAAGGCGCGATCGTGATCGATAATCTGAACGGAACGGCACCTGGACTGATCCTGGAGGATAAAGAGCGCGGCAAAGCAGCGATCCTGATCCCTGGTCCTCCGAATGAGATGAAGCCGATGTTTGAACACGACATTGCACCGTACCTCAATAAAAAGCAGCCGGAGGGAATCTATTCCCATATGGTAAAAGTGTGCGGGATCGGGGAAAGCAGGGCAGAGACCATGGTTGCGGATCTGATGGATGCACAGACCAATCCGACGCTTGCGCCTTATGCAAAGACAGGAGAGGTACATTTTCGTGTGACTGCAAGAGCCTGCTCTGAAGAAGCGGCAGAAAAACTGATGGAGCCGATGATCGAAGAGATGAAGATGCGTTTTGGTGATGCTGTTTATACGACCGAAGAGAATGTGACACTGGAAGAGTCAGTGATCCGTCTTCTGGAAGAGAAGAAGATGACTGTGACAACGGCAGAATCCTGTACAGGCGGAAAGCTTTCCGGCAGACTTCTGAATGTGGCAGGAGCTTCCGGCGTGTACAATGAAGGATATATTACTTATGCGAATGCATCGAAGGAAAAGATCCTTGGTGTGAAGCATGAGACACTGGAAACCTACGGGGCAGTTAGTGAACAGACAGCAGCGGAGATGGCACTTGGGGCAGCAAAGGCGGCAAGTGCGGATGCGGCACTTAGTGTAACCGGAATCGCAGGACCTGGCGGCGGTACAGCGGAAAAACCGGTCGGACTTGTGTATATCGGATGTGCGGTAAAAGGAGAGGTAACGGTAAGAGAGTACCGTTTTACCGGCAATCGTGAGAAGAACCGGGACTATGCGGTTGCGCGTGCGATCACGCTCTTGCGGGAAGAACTTTTAAAGAGGGCGTAAGAGAGAAAACCAGTTCATTCTGGAAAAGATGAGGTACAGAAAAATGATCATAAAAAGACTATATAGCAGTCAGGAGGTTGTGGAAGGTCTGCATCTGGTATGGGATGTATTTATCAGAGAAAACGCCAATTCCTGTACACAGCAGGGAATCGAGGAATTTGCCCGTTTTATCAAGATGGAGAATTTTATGCCTCTTGTCGAAAGCGGAGAGATGATCGTCTTTGGCGCGGTAGAAGGACAGGATCTTGGCGGTGTCGGAGCCGTGCGGAGGGATGGACATATTTCCCTTCTGTTTGTCCGCCCGGATTTGCGGAGAAAAGGGATTGCGAAGGCTCTTGTTGGTGAAATGTGCAGATACTGTACGATGCAGTTTGCTCTGATGCGTATGACGGTCAATGCATCGGTTGTGAGTACGGAAGCTTATCACCATATGGGATTCCGGGATCTGGCACCGGTTCAGGAAAAGAACGGGATCCGTTTTGTTCCGATGGATTTGATGATATCACCGGCAAATGTAAGATCTTCCTATAATGGAAAGAAACATACGGGACTTTTTATCGGGATCGCAGTTACCGTACTTATTTTTCTGATATTCCTGGGACTGCTTTTCGGAAAAATCATCAGCAATTTTGCGAGTGGTGAAGGAAAACAGGAGGATTCGTCACAGATTTTTGAATATAACCCGGATGAGGACGGAGAAATTGACGATATCTTTGGCAGTAATGGAAATGAAGAGGATAATAAGGACAGCAGTTCTGAAGAAGCACAGGGAATCGAGGCAATTGAAGGCTACGAGGCAGAAAATCTGCCGTATACGATCACGGAGGAAAATTACACTTATTTTTCCAATGGAAATAAAGGCGAATATCCGATGCAGTTTGATGTCAAATATCCGCAGATCACAGGTGTGGAAGGTGAAAATATTGACAAGGTCAATGAAATGCTGAAGGACTGTGCGATGAGTACGGTCAATACCTTATATCTGGCTCCGAGTGATTCTATGAAAGAGAAAATGTTGGAGGAATCGAACCCGTTTTTGGGAAGTCTTGTAACGTACAAGGTTTCTTATGCAGGAGAAGATTTTATCAGCGTAGCATTCAATGATATTTATTATGCAGGAAATACTTCTGCGCAGTATTGTGACCTCCGTACCCGCAACATCCGTATTTCTGACGCAAAGCAGTTTGAAGTGGCAGATATCGTGGATCTAAGCGATGCATTTATGCACGATTGGATGAAAAAGATGAAGGGTGAAACACCATCGGCAGAGGTGTTAAGCAATGTGAAATTAAATGATTTCCGACAGATTTTAAATGGGGAAATCCTGGAGAACCGGTACTTTGATGCATTCTTTGTAGATAAGGATGGAATTGAGATCGGAATTACTTACCATTACCCGGGAGATGGGAAAAAATCATCTGCGGAGAGTGGATGGATCACAGCGCCGTTTACTATGAAAGAAATAATTGAATATAAAACAGATAGTGAGTTCTGGAATCTTGTACAAAGTAACAATTGACGAATGTCGAAAATTGTGCGAAAATAAATACATATGGTGTTAAAACAATCACAAACGCCTTATAAAAGAAAAACAGATGTATTTGAAAGGAGTTTTAACATGATTTATTCACATGAAGTAGAAATGATGTGTCCGGTAGCTCAGGGTGCAAACCACGGACCAGCTCCAATTCCGGAAGAAGCAAAATGGGTAAAGGCTAAAGAAATCAAAGATATTTCCGGTCTTACACATGGTGTCGGCTGGTGTGCTCCACAGCAGGGTGCATGCAAACTTACTTTGAACGTTAAAGATGGTATTATTCAGGAAGCACTTGTGGAGACTATCGGATGTTCAGGAATGACTCATTCCGCAGCTATGGCTTCAGAAATTCTTCCAGGAAAGACTATTTTGGAAGCACTTAACACAGACCTTGTCTGTGATGCAATTAATACAGCAATGAGAGAACTTTTCTTACAGATCGTATACGGAAGAACTCAGAGTGCATTCTCAGAAGAAGGACTTCCGATCGGTGCAGGACTTGAAGACCTTGGTAAAGGACTTCGTTCACAGGTTGGTACAATGTACGGAACTCTCGCAAAAGGACCACGTTACCTGGAAATGGCAGAAGGTTATGTAACAGGAATCGCTCTTGATGACCATGATGAAATCATCGGATACCAGTTCGTAAGTCTTGGAAAATTCACAGACTTTGTCAAAGCAGGCGATACTCCGAACGAAGCTTGGGAAAAAGCTAAAGGACAGTACGGACGTGTAGCTGATGCCGTTAAGATCATTGATCCGCGTAAAAACTAATTACATACATAAGTAATTAACGGGTTATATAGGCAACAATATTTTCAGGAGGACAATTAAATGGCTTTATTTGAATCATATGAGAGAAGAATTGATAAAATCAATGAAGTTTTAAACAGCTATGGCATTGCTTCACTCGAAGAAGCTGAAAAGATCACAAAGGATGCCGGACTGGATGTATACAACCAGATCAAAGGTATTCAGCCAATCTGTTTTGAAAACGCATGCTGGGCTTACATCACAGGTGCAGCAATCGCAATCAAAAAAGGATGTACAAGAGCAGCAGACGCAGCAGCAGCAATCGGAGAAGGACTTCAGGCTTTCTGTATTCCGGGATCTGTAGCAGATCAGAGAAAAGTAGGTCTGGGACATGGTAACCTTGGAAAGATGCTTCTTGAAGAAACAACAGACTGCTTCTGCTTCCTTGCAGGACATGAATCATTCGCAGCTGCTGAAGGTGCAATCGGTATCGCTGAAAAAGCAAACAAAGTTCGTCAGAAACCTCTTCGTGTTATCCTGAACGGTCTTGGAAAAGATGCTGCAAAGATCATTTCAAGAATTAACGGATTCACATATGTTCAGACAGACTATGACTATTATACAGGAGAACTGAAAGAAGTTCAGAGAATCGCTTACTCTGACGGACTCCGTTCTAAAGTAAACTGCTACGGTGCAAATGATGTACGTGAAGGTGTAGCTATCATGTGGAAAGAAGGCGTTGACGTTTCTATCACAGGTAACTCTACAAACCCGACACGTTTCCAGCATCCGGTTGCAGGTACATACAAGAAAGAATGCGTAGAAGCAGGAAAGAAATACTTCTCAGTTGCTTCAGGTGGTGGTACAGGACGTACACTTCACCCGGACAACATGGCAGCAGGACCGGCTTCTTACGGTATGACAGATACACTCGGACGTATGCACTCTGATGCACAGTTCGCAGGATCTTCATCTGTACCGGCTCACGTAGAAATGATGGGTCTTATCGGTGCAGGTAACAACCCGATGGTCGGAATGACAGTCGCTGTTGCTGTAAGTATCGAGGAAGCTCACAAAGCTGGTAAATTCTAAGAAACCGCGTAAAATAAGGGCTTGTGAATGCAGTAGATAGTAGTAAAAAGTGTGTAAAAGTAGGTAACTGATATACTACTGATACATTACTGATACACCCTACTGATACACTAGATATCAAAAAAACTACTGTATTTTCAGTATTTCATTATGCAACCATTGTGGGTCACGCTTAGTATAGACTTTTTCAGTAATGTCGTATATTTCGTGACCCACCATTGTTTTAATGGCATATTCATCTACACCAGCATTTTTGCACATCGTTATAAAAGTATTTCTACCGTCATGAGGTCTGTGATCTGGATTCAATTCTAAAGCATCAACAAGTGCTTCTATTCTACGTCTATACTTATCATATGTTAGCATTAAATTAGATCTTGCTGTATTCGTATCAGTACAATTAAATAAGTATTCACTGTTCAACTCTTGTGCCTTATTGTACCATTTAATAACAAGAGGTCTAATTCTAGGATGAATAGGAACTGTTCGGTTAGTACCTGCTTTAGTCTTCATATCACCAGTTATTTCCCGGTTTTCAAGATCTACTTTTTCAAGCTCAATCTAAACATTGATTTGATTCGTTCTTTTGTAGATGGAGACGGTGTTCTACTTTCACCCTTCTTATCTACATATATTCCATTTTCCATTGCATCTTTTAAATGAAGCACTCTTACTGAGCTATTTGTACGGTGATTTAGATTATGCACAAAGATTAGTTGATAAACACAGTGGAAAGGGAACCCCGTTACTTGACAAAAATGTAAATTGGTTACGGAAAGAAAAATTTACAGATACGAAAGCTATTGGTGTTCATTTAGATATAAACGGGAAGAAAGTAGAAACTGATGCCGGTATGATCGTATATTCTAAAACCGGAACTCATGTATATCCAAGAAAGGAAATCAAATAAGTATGAAAATAACAAAGGATTTAGAAGGAAAAAGAGTAAAAATTACAGATATTGATAACGAAATATTTGAGGGAATTGTATCTGACTATATTTATCCTGAAGATAATGAGCCAGAAGGAGTAGCTGGAATTTGTATCGAAGATTGTCCTCAACGTCCTGGCGACTGGATAGGGTTTAATGAACACGATATTAAAGAAATTAAAATAACAGACTAAAAACATTACGGAAGACTTGGTTAATAGCTGAGTCTTCTATTTTTATGTATGGAGGTAAAAGCAGTGAGTGAAGAAAAAGTAAATTATTTTGAAGAGGAAATGAAAGCTCTTTTAGCCGGTTATATAAGTGATCAGGATACGCATTAAATCAATACGTATGCAAAATTAAGCCAACAGGGCATTACTTTCTTTTGACACCAAATCCTATTTCTCACATATACTAATATCACATCTGATTGAATCGTTTATATATAAAATCTTCCTTAAAGTTCTAAAAAAGAAAGGCAGGCTATCCAGATAATGGAGCAACTTATGGATTATGTAAAACCGGAACTGCTTATTGTGACCGCAGTTCTATACTTTTTCGGAATTGCACTTAAACAAGCAGAATTTATCAAAGATAAATATATTCCGATCACTCTTGGGGCGACAGGCATTATCATCTGCGGGATCTGGGTGACATCTACCGCACATTTCGCAGGAGCACAGGATGTGTTGACCGCAGTTTTCGCATCCGTAACGCAGGGCATTGTTGTTGCAGGACTGAGTACCTACATCCATCAGATTATCAAGCAGGCAGGAAAAGAAGAGTAGGAGTAGAAGTGGTATGGCATTAAATGGAATTGACATCAGTAACTGGCAAAGTGGGATCAATCTTGCGGTTGTCCCGTGTGATTTTGTGGTGATTAAGGCGACAGAAGGAACCGGTTATGTAAATCCGGATTACGAAAGAGCCTACCGCCAGGCGAAAACAGCAGGGAAATGCCTGGGCATTTATCACTATGCGTCTGGTGGAAATATACAGGCGGAGGCAGAATATTTTCTGAAGAATGCAGGGAGCCGTGTGGGGGAGGCAATGCTTGTGCTGGACTGGGAAGGGCGGTCCAATCCGGCATTTGGTGTGAATGACCGGGAATGGGTGAAAGCCTGGTGTAATTATATTTCAACAAAGACCAGCGTCAATCCTGTGATTTATGTGCAGCAAAGTATGATGAGCCGATTGCAGAATATCGGAAACTATGGACTGTGGGTAGCGCAGTACGCGAGTATGGAGCCAATCGGGTACCAGGAAAATCCATGGAATGAGGGTGCATATGCCTGTGTGATGCGGCAGTACAGTTCTTCGGGAAGATTAAGCGGATGGAATGGCAATCTGGATTTGAATAAATTCTACGGAGACCGGCAGGCGTGGAGCCGGTATGCTGGAAAAGGAAACCAGACAACTTCAGAGAAACCTTCTGAAGAGGAAGAAAACCAGGAAGGAACTACGCTGGATCTGGTTTTTCGGACGATGCGTGGAGAATTTGGAAATGGGGAAGAACGGAAAAGCTGGCTTGGAATCAGATATGGAGAAGTGCAGGGGATGATCGACTATATTTCCGGTGCCAGTACAGAGACACTGGCAAAGGAAGTGCGTGCCGGGAAATATGGCAACGGGGAAGTGCGGAAAACGGTTCTGGGGAAACGGTATGAAGAAGTACAAAGCAGAGTCAATGCCGAAGAAAACAAGTATCATATCGTCAAATCCGGGGATACGCTTTCGAAAATTGCAACGATATACGGAACATCTTATCAGGAAATCGCAAGGTTGAACAATCTACAAAATCCGAATCTGATTTATGTCGGTCAGAGGCTGCGGATCAAATAACCGGCTAATAGATTTGATATTCAGAATCTGGTCTTTGAATTCAGTAATTTGGCAAAAAGAGCTATTGTTTTCAGCTTTTTGGTGTGCTATGATGAAAAAAATGAATACACAGGAGGTTTTGGGATATGGATAATAACTTAAATGACCAGATAACTGAGAATAGTGAAGGGGAGGAAAAGAGTCCATCTTCTTACACCGATCCCAATGCAGGATATACAGAAGCAGAGCCGCAGGCAAAGAATGACAATAGCGTGCCAAAAGAGGCAGCGGACGATAATTTAAAGCAGGAAGAAAAAAGTCATCCGGCATATACTTACGGTGAAATGCCAAAGTCAGAAAACGGAAGCGGTTACGGACAGTCAGCACCGGACGGAAGCGCTTGCCATTCTGGAACTTATGAAAATAATACTTACAACGGAAATTCGTATTATAACGGAACCAATCAGAGCGGAGCTTATACCAATGGGTACTCTGACAACCAGTATCAGAATAGCGGTTATAATACCGGATTTAACGCGAGCGGCTATAATAACAATTACAATAGCCAGAACAATTGTCAGATGCCGCCAAAGCAGATGGATCTATCTCCACTTTCTACCGGAGAATGGCTTTTAACGCTGATTGTCGGAATTATTCCATGTGCGGGACTGATTCTGTATATTATCTGGGCGTTTGGTAATAGTGGCAATCTGAACCGGCGTAACTACTGCAGAGCATCCCTGATCCTTCAGGTGATTTCCTATGTGCTTGTGATTTTCTTTGTTATCATCGCAGCGATCGGCAGAGTAAGCTATTATGGTTATTAAATAAGTATCTGGCAGGCTTTTCGGCAAGGCAGCAGTGCTTTGCTGAAAAGCTTTTTCGTTTTTTTAGAAATTCTTTAGAAATCTATTCCGGTTCTCTTTAGCTTTAGGAGATAGACTATAGTCAAGGATGAGAAAAAGAGGAGAAAAGCAGTTATGGAAATGAATCATGTACTGGTCGTTGAAGACGACAAGGAAATCAGAGAAGGTGTGGAAATATACCTGAAAAGTCAGGGATACGAAGTATTTCAGGCGGCAGATGGGATTGAAGGTCTGGAAGTGATCGAGAAAGAGGAAATCCATCTTGCAATCGTCGATATTATGATGCCGCGGATGGATGGAATTCGTATGACGATGAAGCTTCGGGAAAAATATGATTTTCCGGTGATCATGCTGTCGGCAAAATCAGAGGAAGTGGATAAGATCATGGGACTGAATATCGGGGCAGATGATTATGTGACGAAGCCATTTACACCGATGGAGCTTCTTGCAAGGGTGAATTCACAGCTCAGAAGATACCGGATGTTTGCAGAGAAGCTAAGAGACCGTGAAGAAAATCAGAATATCCATGTGATCGGCGGTCTGGAGCTGAATGAAGCTACGGTGGAGGTATCGGTTGACGGAGAGCCGGTGCGCCTGACACCGATTGAGTACAAAATCCTGCTTCTCCTTATGAAGAGTCCTGGAAGAGTTTTTTCGGCAGAGGAAATTTACGAGCGTGTATGGAATGAAAAAGCAATCAATACCGATACGATCATGGTCCATATCCGGAATATCCGTGAAAAAATTGAGAGCTGCCCGAAAGAACCAAAATATTTAAAGGTGGTGTGGGGCGTTGGATACAAAATCGAAAAACAGGCATAAACTAGGGATTGTCCTGATTTTAGGTGCAATCTTACTTGCGACGGTGATCGTGTTAGGAAACTATAATACTTTTTATAAGAATGCAAAAAAGGAGCAGGACAGTCTGACACAGAACTACCAGACGAGTGAGTCTTTTATGAAGACATTTATCCGGGACTGCTATGTATTGTATTCCAAAGAATCCGGAAACGAATATAACGTAAAGTTTCTGGATGATTATTATCCGGAATTTGATGAGAAATTTAACCGGCAGATTGCATATATAAATTACCAGGTGCAGGATGCAAACGGAGAGGTAATCGATGGATACCGGTCGAATAGAGATTCCTGGGAAAAAGTGAAAGATACTGAGCTTGCAGATTATGCTCTTGGGATTAAGATCTCGTTTGACAAAAACGGTGAAATCAAGATTGATCAGGTGATGGGAACGGAAGTAACCAAGCAGGAAGCTGTTCTGAAGATCCTGACCTCAAATCTGCCGGAAAAAATATTTGAATATGAAGATGAAAGTGAGATTGAAAATATTTCGCCAAAAGACAGGACCTATTATTTCATGATGACGGAAGCAAAGCTGAATGCTTATGTTATGCGGGTATATCCGATTACTTCAATGGTAGGAAACGCGGCGGTTTATACAATCTTGACTCTTATATTGTTGGTCGCACTTCTGGCATGGCTGATTCCGATGAAGAAAGATCTGCATACAGGAGATGAAAAAATTTTCCATGTACCATTTGAAATTGCGATAGCGACTGGTATTACTGGAATTAGCCTGATTTTCAGCTATCTTGGAGAACTGATTATGCACGCGAAAGGAAATGTGTGGCCAATCGATTTTCTGGTCTGGTTTGTTTTCTTTGCAGTCATGTACTGGGTATCCGGCTGTGTACGCCAGATCCGGCTTCTTGGAGTAAAGGAATATGTGAAAAAAAGAGTTCTGCTGATCTGGATCTGGAGAAGATTCGGAAACGGAATCCGAGGCGGTATCCACTGGTGCAAGGATAAGATTGAAGCATTTTATCATTCTCTGGATCAGTTCAATTTCAAGGAAAAGAATAATAAGATTATTTTGAAAATCGTGCTGTTCAATTTCGCAATACTGCTGGTGATCTGTTCATTCTGGTATTACGGAATTGCAGGACTGATCGTATATTCTGTAATCCTGTTCCTAATCCTGCAAAAATATTTTAATGATCTCCGGAAAAAATATGCATTGCTTTTGGAGGCAACCAATAAAATTGCAGATGGAAATCTGGATGTAGAGATTGAAGGTGATCTTGGTGTGTTCAGTCCGTTCCGTAATGAAATCCAGAAGATCCAGACCGGATTTAAGAAAGCGGTAAAGGAAGAAGTAAAAAGCCAGCGTATGAAAACAGAACTGATCACAAACGTATCACATGATCTGAAAACACCGCTGACTGCGATCATAACCTATGTGAATCTGTTGAAAAACGAGAAAGATGAGAAAAAGCGAAAGGATTATATTGATATTCTGGAACGCAAATCTATGCGTCTGAAAGTCCTGATCGAAGACCTCTTTGAGATCAGCAAAGCAAGCAGCCAGAATGTAAACCTGAATTTGATGAATGTGGATATCGTCAATCTGTTTAAACAGGTAAAATTTGAGCTGGAAGATAAGTTCGAAGAAAAAGGTCTGGAGTTCAGGATCACTTTCCCGGAGGAAAAAGTGATTCTTCGTCTGGACAGTCAGAAGACCTACCGGATCTTTGAGAATCTTCTGAATAACATTGTAAAATATGCACTTCCGGGAACAAGAGTTTATGTGGAAATCGAAAAGACGGAGAAAGATGTATTTATCCGCCTGAAAAATATTTCTGCAACCGAGCTCACCTTCAATCCGGAAGAAATTACAGAACGCTTCGTCCGCGGAGATGAGTCCCGCAATACCGAAGGCTCCGGTCTTGGCCTTGCAATCGTAAAAAGCTTCGTAGGTCTCCAAGGTGGAAGCTTCCATATCGAAACCGAAGCAGACCTCTTCAAAGCCGAAATCCGCTGGGCTTTGCCGGGAGAAGAGACAGTGAAGCAGGAAGCATAAGAAAAATAAATGGTACCGGATTCAAATTTTTTTACAACTGAATCTGGTACCATTTATTTTTCTGATTTGTCTCACAACCTACATCATTCAACTTTTTTACTTTGGAAATCCGCTGGAGTAATGAATCTCATAATCATCCGTGATAAAGAGTGCCTCTGCCCCCTTGATTCCTTCGATATATTTCAATCCATCATCTAACCCCATCGCAAAGCAGGTCGTACTAAGTGCGTCCGCTTCCGTAGAAGAGTCACAGACAATACTCACCCCAAGCAGATCATTTTCATAAGGATACCCGGTTTTCGGATCTAAGATATGGTGATAAATCTTGTCGCCCACCTTAAAATACCGCTCATAAATCCCGGAAGAAACCACAGATTGATCCTTGATCTTTACACTGGTGATCGCTTCTCCATTCTGTGCAAACGGCTTCTGGATACCGATATTATAATTCGAACCATCCGGTTTGCCGCCAAGAGCCAGCACATTTCCGCCCAGATTGATCAGTGCATGGGATACATTCTGCTCTTTCAGATATGCTTTCAGCTGATCCGCAATATATCCCTTTGCAATTCCGCCAAGATCAATAGACGCCTCCGGATCCAGAAGCTGAACCGTATTTCCATCAACCCTCACATTCTCATATCCGATATGACTTTTCGCTTCCTGAATCGCCGCATCATCCGGAACGGTCCCCGTATTATTCTTAAAATCCCACAAGTCACTAAGTGGAGCGATCGTAATATCAAACTTTCCATCTGCCAGACGGCTGTATTCCACGCCTTTCTGAATCAAATCCACCGTATCACCCGAAAGTGTCACAGGCTCCCCGTTTGCATGGTTCAGCTCATAAATCTCGCTTCCTTCCGAAGTCCGGCTAAACCGCGCATTATAATCCTCACATTTCGCCACACAAGCATCCAGAACATCCTCTGAATCCTTATCATAAACCGTAATCGTCACCACCGTATCAAACACCGTCACCGTCCGCGACACCGGCTGTGGCGAACTCCCAGAACATCCACCCAGACAAAAAGTCCCAAACAAACTCAAACAAATACCAATTCCCAAACTTTTTATTTTCATCGCAAACCTCCTCAAACCATAACCTACAGCATTGTTTTTTTCATAAACTTCCTAAAAACGACATAATGAAAATTTACGAATCTCAGGTCTGTGCAATCAGCCAATGCACAGCCGTGAGGGAAGCGAAAGTCCTGCACGCCTCTATTTTGTGCAATGGAGATGAAACACAAAAATCGTGGAAGCCATTGCTGAACACGATTTTCGCCCTAAGTGGTTCATCGGAATGGTTTGCACAACTTGAGGCGTGCAGGACTTTCGCTTCCCTCACGGCGTCCCCATTCTCTTCTTCCACAAACCGTCCCATTCGTCAATTACCCCATTATACGTTCCCCTATGAAAAAAATCAATCGAACACTTGATTGCATTAGATAAAATGATGTGTTAGAATAAACAAAGAAAAAGGAGAACCCTATGAGGCATAAAGAAAATAAGAGCCATGAGGAGAAAGCATCCGGTTTCAAAAAGAATGATCTGATTCTTGTCCTCCTTGTATTTGCTGCGGCAGGCATTTTTTTTGCAGGACATCTATTCACGAGCCAGAAAAGCGCAGGCGTTGTAGAAATACAGATTGACGGGAAAGTGGTAGAGACACTGGATCTGCAGAAAGAGCGTGCATTTAAGATCAACGGAGGAACGAACACCGTGCAGATCGAGAACGGAAAAGTGAAAATGGCAGCGGCCAACTGTCTGGATCAGATCTGTGTACACCAGAAAGCAATTTCAAGGAACGGAGAGAGTATTATCTGCCTTCCGAATAAGATCGTTCTGAAAATTGTCGATGGAGAAGAAGCCGAACTGGATGCGGTGACGAATTAAGATATGAAGAAAAATACAGTCAGAATAGCGTGGTTTGGTGTATTTACTGCCCTTGCGCTGATATTTAGTTATGTAGAGACTCTGATCCCGTTTCAGATCGGGATTCCGGGGGTTAAGCTTGGACTGGCGAATCTGATCGTTGTGGTGGCACTGTACAAGATGGGTGGAAAGGATGCCCTGTTGCTTTCGGTGACGCGTATCGTGCTGTCCGGATTTATTTTTGCCAGTCTGTTTAGTATTTTATACAGTCTGGCAGGCGGACTTTTAAGCCTTGCAGTGATGGTGATTTTGAAAAAGCGGGGATCATTCAGTGTTTTTGGAGTCAGCATGGCAGGTGGTGTCTTTCATAATGTCGGTCAGCTGATCGTAGCGATGCTGGTCGTGGAGACATTCAGCGTCGCCTATTATGTGCCGGTGCTTCTGATCGCAGGAGTGATCACCGGATTTATTATCGGAGTTGTGGCAAATGAAATGCTCAAAAGACTTGGCAGCATCGTATTGTCATAGCGTGGGAGGAAGAGATGATTTCATATATAAGAGGGGAGCTTGTAGCTCTCGAAGAAGATAAAGCGATTGTAGATGTAGGCGGCGTGGGCTACGGGATTTTTATGTCCGGACAGGCGATGGGACAGCTTCCGCCGGTTGGGAGTAAAGTGAAGATCCACACCTATCTGAATGTCAAAGAAGATGCTATGCAGCTGTATGGATTTTTAAACCGTGATGCGCTTTCTGTGTTCAAGCTTCTGATCGGTGTCAGTGGGATCGGACCGAAAGGAGGTCTTGGGATTCTGGCGCAGCTTACACCAGACGAACTTCGATTTGCCGTGATGTCGAAGGACATCAAGGCAATTTCAGCAGCACCGGGAATTGGCAAGAAGACGGCGGAGAAGCTGATCGTGGAACTGAAGGATAAGCTGAAGATTGAGGACGTACTGGATCACCAGGTGGAAGCGGCAAATGGAGCCGCTGAAGATACGGTAAATGCACAAGGACTTCAGGCAGATGCGGTACAGGCACTTACGGCGCTTGGCTATGGAAGTACTGAGGCACTGCAGGCAGTACGAAAAGTGGAAATGGATGAGAGCACGACGGTGGAAGATCTGCTGAAGGGTGCACTCAAATATTTGATATAAGAGGATTAGGATGGGAAGAAGAATTATTACCACAGAGAATCTGGAAGAGGATGTAAAAATTGAGAGCCATTTAAGACCTCAGCTTCTGGAAGATTATATTGGACAGGCGAAGGCAAAAGAGACTCTTAAGATTTATATAGAAGCGGCAAAAAGCAGGGGAGAGGCACTGGATCATGTGTTGTTTTACGGTCCGCCGGGACTTGGAAAGACAACCCTCGCCGGGATCATTGCGAATGAAATGGGCGTAAATATCAAGATCACGTCAGGTCCTGCGATCGAGAAACCTGGGGAAATGGCGGCAATCCTTAATAATCTCCAGGAAGGAGATGTGCTTTTTGTAGATGAGATCCACCGGCTGAACCGGCAGGTGGAGGAAGTACTTTATCCGGCGATGGAAGATTTTGCAATCGATATTATGATCGGAAAAGGGGCTTCGGCAAGGTCGATCCGTCTGGATCTGCCGCATTTTACACTGGTAGGGGCAACCACCCGTGCCGGAATGCTGACAGCTCCGCTCCGGGATCGTTTCGGGGTTGTGAACCGTCTGGAATTTTATACGGAAAAAGAACTGCAGACCATCATCATCCGTTCAGCAGGCGTGCTGGATGTGGAGATCGATGAAAAGGGAGCCCTTGAGATGGCAAGACGTTCCAGAGGAACGCCAAGGCTTGCCAACCGGCTTTTGAAAAGAGTCCGGGATTTTGCCCAGGTCAAATACGAGGGGGTGATCACCGAAGAGGTGGCAAGGCAGGCACTGGATCTTCTGGATGTGGACCGGCTTGGACTTGATCATGTAGACCGTAATCTTTTGACGACCATGATTGAAAAATTTCAAGGAGGTCCGGTAGGACTGGATACCCTTGCGGCAGCGATCGGGGAAGATGCCGGAACCGTAGAAGATGTCTATGAGCCATATCTTCTGAAGAATGGCTTTTTACAGAGAACACCAAGAGGAAGGGTGGTCACAGATCTTGCGTATACCCATCTTGGATTTGACAAGAACGAAGAATAGAAAGGAAAGAGACGATGCTGAAGATAAAACAATATGTGAAAGCAGAGAGTCTGGAGCAGGCGTATGAACTGAACCAGAAAAAGACGAACCGGATCGTCGGTGGAATGCTCTGGCTGAAAATGAGTACTGCGCAGATCCAGACTGCGATCGATCTGTCCGGACTCGGACTGGATCAGATTGAAGAGACGGAGGATGCATGGAAGATTGGATGTATGGTATCCCTTCGTGATCTGGAGTTACACGAAGGATTAAATGAATTGAGCTGCAATATGATCAGAGAAAGTGTGAGAAGTATTGTCGGTGTACAGTTCCGGAATCTTGCGACGATCGGCGGAAGTATTTTCGGACGGTTTGGATTTTCGGATGTACTGACCTGTTTCCTTGCACTGGATACAGAAGTAGAACTTTATAAAGGTGGGATCATTTCTCTGGAAGAGTTTGTAAAGATGGAGAGAGATAATGATATCCTTGTCCGTGTGATCGTAAAGAAAACACTAGGAAAGGGAAGCTATCAGTCACACCGTAATACCAAGACGGATTTTCCGGTACTGGCGGTTGCTGCTGACCGTTATGGAGATGAACTGAAGGTGGCAGTTGGGGCAAGACCGATGAAAGCAGTCTGTATTCACGTTCCGGCAGAACAGCTGGATGCGTGCACAGATCTGAAAAAATTTGCAAAAGAGCTTGCAACCCAGGTGCCGATGGGAAGCAATATGCGTGGAAGTGCAGCGTATCGTACCCATCTTGCAGAGGTTCTGATCCGCAGAGCATTAGAGAGAATCACAAACGGAGGTGAAAAGAATGCAGATTAGTCTGACACTGAATGGAAAAAAGATTACAGAAGAGATCGCAGCTGATCTGCTTCTGATCGATTTCGTGAGAAATCATGGATGTTACAGCGTAAAGCGCGGCTGTGAGACTTCCAACTGTGGACTTTGTACCGTATTTTTAGATGAGAAGCCGGTACTTTCCTGTTCCGTGCTTGCTGCAAGAGCAGACGGGCACAAGGTAGATACGTTGGAAGGACTGCAGGAGGAAGCAGAAGAATTTGGCTTTTTTATCGCAGGACAGGGGGCGGAGCAGTGCGGATTCTGTAATCCGGGTATGATCATGAATGCAATCGCACTTTTCCGCGAGAATCCGGATCCAAGTGATGACGAGATCCGGGAATACCTTGCGGGGAATCTCTGCCGCTGTTCAGGCTACGAGGGACAGCTCAGAGGAATCCATGATTTTCTGGAGTACAAAAGAAAAGGAGGAGCCAGATGAAAGCAGTAGGAGTACCATTTGTAAAAAAAGATGCGAAAGCACTGGTGACTGGAAAGCCGGTATATACAAATGATCTGGCACCAAAGGATTGTCTGATCGTTAAGCTTCTAAGAAGTCCGCATGCCAATGCGATGATCCAGGAGATCAAGACAGATGTGGCAATGCGTGTGCCGGGGATTGAAGCAATCTATACCTGGAAGGATGTACCGCAGCAGCGTTTTACAATTGCAGGACAGACCTGGCCGGAGCCTAGTCCGTATGACCGGTTGATCCTGGACCAGCATGTTCGCTTTGTAGGAGATCCGGTAGCGATCATTGCCGGAGAAAATGAAGCCTGCGTAGAACGTGCAATGAAGATGATCAAGGTCAAATACGAGGTCCTTCCGGCAGTATTAGATCCTGAGGAAGCGCTGGATGGTCCAATTCTGGTGCATCCGGAGGATAGCTGGAAGGCATTGTGCCCGGTAGGAGCAGATAACAAGCGGAATCTTTGTGCACAGGCAGAAGATGGACATGGGGATGTAGAGAAAGTTCTTGCAGAATGCGATGTTGTTGTAGAACATACATATCATGTCAAAGCGGCACAGCAGGCAATGATGGAACCATTTCAGACGGTCTGCTTTATGGATATGTATGGAAGACTGAATGTGATGAGTTCTACGCAGATCGTTTACCATGTGCGCCGTATTGTTTCCAATGCACTTGGCATACCAAAATCCAAGATCCGTGCGTTTAAACCGAGGATCGGTGGTGGATTTGGGGCAAAACAGACGGCGGTAAGTGAGGTTTATCCGGCGTTTGTAACCTGGAAAACCGGAAAGCCATCGAAAATTGTATTTACAAGAGAGGAATCCCAGATTGCATCCTCACCGCGTCATGATATGGCGGTGACGGTTCGCATGGGAGCAGATAAAGAGGGAAATATCCGGGCAATTGATCTGTATACACTTTCTAACACAGGAGCATACGGGGAACATGGACCGACAACGGTCGGACTTTCCGGACATAAGGCGATTCCGCTTTATGGTTCATTAGATGCATACCGGTTCCGTTACGATGTGGTCTATACCAACCGGATGGCAGCAGGAGCTTATCGTGGATATGGAGCGACGCAGGGAATCTTTGCGGTTGAGACATCTGTTAACGAACTGGCAGAAAAACTTGGCATGGATCCGATGGAGATCCGTATGAAGAATATGGTCAAAGAAGGACAGTTCATGCCGGCATATTATGGGGAGACAGCGAATAGCTGTGCACTTGATAAATGCCTTGCGAGAGTAAAAGAAATGTCCGGATGGGATGAAAAGTATCCAAGAAAAGTTATGCCGGATGGCAAAATCCGCAGCGTCGGAGTAGCACTTGCCATGCAGGGATCCTGCATTTCCAATGTAGATGTCGGATCTGCAACGATCAAACTGGGCGAGGATGGTGTCTACAATATGTCAATCGCGGCAGCAGACATGGGAACCGGGTGTGATACGATTCTTGCACAGATGGCAGCAGAATGTCTGGACTGTGATCTGGATGATATTGCAGTATCCGGAGCAGATACCGATACTTCGCCGTATGATTCAGGCTCTTATGCATCAAGTACGACTTATGTGGCCGGTATGGCGGTGACAAGAGCCGGTGAGGAACTGAAAAAGCGGATCGTCAGACAGGCAGCGAAGATGCTGAAATGTGAAGTGGATGAGGTTGATTTCGATGGACACATTGCAAGAAGCGATAAGACCGGAGAAGAGGTGACACTTGCGGCAATCGGAGCAGGGGCAATGTGTGGAAGTGATATTGCGCTTCAGGTAACAGAAAGCCACAGTTCGCCGGTATCTCCGCCGCCTTATATGGCAGGCGCTGTTGAAATCGAATTGGATCCGGAGACAGGACATGTCGAGATCCTGGATTACTATGCAGTGGTTGACTGCGGAACTGTTATTAACCCGAATCTTGCGAGGGTACAGGCGGAAGGCGGAATCGTGCAAGGAATCGGCATGACTCTTTATGAGAATATTCAGTACACGGAAAAAGGACAGCTTCTGAACAATTCATTTATGCAGTACAAGATTCCGACCCGAATGGATATGGGAAATCTGCATGTGGAATTTGAGAGCAGCTATGAGCCGACCGGACCGTTTGGTGCAAAATCGATTGGCGAAATCGTCATCAATACACCGGCTCCGGCATTGACGCATGCAATCGCAAATGCAACAGGTCTGTGGTTCCGTGAACTTCCGATTACAAGTGAACAGATTGCAATGGGAATTATGGAAAATGAAAATTAAACTGATTTATCTGGCGGCTGGAAACAGCCGCCGTTTTAACAGCCAAAGGATGCAAAATACAGAACCGCCACAATCAGAAGCAGAGAACAAACTGCTTTATCTGTTGGATGAAAAGCCGATGTTCCGCTATTTATTCGACCGTCTGGTAAAAGTCTGTCAAAGGCATCCGGAATGGGAAATGATTGTGGTAACACAGTATCCGGAGATTGAGCATCAAGTAAAAGCACTTCAGGAAAACGAGCAGCAAGGTGAACGTTTCCCGGTAAAAACAGTGATTTCAAAAGACAGCTATAAAGGAGCAGCCTATTCGGTAAAAGCAGGGATCCGTGCGGCAGGAGATGCTGATGCCTATGCATTTTTTGTGGCGGATCAGCCTTATTTTACAGAAGAAAGCGTGGAAGGATTCCTGGAAAAGATGGAGCGGGAGGCAAAAGTTGTACCGGGATGTGTGACCTGGAATGGACAGGAAGGCAATCCGGTCTGGTTTCCGGCAAAGTACGGGAAAGAACTTCTGGAACTGGAAGGAGATGCCGGAGGAAGAAAGGTGTTCCGCAGATACCGGGAAAAAGCAGTATTTTACGAGGTGAGCCTGGAAAAAGAGTTGGAAGATATTGATTATATGCCGGAAATAGAAAAAATGCGGATAACAGAAGGAGGAACAGAGAAAACTTTCCATGTATATGTCATCGAAAATGGAAAGCTTCAAAGGAAAGAGTCTCTGCTTATGGCACTTGGACTTACGGAGCAGATGGTACCGAGAATTGCTGCCGTGGGTGCGGGAGGTAAGACTTCTCTTTTGAAACAGCTGCTTGCTGAATACCAAGAGAAGGGTGCCCTCCCGGTTCTGGTGACCACAACCCATATGAAAAAAGAGACTGCCCCTTATTTTGTAATGGAGGATTCTATCGGAAAAATTCTGGAAGTGCATAAAAGAGAAGGCATGGTGATCGCCGGTCTGGATGCAGGAGGAGGCAGGATCAAAAGCCTTTCTGTACCGGTAATGGAAAAGATCTGGGAGCTTCCTGCGCCGGTTCTTGTGGAAGCGGATGGTGCACGGATGCTTCCGGCGAAAGTGCCGGGGGAGAAAGAACCGGTTATTCCAAAGCAGATCCAGATAGTCCTTTCTGTATATGGACTCGATGCCATCGGACAAAGGATAAAAGACTGCTGTTTCCGGCCTGAGCTTGTGGCACAGGTACTTGGAAAAGCAGTGGAAGAGGTTCTGACGGAGGAGGATCTGGCAGGGCTGGCTGTTTCGGCAAAAGGCGGGAAAAAGAATGTCCTGCCGGAAATGGATTTCTATATTGTGCTAAACAAAGCAGATGACGAAAAACGTCTGAAAATGGCAGAGAGAATCGCCTTAAGAGTAGAACGGGATTCTGGTGAAAAAGTACGGATTACATCATTTCGTTAATATTTTGGAAAAATAAAGCAATTGTGTGTTGAAAAATGGAACATTGCCGAATTGTCATTGAAAACCATTCGTGCTATCATAGATACGATAGCTTTGACAACGAAAGTTGTAAGTGGGTAGAGAAGGAGGCAAAAAAGTGAGTACGAAGAATAGTAATACTTCACAGGAACTATTTAACCTTAACGGAAAACCATCCTTTGGTCAGGCACTTCCGCTGGCATTCCAGCATGTAGTGGCGATGATCATTGGCTGTGTTGCACCGGCGATCATTCTTGCCGGTGTGTCCGGACTTTCAGAATCAGACACGGTTGTCCTGATTCAGGCATCTCTTGCAATGTCAGCGATTTCGACATTCATCCAGCTTTTTCCGTTTATCAAATTTAAGTCTTATCAGATAGGAGCCGGGCTTCCGGTTATTATGGGAATCAGCTTTGCGTATGTGCCGATCATGCAGTCAATTGCACAGGATGCAGATGTTGGAACAATACTTGGTGCACAGATCGTGGGCGGTATTGTTGCGATTATTGTAGGAATATTTATCAAGCAGATCCGTCATCTTTTCCCGCCACTGGTTACGGGAACGGTTGTATTTGCAATCGGACTTTCGCTGTATCCGACCGCAGTCAATTATATGGCAGGTGGAGCAGGAAGTGCGGATTATGGTTCATGGCAGAACTGGCTTGTTGCGATCATCACACTGGCAGTCGTAACAGGACTGAATCATTTTGGAAAGGGCTTTTTAAAGCTTTCTTCCGTTCTGATCGGAATCATAGTTGGATATGTAGTTGCGCTTGGCTTTGGAATGGTGGATTTTTCTTCCGTATTAACGGCAAAATGGGTACAGTTCCCACAGCCGATGCATTTCGGAATTAAATTCGAGCCATCCTCATGTGTTGCGATTGCGGTATTGTTTGCAATCAGCTCTATTCAGGCAATCGGAGACTTTTCAGCAACGACGACCGGAGGAATGGACCGTATGCCGACGGATGAGGAATTAAGCGGTGGTATCATTGGTTATGGAGTCAGCAATATTGTCTGCGCATTTTTCAGCGGACTCCCGACAGCAACCTACAGTCAGAATGTCGGAATCGTAAGTTCTACGAAAGTAGTAGCAAAGAGAGTATTTGGAATTGCAGCGATGATCATGCTGGTTGCAGGAATCATGCCAAAGATCGCATATATTCTTCTAACTATTCCGTCATGTGTGCTTGGAGGCGCAACAATCTCTGTATTTGCAATGATTTCCATGACGGGTATCAAACTGATCAATAATTCAAAGATGAATTATAGAAATACATCCATCGTAGGACTTGCCATTGCACTTGGAATGGGTGTGACACAGGCAAATGCAGCACTTGCACAGCTCCCTGCATGGGTAACAACCATTTTCGGTAAATCACCGGTTGCACTGTCTACTCTGGTTGCAGTGTTCCTGAATCTGGTTTTACCAAAGGAGAAAGAAGAGTAAATGAAGATCCTGATAAGAGGAGCCGGGGATCTTGCCACAGGAATTGCGGCAGAGCTGTGGGAAAGAGGACATCAGATCCTGATGACGGATGTTGCCATCCCACTCACCGTCAGACGTGAGGTGGCATTTTCAAGAGCGGTGTACGAAGAACATGCAGTGGTAGAAGGAATGGAAGCAGTTCTTGCCGAAAATTTTGAAGAAGCAGAAACAATTATGGCAACGCGGAAAATTGCTGTCATGGTGGATGAAAAAGCAGAAGTGCGGAAAGAATATCTGCCGGATGTACTGGTTGACGGGATCATGGCAAAAAAGAATCTTGGGACCCGGATCAGTGACGCTCCTCTTGTTATCGGTATCGGACCGGGCTTTACGGCAGCCGGAGACTGCCATTTTGTGATTGAAACGCAAAGAGGTGAGCATCTGGGCGAAGTGATCCGCGAGGGAAGTGCAATCCCCAACACCGGAATTCCGGGAAATATTGGCGGCTATACGGTGGAACGCCTTTTAAAGGCATCCGCAGACGGAATCATGCATCCGGTCGCGAGAATTGGTGATGTGGTGAAAAAAGGGCAGATTGTTGCAAGGTGCGGAGATGAACCTGTCTATGCGAGGCTCCACGGGATTGTCCGTGGGATGCTCCAGGAAGGTGTACCGGTCAAAAAAGGATTGAAGATCGGAGATGTGGATGCAAGGATAGAGGAAAAACTTTGTTATACGATTTCGGATAAAGCACGAAAGATCGGAAACGGAGTTGCGGAAGCAATCGATTTTGTCTATAAAACAAAATAAAAAAGTTGTCTGGACAACTTATTTATCCATCCTTTTTATGGTAAAATATAAAAAGGTTTGGGCAGAATACCTGCCGCAGTGACGGCAGGTATTTTTATGCCATAATCCATATAAAGTGAGGAACAAAAAATGAAACTGGTAAGAACAGAAGATGCAGTGGGGCAGGTGCTGTGCCATGACATTACACAGATTATTCCGGGAGTTGTAAAGGATGCTGTTTTCCGGAAGGGACATATTGTTACCGAAGAAGACATTCCGGTACTTTTATCTGTGGGAAAAGAGAATCTTTATATCTGGGAAAAACAGGAAGGTATGCTTCATGAAAATGAGGCGGCTGAGATCTTGCGTCAGATCTGTCAGGGTGAGCATATGCATCCTTCCGAAGTGAAGGAAGGAAAAATCGAACTGATCGCCGACTGTGAAGGGGTATTGAAGATCAATATCGAAAAGCTGAATGCGGTGAACAGTCTTGGTGAGATGATGATCGCATCCAGACATGGAAATTTTCCGGTGAAAACCGGAGATAAGATTGCAGGAACAAGGATCATTCCGCTTGTGATCGAAGAAGAAAAGATGCAGAAGGCCTGTGAAGTGGCAGGAAAAGAACCGATTTTCCGGATTCTTCCGTACCAGAAGAAAAAAGCGGGAATCGTAACGACGGGAAGCGAAGTGTATTATCACCGGATCGAGGATAAATTTACTCCGGTTGTGATTGAAAAACTGAAAGAATGTGGCGTTACAGAGGTGAAGCAGATCCAGTGCAACGATGATCATGAGATGATCACAGAAGCAATCCAGACTCTGATCGAGGATGGTTCTGACCTGATCGTCTGTACCGGTGGAATGAGTGTAGATCCGGATGACAGGACTTCGCTTGCGATCAAAAATGCCTGTACGGAAGTGGTGACTTATGGGGCACCGGTTCTTCCGGGAGCCATGTTTATGCTTGCTTATTGTGAAAAAGAAGGCAGACAGATTCCGGTCATGGGTCTTCCGGGATGCGTGATGTATGCAAAACGGACGATTTTTGATCTGGTTCTTCCGAGGATTATGTGTGATGAAAAGCTGCATGAAAAAGATTTCCAGCTTCTTGGACAGGGAGGACTTTGTCTGTCCTGTCCGGTGTGTACTTTTCCAAACTGTGGATTTGGAAAAGGAGGATATTAAAATCATGAGAAAGAATAACTTATTTAAGAAAACAGTGGCAGCAGGTCTGGTTCTGCTGATGACAGCATCACTTGCTGCATGTGACGGTAAAAAGACCGACACAAAAACAGAAGACAAAAAGACAGAAACAAAGGCTGACAAAGAAGAGGATGTAGAGCTTCAGGTATTTATCGCAGCCAGCCTGAATACGGCAATGACAGATATTGCAGAGCGTTATGAAAAAGAGCATCCGAATGTGAAGATCGTCTACAATGCAGACAGCTCAGGAACTCTGCTGACACAGATCGAAGAAGGATATGAGTGTGACCTGTTCTTCTCCGCAGCACAGAAACAGATGGATCAGCTTGAGGCTGACGGACTGGTAGTAGAAGGAACACGCCATAATGTAGTGAACAATCAGGTAGTTGTTATCACATTAAAGGACAGTGATACAGCAGTAACCGGGCTTGAAAACTTAAATGAGGCAAAGAGCATTGCACTTGCAGGCGGAAGTGTACCAGTTGGAAAATACACTCGTCAGGCGTTGATGAATCTCGGAATTCTGGACAAAGTAGACGATGCGTCTACCATCACAACAGAACAGGTTTCTGAAGCTCTTGGTGGAGCAGAAATCAGTGAGCAGGCAAATGTAAGCAAGGTGCTGATCGCCGTTACAGAGGGTGCATGCGAAGTTGGAACAACTTATTATTCTGATACATACGGATATGAGGATCAGATCAAGATCCTTCAGACAGTAAGCTATGATCTGACAGGTAACGTGAGTTATCCGATCTGCCGTGTGGAAAATAAAGAGGCAGATGATGCAAAGAAAAAAGCAGCCGATGATTTCCTTGCATATGTAACATCCGATGACGCAAAGAAGATCTTTGACAGCTACTATTTCGATACAAACGTAGAGTAAAAGAGGAACGATATGGAAGAAATAAGACAGATCCTTGCAGGACTTGACTGGAGTCCGCTTTTCATTTCAATCAAAACAGGAATCGCAGCAACGATCGTGTCATTCTTCCTGGGAATATGGGCAGCAAGAAAGGTGCTGAAAGCGAAGACGGGTCTCAGGGCTGTGCTGGATGGGATTCTGACACTGCCGCTGGTGCTTCCGCCGACGGTTGCAGGATTTTTCCTGCTGCTCATTTTCAGTACGAGAAGAACCGTTGGATCGTATCTTTATACGACATTTGATATCAAGATCGTACAGTCCTGGGCAGGATGCGTGATCGCGGCAACTGTGATTGCATTTCCACTGATGTACCGGAATGCAAGAGCAGCATTTGAACAGGTGGATGTGAACCTGATCTATGCGGCGCAGACGCTCGGTATGCCGGAGTGGAAAATTTTCTGGAGGGTGATCATGCCGGCGGCAGGTCCTGGAGTTGCATCCGGTACAATTCTTGCATTTGCAAGAGCGCTTGGAGAATACGGTGCGACCTCCATGCTTGCGGGCAATATTCCAGGAAAGACGGCAACCATTTCCCAGAGGGTTGCAATGGTCATCCAGGACGGTGATTATCAGACGGCAGGCGTGTGGGTCGGAATTGTAATCCTGATCGCATTCGGAATAGTAGTGCTTATGAATCTGGCATTTGGAAAGGGAATGAAACATACAAAGCAATGGTAGAACTAGAGATAAAAAAACAGTATGGAAAATTCAGGCTGGATGTCGCCTTTAAAAGTGAAAAAAAGCGGATCGGAATCCTGGGCGCTTCCGGATGTGGGAAAAGCCTGACCTTGAAAAGTATTGCCGGGATCGAAAGACCGGAAAAAGGGCGGATCGTGATTGACGGAGTTACCCTTTTTGATGCCGGAAAAAAGATTTTTCTGAAGCCACAAAAAAGGAAAGTCGGTTATCTTTTTCAGAATTATGCGTTGTTTCCGAACATGACCGTGGAGCAGAATATCGGGATTGGATTTACCGGAAACAAAGAAGATAAGCAGAAAATGGTAGAACAGTTGATCCATCATTTCCAGCTGGACGGACTGGAAAAGCTTTATCCGTCAAAGCTTTCCGGCGGACAGCAGCAGAGAACGGCACTGGCACGGATTATGGCATATGAACCGGACGTGATCCTTCTGGATGAACCATTTTCGGCACTGGATGCGTATCTTCGGGAGCGGATGCTAACCGAGCTGATGGAAATGCTGAGTGATTATGAAGGTACGGTGATCATGGTGTCCCACAGCAGGGATGAAATCTATAGCTTCAGTGAAGAGGTTCTGGTAATTGAAGATGGACATGGAATCCGCCTGGGTCCGGTAAAAGAAGTATTTAATGCACCGCGCTATAAGACAGCGGCAAGACTTACCGGATGTAAAAATATTGCAGATGTTTACCGGATGGATGCGCAGACGGTGTATGTGAAAGACTGGGATGTGCAGCTGATTTTTAAAGGACGTAGTGTGCCGGAGAATGTGAAGGCAATCGGGATCCGAGCTCATGATCTGATTCCGGTGTATGGAACGATATCCGGGGCTATGCTGAAAGTTAAAGAATGGAAAAGTGTGGATTATCCATTTGAACGAAAATATTTTATCCAATGCGAGTCGGGATGTGAGGACTTCTGCTGGTTTGTCCAAAGAGAGATTTCTGCCACTCTGGAAGAAAAAGGAATGCCGGATGCACTCGCATTTCCGGAAGAAAAAGTGCTGTTCCTTGAAGGATAGCGTGGCAGATGCTATAATGGACAAATAGAGAAAACGGGCAGAAGGTGGCAGCATAAATGCAGAAAGAACAAGACAGGGAAGCGATTTACCGGAGCATTTTCTTTTGTGATATGGATCGGAAGAAGGCGGATGAGATCATTAACCGGTTAGACGGCAGAACCGTAACCTATGACAAGGGCGAAATCATCATAAGAGAAAGAGAAAAACTGAACAATATCGGAATCCTGCTTGACGGGGTACTCTGTAAAGTGCAGTATTACCGGGATGGAACTGAGCAGCTGGTCCAGAAGCTTGTCAGCTCGTTTGTTGTGGGAGTGGAGATTGCGGTCAGTGAAAAAAAGACGAGTCCTTATGATGTTTATGCATCGGAACAGGCACACATTTTCTGGTTTCCTGTACGGGCGATGGAAGAAGAGGGCGTTCTGGATATGCGTGAGAGGATTGAGTTTTACAAGAAAACGGTTCATTTCCTTGCAAATGAAGATATCCGCAAGTGCAGGAAGATTGAATTGCTGTCGATTAGAGGAATCCGGGAAAGAATCGAGCAGTATCTGAGAATTCAGCAAAGACGCCATAAAAGCAATGCCTTTGATATTGAATTTAACAGAGAACAGATGGCAAATTATCTGGGGATCAACCGGAGTGTGCTGTCACATGAGTTGAAAAAAATGGAAAAAGAGGGGATTTTGAAGGTCAGAAAGAATCATTTTGAGCTGGCTGATAAAGAATAAAACAGAATTTCTGCTGAAAATATCGAAAAGTGGTTGGTTTTTATCAGAATATAGTTTATAATGAAAAAAGGATTAGGCGGCAAGGAGGTTCTTTATGGCATCGTCAAAAAATTATACAGAAGTTTTGATAGGCGGCAAAGTATTCACCCTGAGCGGATTTGAAAGCGAAGATTATCTGCAGAAGGTATCCACTTATCTGAACCATAAAATCGAGGAATGTACAAGCAGCGATGGATATCGCAAGCAGAGTGCGGAAGCCAGAAGTGTGCTTCTTGCTTTAAATATAGCAGATGATTATTTTAAAGCCAAGAAACAGGGCGGCGCATTAGAAAGCGACATCGAGGCAAAAGACAAAGAGATGTACGATTTAAAGCATGAACTGATCTCAGTACAGATCAAGTATGAGAATGCTGAAAAAGCACTGGATAAACTCAAGGCAGAGAACCAGGAACTTCAGATGAAGATCGTACAGCTTGAAACAGAAATGAAAAATCACCGTACAAAATAGACTGTCCTGAGGCAGTCTATTTTTGATACTCCGGTATACAAAGAGAAATGTTTGCAACACAGGGGCTTTGTATACAGGTTATTTAAAGATAGAGGAGTTATATGAAAGACAGAGTTGAAATCCTTGCACCGGCAGGGAGTATGGAGTGCCTGAAAGCGGCAATTACAGCAGGAGCTGATGCGGTATATACAGGGGGAGCCCTTTTCGGGGCACGTGCTTATGCACATAACCTGACGGAGGAAGAACTTTTAGAGGCAATTGATTATGTGCATTTGCATGGAAGAAGACTGTATCTGACCGTGAATACACTGATCAAAGACCGTGAGATGGAAAAACAGATGTATGATTATCTGCTCCCTTATTACCGGCAGGGGCTGGATGCGGTGATCGTGCAGGATATTGGACTCTTCCGTTTTATCCGGAAGCATTTTCCAGATCTTCCGATCCACGCAAGTACCCAGATGACGCTTACGGGAGTGGATGGGGCGAAGTTTCTGGAAAAGGAAGGTGCACAGCGGATTGTTACATCCAGAGAACTGAGTATGGCAGAGGTGAAGAAGATTGCCGATGAGACAGAGCTCGAGATTGAAAGCTTTGTACATGGTGCACTCTGCTATTGCTATTCCGGTCAGTGCCTGTTCAGCAGTTTTATCGGCGGCAGAAGTGGCAACCGTGGACAGTGCGCACAACCGTGCAGACTGCTTTACCGGACACCGGAAGCAAAGAGACCACAGTATCTGCTGAGTCTTAAGGATATCTGTACATTGGAACTGATCCCGGAGATGATCGAGAGCGGGATTTATTCTTTCAAGATTGAAGGCCGGATGAAGAAGCCGGAGTATGCGGCAGCAGTCGCTTTCCAGTACCGGAAATATGCCGATCTTTATCTGAAATATTACGAAGAATGTCCGGCAGAAGAGGATCCGGCAGCGTATGCGATGAAGAAATACCGTGTCCGCGAGGAGGATCGGCAGATGCTGTTGGATCTCTATAACCGTGGCGGTTTCCATACGGGTTATTATCATACACAGAATGGACGGGAGATGATTTCCTTAAACCGTCCGAACCATGCAGGAGTGCCGGCAGTAAAGGTACTTGCTAAAAAAGGCAGAAATGTGACTGCAAAAGCACTGACAGACCTGTATCCGCAGGATATTATTGAACTCCCGATGCGCAAAGGCAGGGAAAAAGCAGATAATTATACCTGTAAGGATGCAGTCAGAAAAGGAATGAATGTGCAGATCCTGGTATTTGCAGATACCCCGTTCAAGAGGGATGAAATCTGGATGCGTACAAGAAACAGCACATTGATTGACACGCTGCGTGAAGAGTTTGTAAATGGAAAAATAAAAGAACGGATCTGCGGAACTTTCCGGCTGTATCCGCAGGAAAAGGCAACGCTTACGGTGAAGTGCCGGGATGCCGAGATTACGGTTGCCGGTGAAAAAGCACAGGAAGCACTGAGCCAGCCGATGAGCAGAGAGCGGATTGAAAAGCAGCTGCGCAAGACGGGAAATACGGAATTTGAATTTTCCTTTTTAAAGGTCGAGATCGGAGAAAAAGTATTTCTTCCAATGCAGAGTCTGAACGAACTTCGAAGGGAAGCACTGGAGACACTGGAAAAAGTGCTCTGTGAGAAATACAGAAGAAGTGGTGAAGTGAAAGATCCGGAAGAAGATAAGACAGAGCTTTCAATGGAAGAAGAGGTACTTTCCGGATGGACGGCATCGGTAAGAACCGCAGAACAGATGGAAGTGATTCTGGAAGAAGAAGCAATCGGAAGAATCTATGTGGATTGTACCATGTTCCCTCGCATCTGGGAGAAGGACAGCTATGTGGAGTGGATTACAAAAGTACATGCAGCAGGGAAAGAAATTTATCTGGTCATGCCGTATATTTTCCGGGAAAGAACCCGAAAACAGTATGAAGCTGCATATAACCGGATATTCGGAGCCGGATGGGACGGCATTCTGATCGCCAATTATGAAAGTTTTGCGTTTCTGAAAGAGCATGGTTATACCGGAAGGATTATGACCGATTACAATCTGTATGAATTTAATCAGGAAAGCAGGAAATTCTGGAAGGAAAAGGGAGTTTTTGAATTTACAGCGCCCGTGGAACTGACAGAAAGAGAACTCCAGGATCTCCGGGTAAAGGATGGAGAAGTGATCGTATATGGTTATCTTCCGATGATGATATCTGCAGGATGTATTCAGAAAACGACCAGAGGATGTCTGAAAAAATCCGGACAGACGACAATAACTGACAGATATCGTAATCCATTTGTGGTAAAAAATGAATGTGATTATTGTTATAATATCCTTTACAATTATGTGCCATTATATCTGGGAGACCGGATGGAAGAGGTATATCAGATCGGTCCTGGGCGGATCCGACTGATGTTTACTACTGAAAGGCAGCAGGAGGTAAGGCAGATTTTAAGTGCGTATTTTGAAGGAAAAGAGCTTCCGGAGGGAACGTACACCAGGGGACACTGGAAAAGAGGAATAAAGTAGGTGGAATTTTGATCAATATAATTGTAGAGCTGTCAAAATATCTGATGATAGCCCTGATGCTGGTCTATACATTTGAATGTTTTGCAGTATTTAATTACACAGATGAGTATACACAGAGAAGTATTTTCAGAAAGCAGAATGTGCTGATGTTTCTGCTTCATATGATTGCATTTCTGGTGATGTATCTGCAGACAAATGAAACAAAAATGATCGGATTTTACGGGATGCAGGTGGTACTGTTTCTGGCGGTCATTTTGCTGTATACAATAATTTACCCGCGGGTGTCGCGGCTGGTTGTAAATAATATGTGTATGCTGATGGCAATCGGCTTTATTATGATCACCAGACTTTCGTATTCGCTTGCGGTAAAGCAGTTCCTCATTGTCAGTGCATCTGTAGCGATAAGTCTTGTGATCCCGGTCATCATCCGGAAGGTAAAAGCTCTGTCAGAATGGAAAATATTCTATGCAATTGCAGGTGTTGTAATGCTTGGGGTCGTCATCATTGTAGGACGTGTGACTGGAGGAGCGATGCTGAATGTTGCAATCGGAGGTTTTACCCTTCAGCCATCTGAGCTTGTGAAGATCATTTTTGTATTTTTCGTTGCGGCGAGTCTGAAGACTGATACTTCATTTAAGAATATTGTGATCACAACGGCAGTGGCAGCAATGCATGTGCTGATCTTGGTTGTATCAAAAGACCTTGGTGCGGCGCTGATCATTTTTGCTGTATATCTGGTGATGCTCTATGTGGCAAGCAGACAGCCGCTTTATGTACTTGTCGGACTGATTGCAGGAAGTGGGGCATCAGTTGTGGCATATAAATTATTTAACCACGTCCGTGTGCGTGTACTGGTATGGAAGAATCCATTTACCGTTTACAATGAAGGTGGTTATCAGGTGGCACAATCCTTGATGGCGATCGGCACAGGAAGCTGGTTTGGAATGGGACTTTTTCAAGGGGCGGCAGATCAGATACCTGTTGCAGAGTCAGATTTCATTTTTTCGGCAATTGCGGAGGAAATGGGACTGATTTTTGCACTTGGTCTGATCCTGGTATGTGTCAGTGTTTATATGATGTTTCTGAATATTGCGATGCAGCTTCGGGACAGCTTTTATAAACTGGTGGCACTGGGACTTGGAACCTGTTATATTTTTCAGACATTTCTGACGATCGGAGGAGTGACAAAGTTCATTCCGTCTACCGGAGTGACACTTCCGCTGGTAAGCTACGGTGGAACCTCCGTCCTCAGTACGATCATTATGTTTGCGATCATTCAGGGACTGTATGTATTAAGAGAAGACGAGGAAGAAGACATTGAAAGAAAAAAATTACAGAGAAGACGAACTTCCAGATCTGGATCAGCAGCTGGAGAGCCTGCCAGACGAGAGCGGATATCACGACCAAAAGAAGAAGGCAGAAGGGAAAAGCCGCAGCAGACGAACGGATGGCGAACCGAAGAAAAAGGCCGAACGCAGCCGCCTAAAAAACGGACAGCGGCGTCCGAAAGAAACACAGGCAGAAAGAAGCGGAGCCAGTAAGAAAAAAGAGAAGCAGATGACCAATAAAGAACTGACGAGAGTTACTTATATTTTTGTAACACTGTTTTTGGTACTGATGGGATATCTGGTTTATTTTAATGTGGTAAAAAGTAAAGAGGTTGTCAACAGCACGTACAATATCCGTCAGGATCTTCTTGCGGACCGTGTGCTGCGTGGCAGTATTACAGATAAAAATGGAGAAGTGCTTGCACAGACTGTGACAAATGACGATGGATCGGAAACACGGGAATATCCGGAAGGAGAAGTGTTTGCACATGTTGTCGGATATGCCGCAAAAGGAAAATCCGGACTGGAATCCTCACAGAATTTCAATCTTCTGACTTCAAATGCCTTTTTCCTGGAAAAGCTGGCGAATGAATTTAAAGACCAGAAGAATACGGGAGATACGGTGGTCACAACCTTGGATGCGAACCTGCAGAATGCAGCATATAATGCACTGGGAGATAACAAAGGTGCAGTTGTCGTGATGGAGCCAAGTACAGGGAAGATCCTGGCAATGGTATCGAAGCCGTCTTTTGATCCGAATAATGTTTCGGAAAACTGGGATGCACTGAACAATGACGAGAACAGTTCGCTTCTTAACAGGGCTACACTTGGACAGTATACACCGGGGTCGACATTCAAGCTGGTGACAACACTTGCTTTTATGCGGCAGAATCCAGATTATAACAATTATTCGTTTGAATGTAACGGAGAATTCTCACAGAATGGGGCAACGATCCACTGCTATAACAGCACTGCCCATGGGGAAGAGAATCTGACGGATTCGGTTGCAAATTCCTGCAATTCTTCGTTTTCAAATATCGGGCTGCAGCTGGATAAGGCAGAATGGAGAAAGACTGCCAAACAGATGCTGTTTAACAGCAAGCTTCCGGGTGATGTGAAATATAATGAAAGCAGTTTCCGCCTGAAAACAGATGCAGGAGATGCAGATACGATGATGACTGCAATTGGTCAGGGAAAGACACAGGTCAGTCCGTACCATATGGCGATGCTCGTTTCGGCGATCGCAAATGGTGGAAAGCTGATGAAGCCGTATTTGGTGGACAAGATTACAAATTATGCAGGCACAACGGTGAAAAAATATATGCCGGAAAGCTACAAAGAGCTGATGACATCATCTGAAGCTGCACAGCTTACGGAATACATGAAGGCGGTTGTGGATTATGGTACCGGAGCTGCGCTTTCAGGTGCGTCTTATACAGTGGCAGGAAAAACCGGAACTGCTGAGGTCAGTGAAGATGGAAATACAGTACATTCCTGGTTTGTCGGATTTTCCAATATGGATAATCCGGAGCTGGCGATCAGCGTCTGTGTCGAGGATGCGGATACGGCGACCATTACTGGTGTCAGTGTCGCAAAGCAGGTGTTTGATTCTTACTATAATAATTAAAGGTCGGGGAGACAGCGCACATGAGGTTTTACAAAAATCTTTATGTCAGTGAGAGCATGGCAAAAAAGAAAGAAAAAGTGATTGCAAAACTGAATAAAAAAAAATATCCGTTGAATACTTATGTGATCGCACTGATCGAAGAAGGGGAAAATCAGCTGGAATTTTATTCGATGTTGATGTTCCGCCAGGGAAGTGTGATCGATGATGATATTTTCGCAGTTGGTCTTGCAAGCGGATATGATGATGCGCTGTATCTGGTAGAAGAGATCGCGAAGGAAGTTTATGAAAAAACAGGGGATCTGGATATCCGGTCCTACATCAGAGAGCGGGAGAGGGAAGAAGCATGATTCTACATATCATTGGATTGATTTTGAAGATTATCGGGATTCTTCTTCTGGTGATTCTTGGAATCCTGCTACTTGTGATCGGTGTCCTTCTCTTTGTACCGCTGAGGTATGAACTGCGTGCCGAGTTTCCGGGGAAGCTGGAAGATGCAGAGGGGAATCTTAAGATTTCATGGCTGCTTCATCTGATTGCAGGAAGAGTGGAGTATCGGAACGGCGATGTGAAATGGCAGGGGCGGATTGCCTGGAAGAAGTTGGGAGATGTTCTGGAAGCGGAAGATAAACCGGTGAGAAAGAAGGAGAAAAAGCCGGATGGCGGAAAAAAAGCCGGTGCGGAGAAGGCCAGTGAGAGAACGGCAGAAAGAAATGATGCGGCAGATGTAAAGAAGCCGCAGACGCTGCCGGAAAAGAGAGCCGAAAGCGGAACGTATGCAAAGCCAGAGCATACGGACGTGAAAGATGAGAAGTCCAAAACAGAAACACAGGGAAGTCCTGACACGAAGGTGAAAACATTTTCAGAAAAAAAAGAAGAGAATGCTACACCGGAAAAGGAAAGTGAATCCAGAGAAAAAAAGGATGTTCATGGCGAGAGAGGATTCGGAAAGGCTCACAAAACTCCACGAAAGCGGAAGAAACCAGTCAAAGCATTTGGAAAACTGATCCGAAAGCTCAGTCAGAAGCTTCGTGAGATCCTGGAAAAGATCAAATGTACATGGAAGAATTTATGTGATAAAATAAAAAATATCGCAGATAAAAAAGATAAAATTCTGGAGTTCCTGGAACAGGAAAATCATAAAGCAGCTTTTGCACGTGGCAAAAAGGAACTGGTCTGGGTGAAGCGTTTTCTGAAGCCGAAAAAGCTTCGCGTAAAACTGCATTTCGGTTTTGAAGATCCTTACCATACCGGACAGGTACTGGCACTTTGTGGAATGTTTTATGCATTTATCGGAGAAAATATGGATCTGGAACTGGATTTTGAAAAGCGGGTACTGGAAGGTTCCGTTTATGTAAAAGGAAGACTAAGAACAGTTCATATGGCAGTATTTGCAGCAAAGATGCTGCTGGATAAGAATATCCGCAGCACTTACCATGATATCAGGGAGTTTAAATGGTAAAGCATTTGATAGAAAATAACAGGAGGAATCGAAAAAATGGCAGTAGATAATCAGTTTAAAGAGACAGTAGATGCATTGTTTAAGGGGATGAACGGTGTGGTATCATCCAAAACCGTTGTAGGAGATGCAATCCACATCGGAGATACGATCATTCTTCCGCTTGTTGATGTATCTTTTGCAATCGGAGCAGGGGCATTTCATGCGGACAAAAAGGACAGAGGAGCCGGCGGACTCGGCGGAAAGATGATCCCGAGTGCGGTGCTTGTGATCCAGAACGGAACAACCAGACTGGTCAACATCAAGAATCAGGATACCATGACCAAGATCCTGGATATGGTCCCGGATGTGATCGACCGTTTTAAATCCCCATCTGAGGATAAAATGACCGAAGAGGATGTGGCAGATCTGTTAAATGAAGCAGATTCTCCGGAAAATCAGGAATAGACGTAGGTTTCTGGCATATATTTATTGTAAAAGAGGAAAAAGCAGGAACGAAGATGAAACGGGTATTTGGTTTTGCACTGTTTTTTGTGGCACTTGGTATGGTGATCATGATGTTCATTCCGAGCATATTTATCGGAATTCTGATCGTTCTGCTGTGCCTCCTTGTCGGATATCAGCTTTTTTGCTGTTGATTTTGAAAAAATATGAGAACCTGCAGGGGAAACCCTGAAAAAAGCCTTGCGTATGCAGGGCTTTTGTGATACAATGCTAACGTTGCAAAAAAACACGTGTGTGGTTTATCCCGGTGGTGCCAAAGCTGACAAGCATGGTTCGCGGACATAAGCACACGGAAGTAAAAAACCAATGGAGGAAAGAAACATGAGCGTTATTTCAATGAAACAACTTTTAGAAGCAGGTGTTCATTTCGGACATCAGACAAGAAGATGGAACCCTAAGATGGCAGAGTACATCTACACAGAAAGAAATGGTATCTACATCATCGACCTTCAGAAATCTGTAGGAAAAGTAGATGAAGCTTACCAGGCAGTATCTGACATCGCAGCAGAAGGTGGAAAGATCCTTTTCGTAGGAACAAAGAAACAGGCTCAGGACGCTATCAAGACAGAAGCAGAACGTTGCGGAATGTACTATGTTAACGAAAGATGGCTTGGAGGAATGCTTACAAACTTCAAGACAATCCAGAGCAGAATCGCTCGTCTGAAAGAAATCGAAGCTATGTCAGAAGACGGAACATTCGATGTACTGCCGAAGAAAGAAGTTATCGAAATCAAGAAAGAATGGGAAAAGCTTGAAAAGAACCTTGGCGGAATCAAAGAAATGAAGAGAATCCCGGATGCTATCTTTGTAGTAGATCCTAAGAAAGAAAGAATCTGTGTTCAGGAAGCTCACACACTTGGAATCCCGCTGATCGGTATTGCTGATACAAACTGTGATCCGGAAGAACTTGATTATGTAATTCCAGGAAACGATGATGCTATCAGAGCTGTAAAACTTATCGTATCTAAGATGGCTGATGCTGTAATCGAAGCAAACCAGGGCGAAGCAGAAGAAGTTTACGAAGGCGAAGACGTAGAAACAGCTGAAGAAACAACAGAAGAATAATTCGAACAATCCAAAAGATCATATTGAAAGATGGAGGAAAAAATCATGGCAATCACAGCAAGCATGGTAAAAGAATTAAGAGAAATGACAGGCGCTGGTATGATGGACTGCAAAAAAGCTCTGAACGAATCTAACGGAGATATGGATGCAGCAATCGAATACCTCAGAAAGAACGGCGAAGCTAAGGCTGTTAAGAAAGCCGGACGTATCGCAGCTGAAGGTATTGTTATGGCAGACGTTAAAGAAGATAAGACAGCAGCTATCGTAGAAGTTAACTCTGAGACAGACTTCGTTGCTAAGAACGCTGATTTCCAGGCATTCGTAAAAGCAGTTGTTAATCAGGCACTTACTACAAAAGCTACAGATATGGAAGGATTCATGGCTGAAGCTTGGAACGAAGATGCTTCTAAGACAGTTAACGATGCACTTACAGAAAAGATTTCTGTAATCGGAGAAAAGCTCAGCATCAGAAGATTCGAAAAGATCGTTACAGATGGTTGTGTAGTATCTTACATCCACGGTGGCGGACGTATCGGTGTTCTTGTAGAAGCTGATACAGCAGTTGTTAACGACGCTGTTAAAGAAGCTCTGAAAAACGTAGCTATGCAGGTAGCAGCTTTAAATGCTAAGTATGTAAGCCAGGCAGACGTAGATGCTGATTACATCGCACATGAGAAAGAAATTCTTCTTGCTCAGATCATGAACGACCCGAAAGAATCTCAGAAACCGGAAAAGGTTATCCAGGGAATGATTTCCGGACGTATCAACAAAGAGATGAAGGAAATCTGTCTGTTAGATCAGGTATATGTAAAAGCTGAAGATGGAAAACAGTCTGTAGCTAAATACCTTGACGAAGTTGGAAAAGCTAACGGAACAACTATCACTCTGAAGAAATTCGTTCGTTTTGAGACAGGTGAAGGTCTTGAAAAGAAAAATGAAGATTTTGCAGCTGAAGTTGCAGCTCAGATGAACGCATAATCTTACAGTTCGCATAAGAATTTGAACCGTATCATTATCATGTAAATCAACGAAAAACCTTGAATTTCCTATGAAAATGGGATGATTCAAGGTTTTTTTGCGTATTGGGGA
>NZ_JAQFCE010000002.1:299879-335488 GCF_027690675.1 Bariatricus sp. TF06-38A
TTTTGTTGGGGAGTAGTGTAATTACCCAATATTTACCCAACTTTTAACGTATGATAGCGTAAGATTCCCCAACTTTTCATAAACTATCGTGGAAATATTTTCCGATTGATGAAAGGAGAAATGGAGAATATAATAAAAAGAAAAATATTTTCATATGAAAGGAATGAAAGAATGAATAATATATTGATTGGTAATGGATTTGATATCGAAATAGGTGGAGTAAAAGAATGTAGTAATGCGGCTATCATTGAAAGAGTTCATAAAAATATTGAAAAAAAAGACTACAAATACCATATTAAAGATATAACGGCTAGTGAGTTAAAGGACGTTATTGAGGGAATAGAAGGAGTTATATTGAAGGACATATTGTCTGGAAAATATAATTCACACTGTGAAACAGAAGAGGAAAGAAGTAATTTAAAAAGATTTGTGGATAATTATGATCCATCTCAGTCGATTGGTATGGAAGATTATTTTTTAATATTGCGGTTATTTCATAAAAAATATGGGGATAGCGAGGAGATGATTCATGCTACAGCAGTTGGTCTGGAAAAATTGTTTTTAGATGCAATTTTTAATGAAGGAGAACTTCAAAAATTGTATATGAATTTATCTGATGAGCGAAAATTGGAATTGCAAAATAGTTTAAATAAATTTGATAATATTTATACAATCAATTATGACTGGAATATTGAAAAAATAACAAATACAAAAGTAAAACATCTTCATGGACAGTTCGATCAGCTTAATCAACAATTTAGAAAAGACACTGCATTGAGTAAGTATGCAAAGATGACTGGGATTGATTATACTGCAAGAGAAGAAGATTTGTATCTGTTTTGTAATGCAATTATGGGATTTAGCGGTGGATTGAAAGAACGGCAGATAAAAATTTTTTCAGGTTTAGAAAACAATGATGAATATTATTACAATGAATTTAAAAATCTAAAAGGAACAATGTCTTTGGCTGGAATGTCACCGAATAATGATGGTCATATTATGAGATTAATTTTTGAAAATAAGAATATTGATAGCGTGATTTTCTATTATCACTCTGAAAAAGATAAAAAAGCTGCGGAAGATTCATATGGAATGAAAGGAATAATTTGCAGACCAGTGTCTGAGATTTGGTAAAAAATAATTTTAATATATATTGTTACATAGCCGATTGATTCAAATTGAAAGTCAGTCGGCTTTTTTCATGCTCATTTTTATACATAGCCAGTTTCGTAAAACAGATTGGCTATTAAATTTTTCAAGGAAGGAGGAAATCATATGACAAAATGTAAAGTAATCGCCCTTGCAAATCAGAAGGGAGGAACAGCCAAGACCACAACAACATTAAATCTGGGAATAGGTCTTGCACATCAGGGACGAAAAGTATTATTGGTCGATGCTGATCCACAGGGAGATTTAACAACTGCATTGGGTTGGATAAATGCAGATAGTCTTCCGATTACATTGGAAACACAAATGAAGAAGATATTACAAGACGAACCGTTTGTGTATAATGAAGGCATTTTGCACCATGAAGAAGGAGTAGACATTATTCCAACCAATATCGAGCTATCGGGCATGGAAATCTCACTAGTAAATGCCATGAGCAGAGAGCAGACTTTAAAGCTGTATCTGTCAGATTTGAAAAAGGATTATGATTATATCCTGATTGATTGTATGCCTAGTTTGGGAATGTTGACTATCAATGCATTAGCTGCCGCAGACAGTGTAATTGTTCCAGTTCAGGCTCATTATCTTCCATTAAAGGGTATGACGCAGTTAATGAAAACAATCGGTAAGGTACAAAGACAGCTAAATCCTAATCTGAAGATTGATGGAGTATTGCTGACACTTGCAGATATGAGGACAAAACTGGCAAGGACAACAGAGGATAGCCTTCGAGAAAATTACGGGAAACATATCCGAATTTTCAAAACGGTTATTCCGGTGGCTATCACAGCGGCAGAAAGCAGTGCAGCAGGACAGAGCATTTATGAGTATGACAAGAATGGAACTGTTGCAAAGGCGTATGCAGAATTTACGAGGGAGGTGATTCAGTGTGGCGAAAAGCAAAGAAATAAACATGAATCTTCCCTCAGCCGATGACCTTTTTACCACGCAGGAAGAAAGAGACCAGAAGAATCAGGAGCATGTGAAAAATATTTCTGTTTATGACATCAGTGATTTTCCGAATCATCCATTTAAAGTAAAAATGGATGACAAAATGGTGGAGACCATTGAAAGTATTCGAGAACATGGTGTATTGGTTCCTGCTCTTGTCAGAGAGAAGCCAACAGGTGGGTATGAAATGATTTCTGGACACCGTAGAAAAATGGCAAGTGAACTGGCAGGGTTAGAAAATATACCTTGTATTGTAAGAAATCTCAGTGATGACGAAGCAGTTATTGTCATGGTTGACAGCAATCTTCAAAGGGAAGAAATATTACCATCAGAAAAAGCATTTGCTTACAAAATGAAGTTAGATGTCATGAAAAGACAGGGACAAAGAACTGATTTAACTTTGTCGCCACTGGCGACAAAGTTGAAAGGGAAACGTTCTGATGAATTATTGGGTGAGGAGGTTGGAGAAAGTAAAGACCAAATCAGAAGATATATTCGATTAACCTACTTAATACCGGAAATTCTTGATATGGTCGATAACAAGAAAATTGCCATGCGTCCGGCGGTGGAGCTGTCTTATTTGCCAAAAGAAGAACAGGAGATATTGTACGATACCATGGAATCGGAAGATTGCACTCCAAGTCATGCACAGGCAATCAAAATCCGCAAATTTTCAGCAGAGGGCAGATTGAATGAAGATGTTTTGTTGTCGATTATGGCAGAGGAAAAGCCAAATCAGGTAGAGCAATGGAAAATCCCTAAGAACCGACTGAAGAAATATTTTCCATCGGGGACTTCACAACAAAAAATGGAAGAAACCATTATCAAAGCACTGGAATTATATCGGAAACGGGAAAAAAGCAGGGAACGATAGGCGTTTTGACACCAAGGGAGAAGTCTATCCGTTGGCGGTCAATGAGAAATCAGTCTTTTTCTGTTTCCCCTCCCCACACCCTACCCCTTTGGTTTACCAGCAGATTACCAGCCGAAAAGACAATAAGGAGCCGGGAACATCTTCTCTTTCGGCAGGTCAGAGATTCCACACCCTGCATGACAGCAGGGAGCAAACAACATAAAGTAACAGCAGGCGTTCCAGAGTGACGTCTTTTTTTGATTGAAAAGAAAGGAATTGTAGAAAATGAAGAAGATATGGAAACGAGTGTGTACAGGGATTCTTGCCCTGACCACGATTTTAACTGCATTACCGATCACATCGGTTCAAGCAGCGGAAACACAGTATTGGACAGAATCCGCAGAGAGAGTTGGACATGTAGAACATTTGATGAATGACGGAACAATTAAAAGCACTTTCAACGAAGGACACATGCGAGTAGAGGGTGAAACTGCCTATTGTGTAGATATTAACACCGGATTCAAAAATGGATATAAGACCAGGCATGATGCAAGTGCCAGTATGAGTGCGGATCAGATTGAAGATGTGGCATTATCGCTTGAGTATATGAAACAGTATGCAGTCAGTCACAGTAACCTGAGTGCAAATCAGGCATATCTTTTAGAACAGTGCCTTGTGTGGCAGCGTTTAAGTGAGCATTTAGGCTGGCAGTGCGATAATGTCCGGGCAGTCTATTCCGAGATTTCACAGGATATTCAGAATGAGGTGTATGCAGGAGCAAAATCATTTGTGAAGGCAAATAAGGGACGATATAAATGTGGCGGTTACATTTACACCGGAGAAGGACAGGATATCGGACAGTTTTGGGCAGAACTGAATGTCGGAAATGCGAAAGTAAAGAAGACAACCGCCAATGAGATTGTCACAAATGGAAATGCGATGTATTCCATTGCGGGAGCAACCTTTGGTATATTCTCAGACCAGAATTGTGGTAATCAGATTGGAACACTTACAACAAACGAAAATGGAGATACAAATGAGGTTGAAGTAACTGCCGGAACTGTTTATATCAAAGAGCTTTCTGCACCGAAGGGATATAAGCTGGATACGACAGTACGCAGTCTGAAAGTTGAAGCCGGAAAAACAGCCGTATTAAATGTTTCAGATATTCCGAAAGTGACAGAAACATTGGTAGACCTGTTCAAGATTGATATGGAGACAGGAAAAGCAACTGCACAGGGAAATGCAGCACTGGCAGGAGCAGAGTTTACCTGGCATTATTATGACGGACTTTATACAAAAGACAACTTACCGGAGAAAGCAACACGTACCTGGGTTACAAAGACGGTAGCAGAAAAAGACAGTGACGGAACCATTCATTATGTGACAAAACTGGCAGATGCCTACAAAGTATCCGGAGATGCATTTTACACTCAGAATGAAAAAAGCGTATTACCACTTGGAACACTGACTGTTGAAGAAACAAAAGCACCAAACGGATATTTACTGGACGGAGCTTATATGCAGGCAGGAGACAGTACAGAACAGATAAAAGGAATGTATCTGACACAGATCACAGAGGACGGAGAACTTGCAGTTCTTTCCGGAAGCAATCAGTATTCCGTATCTGATCAGGTAATCCGAGGTGGGGTGAAGATTCAGAAACGTGATTTAGAGACAAAAGATACCAAAGCACAGGGAAGTGCCACATTAAAAGATACAGCATTTGCAATTATTTCTCTGAACGAGAATCCGGTTCTGGTAGAAGGAAAACTGTACAAGAAGAATGAGACAGTTAAGATGATTCAGACAGGAATTGACGGAATTGCAACAACGACGGCAGATTTACTTCCGTATGGTAAATACAAAATGGAAGAAACCAAAGCACCGGAAGGTTATCTGACTGACGGGGCAAAAGCGATTGAATTTTCGATTACAGAAAATGGAAAAATCGTGGATTTAACAGACGAAAGTCATTCCATTTACAACCAGATTAAACGTGGAGATCTGGAAGGCGTAAAGATTGGAGCAGGTACACATAAGAGACTTGCGAATGTTCCTTTTAAGATTACGAGTAAAACAACCGGAGAGAGCCATATCGTAGTGACAGATAAAAATGGTCAGTTTTCAACCGCTTCCGATTGGGCGTCTCATAAGAAAAATACAAATGCAGGAAAATCCAGTGAGGACGGTATCTGGTTCGGAACTTTTGAGCCGGACGATAGCAAAGGTGCATTGCTTTATGATACTTATGAGATTGAGGAATTATCTTGTGAATCCAATAAAGGCATGAAGCTGATCCCTGCATTTGAAGTTGTTGTCAGCAGAAATAAAGTGAAAATCGACCTTGGAACACTGACCGATGAGTATGAGAAAGAGATTAGCATTCATACAACCGCAACAGACAAGAAAACGGGCGAAAAGATAATTGTTGCAGGAAAGAAAGTAACGATTGTGGATACAGTTACTCTGGACGGTCTGGAAGAAGGAAGAAAGTACCAGTTAAAAGGCTGGCAGATGCTGAAAGAGGAAAATGCTGAACTGCTCATTGATGGAAAGCGTGTGGAAAGTGATTATACTTTTGTTGCTGACAGCGAGAAAATGAAAGTAGAGATTTCTTATACGTTCGATGCATCAGAACTTGGCGGACAGAATCTGGTTACATTTGAAGAATTATATGACCTGAAGAATCCGGAAGAACCTGTAAAAGTTGCAGAGCATAAGGACATTGACGATGAAGGACAGACGGTCCTGATTACAGAGCGAAAGATTTCGATTCATACCACAGCAACTGATAAGAACGGTAAGAAAGAAATCGAAGCCGGAAAAGATCTGACGATTGTAGATACAGTTACTTTAGATGGATTGGAAATCGGTACAAAGTATAAATTGTCTGGTTGGCAGATGGTTAAGGTAGAAAATGCAAAGCTGATTATTGATGGCAAAGAAGTTACCAATGATTATGAATTTATTGCTGATAAGGAAAACATGGAAGTGCAGGTTGAGTTTACTTTCGACGGCAGCACTCTTGGAGGAAAGCAGCTTGTAACTTTTGAAGAACTGTATGATATGACAAATCCGGAAGAACCGAAAAAGGTAACAGAGCATAAGGATATCAACGATGAAGGACAGACCGTAACCATCAAAGAAGTACCGGAAACACCAACCCCAGAGACACCGGGTACTACTACAAAGACAAGCAATCCTCCAAAAACAGGAGACACCGCAAAAGCAGGATTGTGGCTAGCCATTGCTGCATTGTCTGCAATGGGCGTTGGTGGGGTGGCTATCCATGCAAGAAAAAAGAAGAAAGCACCACTGGCGATTGAAGAAAAGAAAGAAGAAAGCGAGGACGAATAAGGATTACAGGGTGGTGAAATACCACCCTCTTACATAGCGAAACAGGCAAGGAGGACAAAAGAATGGTAGTGAACCAGAAAGCGGTAAAAGTTATCAATAAGATATTTGAAGCAGGAATTACAGAGGAAAAAGATATTTCTGCAATGACCTTGGACGAGATTTTGGAAATTCAAGGGATTACGGTTGCAGAGATTGGAATGATCAATGATTTGCAGAAAGCAATCAAAGCCAATAAAGTGATTACTTTTTTGGGAGGTGGAGCAGTATGAGATATGACGTTATGAATGAGTATTATACGGAAATCCGTTTGTTTGGAAAACCTGCATTATTTAACGATATGCGTTTGGATCAGGAGACAGTTCCGAAAGGGTTATATTTATATGAAGTCAGATATGATGATGAAACGTGGGAACCAGTCCAGATTGCAAAAGGCATTTTAGCGAATCATTTGGGTTCGGTTCTTACACGAGAACGGTTAAAAATACCAGCGAATGGTTATCTTGACCTGGAAGCGAAAACGGACTGGAAATATAAAGATAAGGGGTGCCGGACAGTGCAGGAGTTTTTAGAAAAATATCCAATCAGACAAAAAGAAAGAGAACGATAGGAGGAAGGTACGTGGTAAAGAAATTTGATGTCATTACAAAACTGTATGAGGAAGCAACGCAGGAAGTGACAGAGTCACCGGAAAAGTGGATAGCCTTTCTTCAGTCAGCCAGTAAAAATTACCGATTGCCATTTGATGAACAGCTTTTGATTCATGTGCAGCGTCCAGAAGCAACCGCAGTACTTCCTATGGAAAAATGGAATGAAAAGTTTGGACGGTGGGTAAAACGGGATTCTAAAGGAATTGCTGTATTTGATAAGAGTTCCGATAGATTAAAGTTAAAATATTATTTTGATGTATCCGATACCAGAGAAGGAAAGTATAAGCGTCTGGTGCGTCCGGTCTCTTTGTGGAGTGTGGCAGAAGAACAACAGGAACCAGTAAAAGAAGCCTTGGTAAATACATTTGGCGTGACGGACGGAGACAGAAAAGAGTTTGCGATGGTGATTCTGGAAGCGTCTCTGAATATTGCAGAGGATAACATTGGAGATTATCTTCCGGATATCCTACTTGCGACAAAGGATAGTCCGTTAGAAGAAATTGATGAGTTTAATATCCGGTTGAAAATGAAACAACTGCTTGCAAACAGCATTTCTTATATGCTTTTTTTGCGTTGTGGAATTGAACCGGACATTTATCTGGAGACAAGGGACTTTCAAAATATTCGGGACTTTCATACAAAGGAGTTAGTCAATCTCTTTGGCGTGGCTGCGAGTGATATGTCAGAAATGGCATTAGGAGAAGTTGCGGACACAATACGAAAGTTAAAGATACAGGAACGGAAGCAACGCACATTTGTTGAACAGAAAACAACAGATTATAATGTGGATAACAAACAGGAAATCGCAACAGAAAGGGGACAGGACAATGGCAGCAATCACATACAGCAGACAGGGAGATTATCTCCTGCCGAATCTTACAATTCCAGAGGAAGAGGAAGTTCACCTTGGGAAGTACGCATATCTCCGAAATCAATATCTGATGAAGAATCGGTACGGAATGTATCTGAACCTTCTGACAGCAGGAACCTTGAATCAGCATCTGCTTCAGACGGAGGAAGAAGCACAGATGAGAATGGAAACACTTATCCAGCAGATGGCAGAGAAAGAGGGAGTGACGGAGGAATTGAAAGCCAGAGATCAGATGGAGTGGATCGGGCGAATGAACAATATCCGGCAGAGAGCACAGGAAATAGTGAGGAACGAAATTCTGGAGAATTAAAATGGCATGACAGGAGCAGTGAAGATCATGAAATCGCATTTTTATCAAATGACGAAATCATCAAATCACTGCTCCTTTTTGCACCACACTTAAAAGCAACCAATGCGGAAATAAGTGATTTTTATGAGAGCCATGAGGAACGAAAAGCCCAGATGGAATATGTGAAATCACTTTTTCCAACGGGCGTGACAGAGTATACACTGGAAAATGGCGATGCAGTAGGATTCGATAAGTATGAAAATGTGCTGCATATATGGCGAGGAACATATGAGAATCGAATAGAGCAGGGATATTATGACTGGCATGTAATTGTGGGGTATTATGACGGAATGCGTGTCCTGGGCGAATTGAAGGATAGTAGAGAAACACTTTTGAGTGTTGATGGACAGCTTCAGTTAATTGATGACAGAGCGGTAGAAGATGTTTCTACTTTTTCTTTTACGCAGGAAATTATTGACCGAGCACTTCAAAGTGGTTCAAGCTTTTCACAAGGGAAGTATCGTATTTACTGTTATTTTAAACAGGGACACAGTATGGAAGATACGGTGAAGTTCCTGAAAAATGAATATGGAGTCGGGGGAAGGTCTTCCATCTTGACTGGAACTGGTATCGGTGAAGAACATGATGGAAAAGGACTGAAACTGCACCGGGGATATGGGGAAGATTCTCCTAAAATACTGCTGAAATGGAATGCGGTTGCAAAAAGGATTGGAGAATTGATTGACGTAGGAAGGTATCTTTCCAAGCGTGAACTGGAAGGAATCCCTGACTATGAGAGAAGAGTGCTTGCAGGGGAAATCTATCATTTCTATTATAACTGTCCAGAGAATGTTATGCGTCCGTATCCGGCAGGAACGGATTATTATGAAGCGGTAAAATTACTGCTTCCACAGTTGGAAGAACCTGAACGGGTAACAGAATTAGTTTCACAGATGTCTGAGGTTTTGGCGGATACTGCTGATTTTGATACAAGATATGCTGATATGCAAAAGGCGTATCAAGATATTTTGGATTATCAGCATGGAAGATATAGTCTTACCACACCGATTATAGACGAAAATATAATAGGAACAGAATCCCATCCGTTTGTTACCCAAGTGGAACATCCAACACGTTCAAATGAAGTGGTGACAGAATCGGGAAATGGTCTGGAAGATTACGATATTTCTGTAGATTCTGTTGTTACGATAGGAATGAAAGATTATGAGATTGAGTTCCTGTCAGAAGAAAGAGTGGTGCTTCGGGATCAACAGTATCCGATTTTTACCGAAGAACTATCCAGAGAAGAATTTGACCGTAAGATACGTGAGAATCCGGCAAATGACCATTTGAAACTCAAACGGCCATTGCCGGAATTACCAGCCGAAGAAGAAAAAGAGGCACAGCCGACAGACGTTCCGGCAGAAGAGATAGAGACTGAGCTGAGTATTCCAGAGCAGAATTATCAGTTTGTGATGAAGCTGGCAGGAGAGGTTTTACGGGGAGAAGTAGATTCCAAAACCTTTGAAGCAGGGGCAGGATTCATGCCCCTTACGATTGAGCAGATTGGTGATAACTATATTGCAATTTCTCATTACTATGAGCAAAACGGAGATGCCATGGCAGATCCGGATATGGAATTTGCTTATGATAATGACAGGAAAACGCTTCAGGCAAGAACTTATCAGCAGGACGCATTACAAAGATACGATGAAGTTTATGGCGATGACGGATATAATGAGGAGCTGGAAGAAGAACTGAATCTATTTGCACATGAGTGGTTCCAGACAATCGAGAAACAGGGATATGTTCCGGTACAGGAAGCAGCAGAATTGGAAGCAGGCGAATTACCAGCCGAAGAAGAAAATACTTTGGAATTAGCCCCTTCCTGGGAACAGGGCGAACCTGCAAAGAAAGCGCAGAGCTACGATTTGTATCCGGAAGTTTCCGGGCAGAACAGACATCAGTATCAGATTATGGAGGAAGTGCCGGAGTATGGCTCAGCCAAAGAAAAGTTCAGGGCAAATATTGCAGCGATTCAACTTCTGAAGAAATGTGAAAACGAACATCGTTATGCAACACCGGAAGAACAGGAAATACTGGCAAAATATGTTGGTTGGGGCGGTCTTTCAGATGCATTTGATCCAAAGAAATCCGCATGGGCAGCCGAGTATCTGGAATTGCAGACTGTATTAAGTGAAGAAGAATACGAATCTGCAAGAGAATCAACGCTGACAGCGTTCTATACTCCGCCGATTGTAATCAAGAGTATGTATCAGGCACTGGAAAACATGGGACTAAAGAGTGGAAATATTCTGGAACCAAGTTGTGGTGTCGGTAACTTTATCGGTATGAAACCAGAATCTCTTTCGGACTGTAAGATGTATGGTGTGGAATTGGATTCTGTTTCAGGAAGAATTGCTGCACAACTTTATCAGAAATCCAAGATAGCGGTTGAGGGTTATGAGAAAGTAAATCTTCCAGACAGTTTTTTCGATGTTGCAATCGGCAATGTACCGTTTGGGGAGTTTAAAGTATTTGACAGCAGATATGACAGGTACAATTTCTTCATTCACGATTATTTCTTTGCGAAAACATTGGACAAGGTAAGACCGGGCGGTGTGATTGCATTTATTACTTCATCAGGAACCATGGATAAGAAGAATCCATATGTCAGAAGATACCTGGCACAGAGAGCAGAGCTGATCGGTGCAATCCGTCTGCCGAATGATACCTTTACCAAAAACGCAGGAACGAAAGTAACATCGGATATTTTATTCCTTCAGAAGCGTGACCATATGACACTGGAGGAACCGGACTGGGTATATCTGGATTATGATGACAACGGCATTGAACAGAACCGCTATTATGTACAGCACCCGGAAATGATACTGGGAGAAATGGTTATGGAATCCGGTCCGTATGGCATGAGAAGTACTTGCAGACCGTATGAGGGCAGAGAACTGTCAGAACTTCTTTCAGTTGCAGTTGAAGCGTTAAAGGGTACGATTGAAGAAGTAGAAATGGAAGAACTGGTGGAGGAAGAAGACCGTACGATTCCTGCAGATCCATCGGTGAGCAATTATTCTTACACATTGGTAGATGGAAAGATTTACTATCGGGAAAACAGTCGTATGAAGCCGGTAACACTTCCGGTGACTGGAGTAAATCGTGTGAAAGGTATGATTGCAATCCGGGATTGTGCAAGAGAACTGATCCGGTATCAGACAGAAGGATATTCTGATGCAGTAATCGAAGGACAACAGAAGGAATTAAACCGTCTGTATGATCTCTTCCGCAGTAAATACGGACTGTTAAATGATTGTGCCAATATGCGTGTATTTGCAGACGATAATAGTTATCCATTGCTGAGTTCACTGGAGATTCTTGCAGAAGACGGAACACTGGAACGGAAAGCGGATATGTTTTCTAAGCGGACAATCAAAGCACATAAGGTAGTGAACAGTGTGGATACTGCCAGTGAAGCATTGTCAATTTCTCTTGCAGAAAAAGCAAAAGTGGATATGCCTTTCATGGCGAAACTGACCGGGAAAACAGAAGAAGAACTGGAACAGGAGTTGTCCGGCGTTGTTTTTCGTTTACCGGAAAGTGATACAGAGAATCCAAAGTATGTTTCCGAAGACGAATATTTGTCAGGGAATGTAAGAGAGAAGTTGAAAGTGGCAGAACTTGCGGCACAGGCAGATGTAAGGTATCAGGTCAATGTAACTGCTTTGCAAAAAGTACAGCCAAAGGATTTAAGTGCTTCAGAAATCAATATCCGACTGGGGGCAACGTGGCTTCCGGAGAGTGATGTTGAAGATTTTATGTTCCAGTTATTGAATACGCCCAATTATATGCAGTGGAAAATAAAAGTACATTTTTCTAAATATACGGGAGAATGGCAGGTAGAGGGAAGAAGTCTGGATAAGGGGAATGTAAAGGCAAACAATACCTATGGAACAACAAGAGTCAGTGCGTATCGGATTATTGAAGATACCTTGAATCTAAGAGACGTTCGGATTTACGATTATGTGGAGGACGATGACGGAAAGAAAAAAGCTGTTCTAAATAAGAAAGAAACTGCCATAGCACAGGGAAAACAAGATCTGATCAAGCAGGCATTTCAGGATTGGATTTGGAAAGAACCGGAGCGCAGGCAGAGACTTACTGATTATTACAATGAAAATTTCAATGCAATCCGACCAAGGGAATATGATGGAAGTCATCTGAACTTTTATGGAATGAATCCGGAAATCCGGCTACGGGAACATCAGAAAAATGGTGTTGCAAGAATCCTGTACGGCGGGAACACGCTGCTTGCCTATGTAGTTGGAGCAGGAAAGACGTATACGATGGTTGCGGCTGCAATGGAGAGTAAACGACTGGGACTTTGCCATAAGTCTATGATTGTTGTACCGAACCACATCATTGAGCAGTTTGCAGCCGAGTGGCTACAGCTTTATCCGGCAGCAAATTTACTGGTAGCTACCAAGAAAGATTTTGAGACAAAAAACAGAAAACGGTTCTGTGCCAGAATTGCTACCAGTGATGTAGATGCGGTGATTATCGGGCATAGTCAATTCGAGAAAATTCCGCTAAGCATTGAGCGTCAGCAAAAGACAATCCGCAGTCAGATTGAGGAACTTGTGCAGGGAATTACAGAGGAAAAAGCAAGGAATGGAAACAAATTTACAATCAAGCAGTTGGAAAAGACGAAGAAGTCATTGCTTGTGCGACTGGAAAAACTGAATGACCAGAGTAAAAAAGACCAGGTGATCAACTTTGAAGAATTGGGAATTGACCGCTTATTTGTTGATGAAGCGGATGGATACAAGAATTTGTATCTATATACGAAAATGAGAAATGTAGCAGGCATTGCCCAGACAGAAGCGTTGAAGTCCTCTGATATGTTTATGAAATGCCAGTACCTTGACGAACTGACTGGAGGAAAAGGTGTGGTATTCGCTACAGGAACACCAGTCAGCAACAGTATGGTGGAACTATATACCATGCAGAGATACTTGCAGCATCATACATTGGTGGAGCATAACCTACAGCATTTTGACGCATGGGCATCAACTTTCGGAGAAACAGTGACAGCAATCGAGCTTGTCCCGGAAGGGACAGGCTACCGTCTAAAAACGAGATTCGCAAAGTTTTATAATCTTCCGGAGCTTATGCAGATGTTTCGGGAGGTGGCAGATATTCAGACTGCTGACATGTTGAATCTTCCAGTACCGGAAGTAGAGTACCGGGTTGTATCTGTAAAACCAAGTGAAATGCAGCGTGACATGGTTGCAGAACTGGGAGAACGTGCGGAGCGTGTAAGGGATGGAATGGTCAATGCCACTGAAGATAACATGCTGCTGATTACCAATGACGGAAGAAAACTGGCTCTGGATCAGCGAATGATGAATGAATTGTTACCGGATTATCCAGAGAGTAAAGTCAATGCGTGTGTAGAGGAAGTCTATAACTTCTGGGAGCAGGGGCAGGAAAAGAGATTGACGCAGTTGGTATTTTGTGATTTATCTACCCCGAAAACAGATGGAAGTTTCAGTGTTTATAACGATGTAAGGGATAAGTTGATTGCCAAAGGGATTCCGCCGGAGGAGATTGCATTTATTCATGATGCTAATACCGAAGTACGAAAAAAAGAATTATTTTCAAAAGTAAGAAGAGGTGCTGTCCGTATTTTAATGGGCAGCACTTTTAAAATGGGAGCCGGTACGAATGTGCAGGATTTGATTATTGCAAGCCATGACCTGGACTGTCCATGGCGTCCGAGAGATGTAGGACGGATTTTGCGGACATTCAAAATAAAAAAGAATGTGGAGGTAACAGACAATGGCAAAGACAATTTTTGAGGAAATGGGCGGCAAATACGAAAGGCAAGGCGATTATTTAATACCGTGCTTAACTGTACCCGCCGAAGAAGAACAGCCGATAGGCATCTGGGGACAGCGGCATTTGGATTATCTGAAGCATCACTGCAAAGTTACATACACCAATCTTCTTACAAGCGGCAGACTTAACGCTTACCTTGCCGACATTGACAGACAGGCACAGGAACGCTTTGAAAGGCTCATAGAGGGTATGAAACAGGCACAGGGCATAACGGAACAGCTAAAGGCAGAAAACGCCTTAGAATGGACAGGATGCCTCAATAACATAAGGGCTTGTGCGAGGGAGATTGTGGAAAAGGAAATTATTTTTGCATAAACAGATGATTAGTGGCAGGGGGAAATCCTGCCGCTTTTTCTGCTTTAGTTTGTCAGCTTGACAAATAAAGGGTTAAGGAATATAATTAGATTCAGTATTATACAAGGAGTTAATAAATATGCGGCAAGGTATTCTTAAATAAACTGTCAATTTGATAGTGGGAACAAAAAGTAGCAGTCTCGTTTCACTTTTAATATGGGGCTTAGTTTTTTGTACCCAGTTTAAGAATACTTTTATCATGTAATTTTATATGCCCGAAAACATATAAGTGTTTTGGGGCTATTGGAGTTATTTACCCAGTGATAGGAGTATTTATCACTGGGTATTTTTATGCCCTTTTTTGGGTGTTGATAGGAGGAAAATCACATGAAAATAATTAACTTAGGCATTCTGGCTCACGTTGACGCAGGAAAGACAACATTAACGGAGAGTTTATTGTATACCAGTGGTGCAATTGCAGAACCAGGGAGCGTAGATAAAGGCACAACAAGGACAGATACAATGAATTTGGAGCGTCAAAGGGGAATCACTATCCAGACAGCAGTGACATCTTTTCAGTGGGAGGATGTAAAAGTCAACATTATAGATACGCCAGGCCATATGGATTTTTTGGCGGAAGTATACCGTTCTTTATCCGTATTAGACGGAGCAGTATTATTAGTTTCTGCAAAGGATGGCATACAGGCACAGACCCGTATACTGTTTCATGCACTACAGACAATGAAGATTCCGACAATTTTTTTCATCAATAAAATTGACCAAGAGGGGATTGATTTGCCAATGGTATATCAAGAAATGAAAGCAAAGCTTTCTTCGGAAATTATAGTGAAGCAAAAGGTTGGGCAGCATCCCCATATAAATGTAACGGACAATGACGATATGGAACAGTGGGATGCGGTAATTATGGGAAACGATGAACTATTAGAGAAATATATGTCAGGGAAACCGTTTAAAATGTCAGAACTGGAACAGGAAGAAAACAGGAGATTCCAAAACGGAACGTTATTTCCCGTTTATCACGGAAGTGCTAAAAACAATCTGGGGATTCGGCAGCTTATAGAAGTGATTGCCAGTAAGTTTTATTCATCAACGCCTGAAGGTCAATCTGAACTATGCGGGCAGGTTTTTAAGATTGAATATTCAGAGAAAAGGCGGCGTTTTGTTTATGTGCGTATATATAGCGGAACATTGCATTTGAGGGATGTTATTAAAATATCTGAAAAAGAGAAAATAAAAATCACAGAGATGTGTGTTCCGACAAACGGTGAATTATATTCATCCGATACAGCCTGCTCTGGTGATATTGTAATTTTACCAAATGATGTTTTGCAGCTAAACAGTATTTTGGGGAACGAAATGCTGTTGCCGCAGAGAAAATTTATTGAAAATCCTCTCCCTATGCTCCAAACAACGATTGCAGTAAAGAAATCTGAACAGCGGGAAATATTGCTTGGGGCACTTACAGAAATTTCAGATGGCGACCCTCTTTTAAAATATTATGTGGATACTACAACGCATGAGATTATACTTTCTTTTTTGGGGAATGTGCAGATGGAAGTCATTTGTGCCATCCTTGAGGAAAAATACCATGTGGAGGCAGAAATAAAAGAGCCTACTGTTATATATATGGAAAGACCGCTTAGAAAAGCAGAATATACCATCCACATAGAAGTCCCGCCAAATCCTTTCTGGGCTTCTGTCGGGTTGTCCATAGAGCCGCTCCCTATTGGAAGCGGAGTGCAGTATGAAAGCAGAGTTTCACTTGGATATTTAAACCAATCGTTCCAAAATGCGGTTATGGAGGGGGTTCTTTATGGCTGCGAGCAGGGGCTGTATGGATGGAAAGTGACAGACTGTAAAATCTGTTTTGAATATGGATTGTATTATAGTCCTGTAAGTACCCCCGCAGACTTTCGGCTGCTTTCCCCTATCGTATTGGAGCAGGCTTTAAAAAAAGCAGGGACAGAACTATTAGAGCCATATCTCCACTTTGAAATTTATGCACCGCAGGAATATCTCTCACGGGCGTATCATGATGCCCCAAGGTATTGTGCAGATATTGTAAGTACTCAGGTAAAGAATGACGAGGTCATTCTGAAAGGAGAAATCCCTGCCAGATGTATTCAAGAATACAGGAACGATTTAACTTATTTCACAAATGGGCAGGGAGTCTGCTTGACAGAGTTAAAAGGATACCAGCCAGCTATTGGTAAATTTATTTGCCAACCCCGCCGCCCGAATAGCCGTATAGATAAGGTTCGGCATATGTTCCACAAGTTAGCTTAACAGCTTGCAAAAGTCATATAAAATGAGATTTGAAAGGATTAGAGACTAATTATGATGAAATGCGAATGGATATTGTGTCCTGTTTGTGGGAGCAAAACCCGTAATAAAATTAGGAAGGACACTGTTTTGGAGAATTATCCCCTTTATTGTCCAAAATGCAGACAAGAAAGCTTGATTAAAGTTGACAACTTGAAGATAACTGTCATCAAAGAGCCAGACGCTTAAGACGCAGAGCCGATGAAATTGTGGAACAATTCACGAATCATCGGCTCTTTTTGTTTCGTATTTGAAAGAACAAACTCACCAAATAAAAAAAACGATATTCGGGTGGGTTATTTTGTTATACCCTAAATTACCCTCTGAATTTGTTTTTAAATTTGGAGGGATTTTTTTATGTTCTTTTTTCGGGCGGTTATTCATCTGCTCATACGAAGTAAAATTTATCAATACATAGCATATCAGAGAATGGCAGGAAACCAGTTAAAAAAATTTCTGCCAGTGCAGCGGTACTTCTCACCTTGAAAGTGGAAGTACAATCTCCATACAACAGAATTTGTATTTCCCATAACCGTGAAGGTCACAGAGCCTTTGCGGTTTTTCTTTTGTCGTTTTTTGTTGGAAAGTGCCGCAGGGCTGTTTCTGGTGTGCGTTGCCGCTCCCCGCCTCTCCATCTGGATTTTTACATTTCAAAAATTCAGATTGGAGGTATTAGCGGTGAAATACGCACCAAGAAAGGTATATATCAGAGAAAGTGGCGGCTATGTGGAATTATCCTACACGGAGTTCTGCCGTTGCAGGGAATCCGACCAGACCTATATGGACAAGCTGTTTATCCCCATTCAAGGCTGTCTGCTTGAAGTCGTGAGGGAGCAATACACAGACTTCTACCGTGACAAGGAACGGTGGCGTTATCTGCAAAAATTAGATACAAAGAATAGACTGCTATCTCTCGACGGATTTACGGACAGCGAGGGGAATCCTCTGGACTTTATCACTGATGAAGCGGTGGACATTGCAGAAACCGTTGTCAATGCGGTCATGGTGGACAGGCTGAAAGCCGCCCTGCCTTTGCTGTCGGATAGTGAACAGGAGCTGATACAGGCAATCTTTTTTGACGGACTTTCCGAGCGTGAAGTCGGGGCGAGGTTGGGCATAACCCAGAGCGTTGTAAACAAACGCAAAGCCAGAATCCTAATAAAACTAAGAAAGATAATAGAAAATTAAAATTTAAGGCGTTCAGCCCCCTTGTTTTTTCCTTTGGGAAGATGAGGGGGCTTTTCTCTGCCCTCTCAATCAATTCTGATTGGAGGAAGTAAGAATGGCATACAACCACGGACGGGAGGACAGGAAATGGCGTATCTGGAAAGAAGCGGAGGAAAAGCTGCTGCGTGAGTGCGGCGTTGATGAAGCGACCATTGAGCAGATACGCATGGCGGACAGGGCAGACTTCAATTCCAACAGGCGGTTTTACCGATGGACGAATGACGTTGCGGAATATCTTGAGGACATGGCAGGCAGGGAGCGGCAGGCGGAAGTGGGTACGGTTGCGGAGTTACTGGAAGAGATTGAGAGCGAAAATCTCTATCAAGTATTAGTCACGGTGGACGGGCGTACCTTGAAAATCGTCCTGCTGAAAATGCAGGGGTATTCCACAAAGGAGATTGCCCCGCTTGTGCATTTGACGACTGGTGCCATCTATGCGAGGTTAGACCATCTGCGGAAGAAGCTGCGGAAAATTTTATAGCTTCTAAAACAGCCTGCCATCCTGCGGGCTACTGGGTGAGGGATGGAAATCCCCTCACTCATTTTTTGCAGGAGGACAACAGGATGGCATACAGGGTTAAGGCATACACGCTTCGGGAGGAATCCACGGAAAGCGGCACAAGGTATTTTATCAGCTTTAAGGACGGGCAGGGCAAATCCCACGAGTTGGAAGTGTCGGAACAGTTCTTTATGGAGTTTCGGCAGATGGAGCGCAGGAACAGGAATCTTTTCTAATGGGACGAGCGGCACAGGGAGTTTAACGAGGTATGGGACGAAACCCTTTACAGACGGGCGTTGCGTGTGCCTAAGAGCCTTGATGAACGCATGGTTGAGGAAGAACGGAATGAAACGCTCTATAAGGCGGTTGGGAGCCTTCCAGAGATACAAAGGCGGCGTTTCCTGCTCTACTACGAGTATGAGTTCAATTTTTACCAAATCGCCGCTATGGAGCATTGCACCGCTTCGGCAATACAGAAATCTGTTGCGATTGCAAAGGAGAAAGTAAAGGCGGAAATTGAAGAAATATCTCCAACCGTGACCGACACCGCCCGAAAAAGAAATCTGTTTTTTATTTGTGTGGGATTGGCGGCATTACATACTCTCACTTTTTTCCGTGGGAGTAAATCTATTTTTAAGGAGGTCAACGCCTATGTGCAACGAAAACAAAGACACCGCCCGAAAGGAGGAAAGCCATGCAGAAGTTACAGACAGTCAACGCCGAAACGCTCCTTTATGAACCGCTTGAGAAACCATCCTTTGTGGTGGACAGCCTTATCCCGACAGGCTTATCGCTGTTCTGCGGCTCACAGAAGATAGGCAAAAGCTGGCTCATGCTGAAGCTATGCTTATGCGTGTCGCAGGGAATCCCTTTATGGGATATGCCGACAATGGAGGGCGATGTGCTTTACCTCTGCCTTGAGGACACGTTCTGCCGCATACAGGACAGGTTATTTCGTTTGACGGACGAAGCAAGCGGGCGGCTCCACTTTGCCGTGGCAAGCTGCAAGCTGTCAGACGGTCTTATCGTGCAGCTTGAAGATTATCTGAAAGATTACCCAGACAGCAGGCTCATTGTCATTGATACCTTGCAGAAAGTCCGTACAGCTTCAAAAGACAATGCCTATGCAAGCGACTATGGGGACATCTCCCTCATCAAAGACTTTGCCGACAGGCACTCTCTGGCGGTCATTGTCGTACACCACATCCGAAAGCAGAATGACAGCGACGTGTTCAACAAGGTGTCTGGGACGACAGGATTAACGGGGAGTGCGGACGCTACCTTTGTTCTGGAAAAGGAGAAACGTGCGTCTGACACCGCCAAGCTGTATGTGACGGGCAGGGACACGCCTTATCAGGAATACACGCTGCGTTTCCGTGATTGCCGTTGGGAGCTTGTGGAGCGGAAAACGCAGGAGCAGCTTGCGAAAGAAACGATACCAGATGTCCTTTTTCGGTTGGTGGATTTTATGAGGGATAAGGAAGAATGGATAGGCACGGCAACGGAACTGTTAGCCGCTATGGGGGAAACGGAAACCATACCCACGGTGATTACGAAATGGCTGAATGAATACCGCACCACATTTTTAAGCGAGAACCGTATCTGCTACCAGTACAGCCGCAGGAAAGACGGCAGGCGGATTGCCCTTGCAAGGAGGGCGGGTGACAGCGGTGATGGTGGTGACAGCGATATTAGGATACCCCCCTGTTACTGTCATTGACGCTTAAAGCCATGTAAAGCTGGCGGCTCTGCCCTGCGGGTGACAGCAGTGACGGTGGTGACAGTGATTTTAGGATACCCTGCCGCTGTCATCCCTACGGGAGAACACCCCGTAAACGCAAAATGCAGGCGTGAGATTTACTCGCCCTTTTCGGTCGTGTAAAACCACCCCTGCGGTCAGAAAAATCATTCCGATTTTTCCGACTGCGTTTACAGGGTGTAACACACTACACTTTGCCCTGCAAAGTCGTGTGCCAGACGTTCCCTCTGGACTCCCTTAAGGCAGGGCTGTGCCCTGCTATCCTACGCCTTACGGCTTCGGATAAAAGAATGGCGGCATGACGGTGACGGCTCTTGCGAGGGGGGTATCCCAAAAACACCGTCATCATCGACATGACCGTCATGCAGGGGGTGAGGGTGACAGTTGCGGCAGTCGGCAGGGGGTATCCCAAAACTGCTGTCACCACCGTCACCGCTGTCACCCCAAAGGACGGTCACCCGCCGAAAGAAAGGAGGAATCCGCCTATGCCTTATGCAATCCTGCGTTTCCAGAAACGAAAAGCGGGCGGCGTTGCGGCTTGTGAACGCCACAACGAGCGGAAGAAAGAAGCCTACAAAAGCAACCCAGATATAGATATGGAACGCTCTAAAAACAATTACCATCTCATAGCACCACCAAAGTACACCTACAAGAAAGAGATTAACCGCATGGTAGCCGAAGCGGGGTGCAGGACAAGGAAAGACAGCGTGATGATGGTGGAAACGCTCATCACAGCTTCACCAGAATTTATGAACCAGTTACCGCCCGAAGAACAAAAAGCGTATTTCCAGACGGCTCTTGACTTCATTTCGGAGCGTGTTGGAAAGCAGAATATCCTCTCCGCTGTCGTCCATATGGACGAGAGAACGCCCCATATGCACCTCTGCTTTGTGCCGATTACGCCAGACAATAAGCTGTCAGCGAAAGCTATCTTAGGCAACCAGAAATCATTATCCGAGTGGCAGACCGCCTACCATGAGCGGATGTCCTCACGGTGGAATCAGCTTGAACGGGGGCAGTCCTCAATGGAAACCAAGCGGAAACACGTCCCCACATGGCTCTATAAATTAGGCGGCAGGCTTGATAAACAGTATGAAGAAATCGTGTCTGCCCTATCCGACATCAACGCCTTTAACGCAGGGAAGAAAAGGGATAAAGCGTTAGATTTACTCTCTGCATGGCTGCCAGACGTGGAGAAATTCTCTAAGGAAATCGGGAAACAGCAGGCGTATATCGACAGTTTGAAAGAGAGAATTGGGCAGGAATCAGACTATGCGGGGCGTATGCGTGATGAAAAGTACGAGCAGGAACTAAAGGTGCAGAAAGCGAATCAGAAGATATTTGAATTGCAGAGAACCAACGAGCAGATGGGGCGGCTGCTGTCAAAAATACCGCCCGAAGTGTTGGAAGAATTGCAGAAAAATCATAGAAGCAGAGCGAAAGAAAGGTAGATATGTGAATGAAGAAACAGGATTTTAAGGTGTTAAAGACCAAAGACTTGTACCCGTTCCCCGACAATCCGTTTCATGTGGCAGAAGATGAAACACTGTCAGAGTTAGCGGAAAGCATCAAGGAATTTGGCATTGTCACGCCGATAATCACACGCCCGAAAGAGGACGGGGACGGTTATGAAGTGATTGCAGGACAGCGGCGTGTCCGTGCTTCTGAACTTGCAGGGATAAATACCGTGCCTGCGTTTGTCCTGCCCTTAGACCGTGACCGAGCCATCATCACCCTTGTAGACAGCAATTTGCAGCGTGAGAATATCCTGCCATCGGAGCGGGCGTTTGCTTACAAGATGAAATCCGAAGCCATGAAGCGGCAGGGTTTCCGCACAGACTTAACCTCGTCACAAGTTGTGACGAAGTTGCGGACGGACGACAAGGTGGCACAGGGCTTCGGCGTGGGCAGGATGACCGTCCAGCGTTTTATCCGCCTGACGGAACTGATACCGCCGATTTTGCAGATGGTGGACGAGGGGAAAATCGCCCTCACACCTGCGGTGGAACTGTCCTTTTTGAAGAAAGACGAGCAGGAAAATCTCTTTGCCACGATGGAGAGCGAAGAAGCAACGCCCTCACTCTCACAGGCACAGCGGATGAAAAGCATGAGCCAGAGCGGGCAGCTTGACATGGATATGATATTTTCCATTATGACGGAGGAAAAGGGAAACCAGAAAGAAACCTTGAAAATCAACACAAGCAAACTGAAAAAATACTTTCCGAAGGACACAACGCCGAAGCAGATGGAGGAAACCATCATCCGACTTCTGGAACGTGAGTTGCAGAGAAAACGGAGCAGGGACAGCCGCTAACCTTCTTTTTTCGGGAAGTAAATGCAGGAATTTGGAACAGAAGAAAGACAGAATTTTAAGGAGAATGAGGTAAGGAATGAAAGAAATCCAGTATGAGATTGTAAAGGAAATCGCCGTATTGTCTGCGAGTGACAGCGGCTACACAAAGGAAATCAATCTTATTTCATGGAACGGGAGAGAGCCGAAATATGACATCCGCAGCTTTTCCCCGAACCGTGAGAAGTGCGGAAAGGGTATCACGTTGAACGCTGATGAAGCAGCGGCACTCCTTGAAGCATTACAGAAAGAAGTAAACAGCGGGGATTGATGGTATCTGATTGACAGGGCGGGGCGTTTCCAGACGTTCTCCTGCCCTGTCTGGAAAGGAAGATTTAAGTATGGGCGAGGATAGGAAAACAACTGGAAGAAGAAAGCGTATTGTGCCAAAAGGGCAAGTACAAATGATTATCAGTCGAGAATATATCGGCACACAGACCGTTGCAGAAGCGTTTGTCCCGATTATCTCCGAGGATATTCGGAAGAAGATTGCCGAGGGCGACACCTTCGACAATGAGGGGCTGTCCGCTTAGAATGTACGCAATGGAACATGAAAACGTTAGGACAGATATGGAGGTTTTACAGTATGGCAGGAATAAGAACGGAGAACAAGATTTATGAAGTCGGCATTTACTGCCGCTTATCAAAGGACGATGGCACGGATAACGAGAGTGCGAGCATTGCGACACAAAAATCCATCCTCACGGATTATGTGAAAAGGCAGGGATGGCATTTAGCAAAAACGTATGTTGACGATGGCTACTCTGGAACAAATTTCCAAAGACCAAGTTTCCAGAATATGATTAAGGACATTGAAAACGGGCTGATAAACTGCGTGATTACAAAAGATTTATCCCGTCTGGGGAGGAACTATCTTGATTGTGGGTTATATCTGGAAGTCTTTTTCCCAGAGCATAACGTGAGGTATATAGCGGTCAATGACGGCGTGGACACCTTAAACAAATCCGCTATGGACATCACGCCTTTCCGCAACATCCTAAACGAAATGTATTCTGCCGATGTGTCAGTCAAGATAAAATCGGCGTACCGTGCGAGGTTTCAGCAGGGGAAATTCATGGGAACAACAGCCCCTTATGGCTATGTCAAAGACCCTGCCGACCACAACCATCTGCTGATAGATGACAAAGTTGCCCATGTGGTAAGGGAGATATTCGACCTTGCGTTAGCGGGCAACGGCATCGCCAAAATCCGCAAGCACATCAACAAACAGCATATCCTACGCCCTGCCGCTTATGCGGTGGAGCAAGGGGCAACAGGCTATGAGCGGTACTTTGAGGATAACGAGGAAAACCGTTATATTTGGAGCGAGAACAGCGTGAGGGGCATTTTAAGAAGCCCGATATATGCGGGCAACCTTGCAGGCTACAAGCGGATTGCAGCCAACATGAAAAGCAAGAAACGCCCCTCTAAGCTGCCCGAAGAATGGGAAGTGATACCAGACACCCATGAGGGGATAGTCACGCAGGAGGAATTTGACACCGTACAGCAGCTTATGACGAGCCGCAGGCGGGAGCAGAACGCAGGGGGATTTGAGAATATCTTTTCGGGCGTTATCAAGTGTGCGGACTGCGGCTATGCGATGCGGGCGGCGAGTGCCAACAGGAGGAAACGCCCCGACATCATCGACTGCGTACAATACACCTGCAATAATTATGGCAGATATGGCAATGTTATGTGTACCGCACACAGCATTGAAGCGAGGGACTTATTCAATGCCGTCCTTGCCGACATCAACCGCTTTGCGGATATGGCGGTCAATGATGAAAAGGCGGTCAGAGCCATAGAAAGGCGGCTCACGGAAACAGACCAGAGCAGGGCGAAATCATTAGAGAAAGAAAAGAAGAAGCTGAACAAACGCCTTGCGGAGCTTGACAGGCTGTTTTCCTCTCTCTATGAGGACAAGGTAATGGAGCGTATCACGGAGCGGAATTTTGAGATGATGTCGGGGAAATACCAGAAAGAGCAGCTTGAAATTGAAGCACGGCTGAAAGAGGTAACGGAAACGCTCAATGACAGCTATGAGAAATCGCAGGGCGTGAGGGACTTTCTATCCCTAATCCGCAACTATCAGGGGCTGAAAGAGTTGGACGCAACCATCATAAACGCACTCATAGACAAGATACTTGTTTCGGAACGTGAGAAACTTGCGGACGGGACAGTAAGGCAGGAAATCAAGATTTACTATAAATTCATCGGCTTTGTCGGTGAATTACATATCACACCCACAAAGCGGTGGACGGCGTTAAAGCCTAAAAATTGTACGGTGTGCGGTGTTGAATACGTCCCCAGCTCTGGAATATCAAAGTATTGTCCCGCTTGTGCTAAGAGGATACAGAGGGAGAAATCAAACGAGAGCAAACGCAGGAGTAGGGAGAGGAACCGAAGGGCATGTATTGAACTGTCCGCAAAAAATGACCGACTGACTTGGAGCAGAGAGCAGGACGAACCGTCCGGCAGGGAAACAAAAATCCGAAAGTAGATATTGTCCGTTACGTTACAGAAGGAACTTTCGATGCTTATCTATATCAGATTATAGAGAATAAGCAGAAATTCATCTCTCAAATCATGACCAGTAAAAGTCCGGCAAGGTCAGTGGAGGATATTGATGAAGTGGCACTGTCTTATGCAGAAATCAAAGCCTTAGCAGTTGGAAATCCGTATATAAAAGAGAAGATGGATTTGGATATTCAGGTATCAAAGCTTCAGTTATTGAAACAGAGTTTTCTCAGCCAGAAGTATGAAATGGAAGATAAAGCAGTGCGATATTTCCCAAATGAAATCAAACAGTGCGAACAACGGATTGCGGATTACGAATCAGATATTGCATTGGCAAAGGAAAATACGCCGCCAGACCGGGAGACCTTTCCGGCGATGCAGATTCATGATGTTGTATATACAGAAAAGAAAGAGGCAGGACAGGCAATCATAGAAGCCTGTAAAGCAATGAAGTCAGCAGAAGCGGTGCTGCTTGGAAGGTATCGTGGCTTCCCAATGAAACTATCTTATGATTCTTTTCAAAAGGTATTTATCATTTCCATGTATGGAAAACAAGTATATCATGTACCGCTTGGTTCAGATATTCATGGTAATATTACCCGTCTGGATAATAAGATTCAGGAACTGCCTGACAAGATGTTACGGTGGCAGGACGAGTTAGAAAACCTCAAGGTACAGTTGGAAAATGCCAAAGAGGAAGCACAGAAAGAGTTTCCACAGGAAGAAGAACTGGCAGAAAAAGTAGCAAGGCTTGGAGAATTAAACGTACTTCTGGATATGGATAAGAAAGACCAGGTGCTGTTGGACGATGGAGAAGGAGTGGAGATAGAACCGGAACAAAAGAAAAAAGAGCGTGAGCGGTAAAAGGGATTCAGTCTGCCAGAGAGTTTCTGGCAGATTGAATGTGAAAATCGCACAGTCGTTTTCTCCTGAGAAACTTGTTATAGTTAGCAAAAAAGAACAGGAGGAAGTAGAGCATGAAATCATTATTTTCAGAAAACGATATTGTTTTACCTGAGTGGTTGGGAATTCTATTGGAAAAAGTAGACAGAGATACGGTTCAGGAATTACTTGCAGAACACGAGGAATATCAGACTTTCTGCGCAAAGAGAAAAGAATTGTTGAACCAGTATCCAGTTATAGAAAAATTATTAGATGATAACGGTGAAGTTAGAATATCAGAGCAGGAACATCAGGCAGTATTGGAGTATTTGCAAGTCAGAGATAAAATAGAGAACAAAGAACGCTTGTACCATTATTTGTACGGACATATCCATTGTTATGAATATATGAAAAAGATTGGAGTGATAAAACATGAAAATCAGTGATTTTGATATTTATCATTTACCGCCTTTAATGGGAATGTTTGTAGATTATCTTGAAAATGAATGTGAAAGATTGCTGCAGGAATCGCCGCAATTTACTGAGTTGCAGAGAGAAGACCATGAGTTGTTGGACGAATATCCATTCTTAAATATGATTACCGACAGCAATGGAATCACGAAAGCGTTGGATTTGAATTATGCAGAGACAGAAGCCTTGGCGAAATTTTGTTTAGTGGAAGATGATATAAACTGTTGGAAACGGTTGCAGATGTACTTATTAGGGATAGCACATGCGATGGAGATCATTGAGTTATTGAAGTTGGATTAGTAAAAACATGGAGCTTGTATAGGAGAAGAAACTATGTTAATCTGTTATAAACAAACGGAAGAAAAGGAAGATACGGAAAAAGAAAGAGGTGATACTATGGCAGAGAATACTACAAAAGAATTAGATTTTGACCGGAAGCATGAAGAAGATTTACAGCGTCTGAGGGGACTGAGATTGTTGGACGATGATTTCATGCAAAAGGTATTTGAGGATAAAGCGTGTACGGAATTTTTGCTTCAGATTATTTTAAACCGTACAGATTTGAAAGTATTGCGAGTGAACGGACAGCAGGATATTAAGAATCTTCAGGGACGTTCAGTAAGACTGGATATACTGGCGGTTGATGCAGACAACAGAGTATATAATATCGAGATACAGAGAAGTGATAAGGGTGCCGGAGTGAAAAGAGCAAGATACAACAGCAGCCTTATCGATGCAAATGTGACAGAGCCTGGTGAAAAATATGAAAATTTGTGTGAATCCTATGTTATTTTTATTACAGAAAATGATATAATGAAAGTGGGATTACCAATCTATCATATTGACAGAACGGTAAAAGAAACAGGCGAATTGTTTGGTGATGAATCGCATATTATATATGTGAACTCACAAATTAAAGACGAATCTGCATTAGGAAAGCTGATGCATGATTTTTCCTGTACCGATGCCAAGGATATGAAATATAAAATTCTGGCAGATCGAGTTCGATATTTTAAAGAAGATGAGAAAGGAGTTGCGACTATGTGTAGAGCGATGGAAGAAATGAGAAATGAAACTGCACGTGAAACAGAACATGCAAAAGCAATTAAAGTTGCAAAAGGTATGTTGCAGTCTGGTAAATTATCATATGAAGAAATAGCTGAAATAGCAGAATTGTCCATAGATGAAGTCAAAGCTCTGGACGAAAAAGTGATTGCTTAGCATGAAAATGCTACATAACCGGGTGGTTTCCTGAATGGGAAATTGCCCGGTTATTTTTATGCCCGGATATGAAAATATCAATTCAGGGCAGGAAAGGAGAGGAGCTTATGCCATATATACCACCTCAGGTTGTGCAGGAAGTAAAGAGAATAGACTTGCTGACGTATCTGAAAAATTATGAACCTTATGAGTTGGTTCACTTTTCCGGTAACACTTATACCACCAGAACGCATGACAGTTTGAAGATATCTAATGGTAAATGGATGTGGTGGAGTAGAGGAATTGGTGGCAGGTCAGCACTGGATTATCTGATTAAAGTAAAAGATTACAGCTTTTTGGAGGCGGTTGAATTGCTTGCAGGACAGGCAAATATTCAACCGCCTCTTTCTGTATCTGAGCAGCTTCCAGTGGAAAAACATCTGTTGTTACCAAAAGAAAATCGGTATCACACAAATGTGTTCAGTTATCTTACTGGACGGGGAATTGACAATGATATTGTTCGATTCTGTATAGAAACTGGAAGAATTTATGAGAGTGCGTATCATCATAATGCAGTTTTTGTTGGTATGGATCAACAGGGAAAACCACAATATGCAGCACTTCGTGGAATCAATACAGATTTTATTGGAGAAGCAAATGGAAGTGATAAGAATTATTCTTTTTTAATTCCGGCAGAGAAAATGAGTGATAAAGTGCATGTATTTGAATCGGCTATTGACCTGTTATCTTATGCAACGATGCAGAAATTGGACGGGAAAGAGTGGCGGACGGAGCATTTATTGTCGTTGGCGGGTGTGTATCAACCTGCAAAAGAGATAGAAAGAAGCAAAGTCCCAGCGGCATTGACACGATTTTTGAAGGAACATTCGGATGTAAAAGAGATTGTATTACATTTGGATAATGACCGTACCGGAAGACTTGCAACAAAAGCAATCCAAACAGTTGTACCCAAAAAATATCGTGTGAAAGACCAACCACCAACGAAAGGCAAGGACTGTAATGATATGTTGTGCCTGAGATTAAATCTTGGATTAACAAGGCGGGAGAAGTCAAAAAATCAGAAAAGCAACCGTCCATGGGAACGCTGAGCAGGAAGAAAGGAGGCGGAATTACATGAAAATAGTGAAGTATGAGCTGTCATTGGTTCAGAAAAAAGAGTTGATTTTAACGATGGAAGATAATGTGGACAGCGAAAATCTGTTGAAGATTTTTCTGGAAACACAGGTGAAAGAAGAAAAAGAACAAGACGGCTTGATTGGAATTATTGCTGAAAAGGTATCAGAAGAAAGCTGTACGGAGCAGTGTGAAAGCTGTCAAAAGTATTGTCCGGCGAGTGAAGAATGTATGGCAACTGATGAAAATGTACGCTGTACAGAGTGTGAATATTTGTGTAAAACTTGTGGGCGATGTGAACTAAAAGAGGAAAAAGACTTCGGACATGATTGCGGGCAGGAGTGCAAAGAATGTGGATTTGCTTGTACAAAATGTGGTTGTTGTACAAATCCAATGTTGGAATTACAGCCAGGAAAGCATTTGTTTTTCGGAAGGTAAATTCTTTGGTACCCGGAGCAACGAGACGGGTGCAGAAGAATACACAATACCAGCAAGCAACGCCTTTGGATTGCCACACAGGTTTCCTGTCTGTCAGTCCAGCGGCAGCTTGTCAGGGAGAATCCCTGAAACCCTTAGAAAAATTTACAATATGGAGAAACAGGAGACATGAAGAAAATGATTTTATTTGTTGCAGGAATATTTGTAGGAAGTGCGGTCGGTGTAATTGCAATGTGCATTTTACAGGTGAACAGAAAATAAGTGAAGGAGAAAGAAAATGGCAAGTATTGATTTGACAATTAGAAATAAGAAAAAAGAAGCAAAACGTTATGAAGCGTATTTAAAGAAGTTGGGCAAAAAGAAAGTGGAACAGAAGAAAGGGGAACAGAAGAAATGATAGCAGAAAAAGTATTTGCGGAAGGAGTGGCAAAGGATATTCGTAATTATCTTCCACCAGAGTATGAAGATGCAGATTTTCAGGTCGTGCAGAAAAATAAAAATAATGGAATTCAGTTAATAGGAGTACAGGTAAGTCTTCCGGAAAGAAATGCAAGTCCGATTATTTATATGGAACAATTCTTTGATGAAATCCGACAAGGGGAACCTGTTGAGCGTGTAATGAACAGGATTGCAAGTTGTATAGAGAAATCGAGCCGGGCTCCATTTATGAATAGCGGGATTGATCTGACAAACTATGATTCGTTAAAAGAGCATCTGGCAATTAAACTTGTGAACACACAGGCAAATCGAAAGATGCTGCAGGAAATGCCTCATGAAAATATTGAAGATTTATCTGCTATCTGCTATGTGGATTTCCCAGTAGATTCTAGAGAAGGAAAAGCGACTATGGAGATAAGAAATCAATATCTCAGTATTTGGAATATTGATGAAAAAGCGTTGTTTCAACAGGCAAGGGCAAACACACAGCCGATAAATACACCAGTTCTTCAGACAATGTTTGGAACATGGAAAAGCCTTTTTGATGAAGACGCATGTGTAAAGAATCTATTAGATGAGAATACAACGGAATTTGGACTTAGTTCGCATGAAACAGCCTATGTACTTACGAATATGGAAAAGCAGTATGGAGCATCTATGATTACTCAACCAGAGGTTTTAAATAAACTCAATCAGCTTTTTCCAGAAGGATTTTATGTTCTTCCGTCATCAGTCCATGAAGTTTTGATTGTACCGGATAATGGTGAAGTTGAACCAAGAAGATTGGGCGAAATGGTGCGGGAAGTAAACCGGGCAGAGGTTAAGCGTGAGGAGGTTCTCTCAGACAGAGTTTACAGCTACGATAAAGAAAAACACCAGATTCGCCAGGAACCAGATTCTATACAGAAAGCAAAGGAGATGGAGCGTTGAGAAAACGTAATGTAGCAATTCTTTTTCGGTTGAACAAAAAGGAAGCCGAGGCATTGGATAAGAAAGTAAAGAAAAGCGGACTGAACCGAGAAGCGTACCTGAGACAGTTAATCTCCGGTGTTGTTCCCAAAGATGCACCGCCGCCAGATTATTATTCTATGATGCGGGAACTTCACAAAATTGGAAATAACTTAAATCAGATTGCACAGAAAGCACATGTGTTAAATGTGGTAGATGTGCAGAGATACGATCAGGAAGTGCAGAAGTTCAATGAAGCAGTCCGTAAGATTACAGAAGCAGTAATACTTCCGGAGAAAAACGAATCATGGCAGTGACATCAATCTGGAGTATCAAAGGTTGGATAGGAAAAGTAATTAAGTATGCGGAGAACCCGGACAAGACGAAAGAGAACAATGAAGGGCAGATATCTGAGAATCAATCACAATCCACACAGGGATTAGAGGATGTAATTACCTATGCGGTGAATACTGAAAAGACCAGACGGGGACAATCTGAATCTATGGAAAGGGAACTTGTCGGAGAATCGGAAGAACTGATGGAACAGTATGTATCTGGAGTTAATTGTGCACCGACAACCGCCAGAGAAGAAATGATCGCAGTCAAAAAGCGTTTTGGAAAAGAGGACGGAATTGTTGCATTTCATGGATACCAGTCTTTTGCACCGGGAGAATGTAATCCGGAAATGGCACATGAGATCGGAAAGAAGCTGGCAGAAGAATTGTGGGGCAGTCAGTATCAGGTATTGATTGCAACCCATTTGGATAAGGCAAATCATCTGCACAATCATTTTGTGGTGAACTCAGTTTCATTCCTTGACGGAAAAAGATACCACAGGACAAATCAGGATTATCGTGATATGCGAATGGTGTCGGACCGTTTATGTAAAGAATATCAGCTATCGGTTGTGCAACAGCCAGAACAGGGAAAAGGAAAACATTATGCCGAGTGGCAGGCAGAACAGCAAGGAAAGCCGAGTTATCACAGCATGGTAAAAGCAGATGTTGATGAAGCAATCCGAAAAGCGAGGACTGAAAAACAGTTCTTTTTTTATTTGCGGGAAAAAGGATATTCTTTTAAGTTCGGGAAAGACATTACCATTCGCCCGGAAGGACGGGAGCGTGGTCTGAAGTTAAAGAGAAACTTTGGAGAGAATTATTCACTGGAAGCAATCCGGGTTCGAATTCTGGAAGAAAATGAATTACCTGCCGAGAAGAAACTTTCGGTTCGTAAGACTTACCGGATTCGGGTATCCGGCAACTTCAAGCAGACAAGAAAGATCGGAGGACTTCGGGGATTGTATCTGCATTACTGTTATCTTTTAGGAATCCTACCGAAGAACCGCCCGTCAATGTCTGCCAAACAAATTCATGTATTGTTCCGAGAGGATTTATTAAAACTGAATACCATTTCCAAAGAGACAAAGCTGCTCTGCCACTATCACATTGATACTGCGGAGCAGCTTTTTTCGTTGAAAGACCGTTTGCAGAAACAAATGGAGCAGTGTGTGGAGGAGCGGAAACACTTGCGTTATAAGATTCGGGCAAACAGACCGGAAGAAGAAATACAGGAGCTGAAAGAACAGCTCAAAGGTCTGACAGAAGAAATTGGAACGCTCAGAAGGGAGGTGGTGGTTTGCGATGGGATTGCCGCACGTTCCAAGGTGATTGAAGAAAAATTTAAGATGGTGCGGGAAGAAAAAGAGAAGAAGGAGGAACAAAGCCATGAACACATCAGGCGAAGCCGCTGACCAGGTAGTACGAATGTCTCTGGAAGTCGGTGAAGCTGCATTGAAAATCAGCGGTACAGGTGCGAAGCATCTGGCAGTGATGTTGTATGCAGTCTTAAAAGAGAAGAAAAAGACAAAAGGCAGGGCAAGACTTGAGACACTGGTCAAATCGGGTAGACCACTGACGGTGTTTTCAGTGAAAGAAAGTGACCTGAAGCAGTTTGTGCAGGAAGCAAAACGATATGGCGTGTTGTATTGTGCAGTCCGAAATCCTAAAGGAAGCAGTGACGGACTGGTAGATGTGATTGTAAAGGAAGAAGATGCACCAAGAATCAACCGTATCGTAGACAGATTCCAGTTCGCATCTGTTACAGAAGCGGCGAAGATTAAGACGGAAATTGAACGGACACGTGCAGAAAAAGCGAAAGCCGGAAAATCGGAGAAGCAGGAAAAGAAACCGGAAAAGGTACAGATTCAGCAGGAAAAACAGGGACAGGCGGAGCCGGAGAAAGATTATCCACAGAAATCCAAGGAGGATCAGCTTATGGACGAGCTGTTTGGAGAGCCGGTGAAGAAAGAGGGGAAAGAGCAAAACCCCTCTTTGGCAAAGACAACCAAATCCCGTCTGTCCGAGCCTACCTCAAAGAAGCAAGAGAAAACCGCAGAGGGTACTTCTAAGTTATACGCTCCGGAAAAACCAGAGAAACCATCGGTCAGAAAAGAACTTCGGGAGATACAGAATGCAAGGAAGAAAGAAGCGGAGTGGCGTGAGCATAGAAATGATCCGGTGAGAAATCAGGGCAATAAAGATCGGAATCAGATTCGCCACCAACAGCCACAACAGAAACGAAAACCAAGAAAAGGGAAAGAGAGGTAAATTTTATGGATAACAGTTTTGATTCTTTATTAAATGTATCTGCCGTACCACAGGACGATAAGGTACAGGCATTTATCGCAGAGAGTAAGAATAACCGGAATCGTTGCTATGAGTTGTCAGAACAGGTAACCGCACAGGTAGCGACAGACGGTCAGATGTTCCAGAAATATCTGGACGTGCAGAGTACCTTTGACCGTTATACGGCAAATAATGCACTTCTGATTCTTGCACAGAAACCAGATGCACAGAGATTAGGGGATTATGGATATTGGAGAGACCATGGAACTTATGTAAAACGTATGGAGCGTCAAAATCCAATTTTAATCATGGAGCCGGGAAAGACTTATGAACGTGAAGACGGTTCGATAGGAACGTATTACAATGCGAAAAAGTTGTATGATATTTCCCAGACAACGATGACGGATAAGACGGCAAAAGAAAATCAGTATGATGAGAGAAGCCTGATCCGGGCATTAGTGAGCAATCCTCCGGCAAATATTGTTGCAGCAGAGCCTGATCAGATGCCTGATGAAAAGGGGGCATATTTTGAACCGGAAGAAAAATGCATCTATGTAAGAAAGGGCATGGACGCACAGGAAATTTTTCAGAGCCTTGTGTCGGAACTGGTATTTGCAGGATATGCAGAAGGCAATCCGGACTATGACAGGAGTGAAGATGCGTTCCACGCATATTGTGCGTCCTATATGTTGTCTAAAAAGTATGGAATGGATATCAGCCAGTTTGATTTTACCCATGCACCGGAGTTTTTTGAAAATATGGAACCGCAGGAGGTAAGAGGAGAACTTTCCAAAGCGAGAGATGCAGCCAATGCAATTTCCGGAAGAATGGCGAAAGTGTTGGAACAGGATAAAAATCTGAACCAGCGTCAGCAGGGAAGAGCAGAGAATGGTCAGAAAGAATCTGAAGCAAAAACAGGCGAACAGAAAACACAGGAGCATGACCGTGGTATGGCACGCTAAGAACATCCGGGAAAGGAGAAAACAAAATGAGCAGTGATACGATTACGTTAGAACTGGATAAATATGAGAGTGGCGTAGTGTTCCATTCCCTAAAGGACAAGCGGAATCAGATGCTGAAAGAGGGAAAAGATACGGAGCTTGTCGATGATGTTTTAATGAAAGTCATTGAGAAAATCGAAGTACCGTCGGAGAAGGAAAAGCGAGGACGCAGAAGCCATGAAGAACGATGATGAGCAGAGCAGTCTGATGTTGGCGGTAATTGGAATTATCCCGGTTATCTGGTTTGCGTTACTTGTCGCACCTTATCTTTCGTCTGGTCTTATGGGGATTCTGGATGGAGTCCCGGAAGCAATGAACCATCCGTTTTCCATTCGGTTATGTGGGGACAGTGTAAAAACTGTCCTTATTTTTTTGCTGGCTTACGGTATGGGAATTGGGATTTATCTTTCTACCAAGAAACATTACCGACGAGGTGAAGAACATGGGTCTGCAAAATGGGGGAATGTGAAGAAAATCAATCGCAGATACAGGGAGAAGCGATTTACAAAAAATAAGTTGCTGACCATGCATGTACGAATCAGCTACAATATGCGAAAACATTTGCGAAATGTATTGACGGTTGTGATTGGTGGTTCCGGTTCAGGAAAGACCAGATTTTTTGCAAAGCCGAATCTGATGCAGGTGAATACCTCTTTTGTGGTTTTAGATCCAAAAGGGGAAAATCTGAGAGATACCGGGTATCTTCTGGAAGAAAAAGGATATGAGGTAAGAGTGCTTGACCTGATCAATATGGAAAAGAGCCATTGCTATAACCCGTTTGTATATCTGAAGGATGATAACGATGTGCAGAGACTGGTGACGAACCTGTTCAAAGCGACTACACCAAAAGGCAGTCAGTCCAACGATCCATTTTGGGATACCGCAGCTTCCATGTTGTTACTGGCACTGATTTTCTATCTGAGATATGAAGCACCAGAGGAGGAGCAGAATTTCCCGATGGTAATGGAAATGCTTCGTGCCGGAGAAGTCAGAGAGGACGATGACCAGTACCAGTCACCGCTTGATGAATTGTTTGAGCGGTTGGAAATGAAGAACCCGGAACATATCGCAGTAAAGTATTACAAAGATTATCACTCTGGTAGTGCCAAGACATTAAAATCCATTCAAATCACATTAGCCGCAAGACTTGAGAAATTCAACTTATCCAGTCTGGCAGCACTGACTGCAACAGATGATTTAGACCTGCCATCACTGGGAGAGCGGAAAGTGGCTTTATTTGCGTTAATCCCGGACAACGACACCAGTTACAACTTTCTGGTGTCAATTTTATATACCCAGTTATTTCAGCAGTTGTTCTATCTGGCAGACCATAAATATGGTGGAAGACTTCCGGTTCATGTGCATTTCCTCATGGACGAATTTGCAAATGGTGTGACACGTTCTACGCCTAAAACGGTGGGAATAACCGACAAAAG
>NZ_JAQFCE010000020.1:0-67869 GCF_027690675.1 Bariatricus sp. TF06-38A
GTTACTTTACTAGGTGCCACATTTCCGACTCCTGCACAGCCATTTTTGCAACCAGATGATGGGTGCTTTCCCGACTCTGTTGCAGCCATCTTTTCAACCGCCTTATCATCAACCGTCTGTAAACCTATCTCATCAGATGGAATTTTTACATATAAATGATTGGGTTTTGAAAATCCACCGGATCTGCGAACCAATAGTCCCACATCATCCAATTCCTTCAATGCTGTTTTTACAGAAGATTTGCATTTGCCGATTTGAACAGACAATTCATCAATTGGAAATATCAAATAAACATTTCCATACTTGTCTATCCAGCTATTCTTTCTCGATATCCGCGCCCGGTCATACAAAATCATATAAAGAAATTTTGCATTTTGAGAAATTCGAAGCTTTAGCAAAAACTTCGGAAACCGGAAGTACTGAAGCATCTGCTCTGACTCCTTCATGTATTCATATTTCATTCTTTTCTCGCCTCGTTTCTATTTCTAAGTGTTGTAAAAAACATTTTTATGCCGGCTCAAAAATGTCCTTACATATATTCAAAAGATGAAGGGCATAAATACAGGTTCTTGATGAAAATTTTTATATTTTTCCTGTCCAAAATACCCTTACATAAAACGAAACGCTGAGAGACATTTTTACAGCCCCCTGAGGAAAACTTTTTTATTTTTACGATTAATTAAATATTTGAAAATAAAAAAACACTCACCTATCCAGGTGAATGCCTTATCAAAATTTTCTTATTTTGTTGTCTGTGATGCTTACTCAGAAACACTTGCGTGTCTGCTAAAATGTAATTGCCAGCAATTATATTTTCACGTGGGTATGGGGACGTAATCCCCATCAAGTCTACTACTCGTAAGTAATACAAAATTGTCAAAATGACAATACTGTAATACACGGGTGGATCTTGCTCTGGTTGTAACGTATGAATTCATACAATAATAGGCCCAAATGGGCACTTTCACCATTTGAGCCTATATATTATATATGTCTTTCAAATGATAGCTTAAAAAATAGCTGTCTAGACGGTATGTTTTTAACGTAGAATTGATTTTATGGAAGACAAGGCATGGAATGCTTTGTACCTTTAATGGAAAAATTTAATGATATTTACCATGTACAAAAAAGAAACGGCAGATAAAAAACATCACACGAATCCTTATCGTGCTGTAAACTATATAAGAGATGAGAACGGAAATCCTATATGCCCTAATGGACGTAAATTTCTTTTCAAACGAAAACAACATGTAAGATATAAAAAATATGGACGTACAGAAGAAATCTATCCAAGCTTATTAAGTGTACCCTTTTTACATAAAACAGTGACGATTTTCAAAAAACATATATTAATGTAAAGAAACGCCAGAACCAGCATTTGTCGGAACTAGCGTTTCTTTAGCAGAGACTTATTTTACAGCCCCGTTTTTTGCTTATATTATTTTCCTCCGTTGGATCTCAATTTTGGAAAGAAGATGACTATCTTAAAGCCCTTTTCCCACGGGGAAGCAGCTTCCAGACGAAGGTTTAGATCGTCAGCCATCTTCTTAACCAGGTAAAGCCCTATACCGGTAGCTTTCTTTCTGCTGTCAGTAGAATCCCCGGTAAAGCCCTTTTGAAAAATATACGGCAGATCATATTTTTTTACACCGATGCCATTATCCTCAACTGAAAGGACATCTGCGATCTCCGAATGTATCATAGAGATTGTTAGTATGGGACTATCGCTGCTATATTTTATGGCATTGCTCACGATCTGTCCCAACATAAACTGAAGCCCTCTACGGTCTGTATAGACTGTTTCAGATTGCAGTTTATTGATAATTACATACTGCTTTTCTTCCAGAAGTGGGGCATAGTCCTCCAGAACTTCCCCCAAGCAGTCATTCAAATTGATATCCTTAAACTGATAATCCTTTGTACTGCTCTTTAACCGGGCATAGTATAACATCTGAGTGACATCCTCCTGAAGCTGACTGCGGACATAATCCAGTTTTGCTTGCAGGGGAGGAGACATTTCGTTGCTCCGATTATCCAGGAGCATGGTCAACAACGATAGGGGCGTTTTCGCTTCATGTGCCCAGCCCTCCACATATTCTTCATAGTCCTGTAGGGCATCTGCCATACTGTTACTCTCAGTTTTGTGTTCCTGTAAAACTGATGCCAGAAGCCGGATAGATTCTCCTTCTTCCCGGCTGATGGCACTGAGCAGCCGTTCCTCGTTGCAGATGGTAGGATCACTGAGGAAATCCCGGAACAGCTCTCGGCGGGTGGTCTCCCGCTTGTTTAGTACAAACAGAATTGCTGAAAACAAAAGGAGGCTTGTCAGAACTACTAACCCACTCAAGGTTTGAAATGCCTGAATGTCAGAAATCCAAAGAATGATAGCACAAAAGCAATCCACGCCCAACAGCAACAGCAGCCAGGGGTAGTACCGTTCTATCATGCGCCAAAGCCGCTTCATGGAGCCACCCCCGTTTCCAGACGATAGCCCATCCCACGAACCGCAACGATTCGCTGCTTCATCTCAAGACCGGACATCGTCTTTTTCAGCCTGGTCAGATTAACCTGCAAGGCATTTTCGTCTATGTATTCCGTGGTTCCCCATAGTGCTATGCAAAGTTGCTCCGTCGTGACCAGAGCATCGCCGCCGGACAAAAGAGCAACCAACAGTTTTCCCTGATTTTTTGGAAGCACGACAGAGGTATTATGAATATAAAGCGTGTAGGTCTGCTGGTCTAACAGGAAATCTGGTCCCTCTATGAGATTGGTACGGCCTTCATACCTTTTGAGAATATTGGATACCCTGGCAAGAAGTCGATCTTTTCTGCACGGCTTCGTCAAATATTCATCAGCACCCAAGTGGAACGCTTGCAGTTCATCCTTTACCTGATCTCTGGAAGTCAGTACCAGGACGGGGATAGCGGTTTTATTCTTTAGTTCCTGGCAGATTTGAAAGCCACTGATCTCCGGCAAATTCAGGTCTAAGATCACAAGGTCAGGACGGAGGGCTGCCAGGAGCCGAGCGGCATCTTCCAACTCGGTGATTGCCTCCGCAAGATACCCGTCCTTTTGAAGCATATTGCAGAGTTCTTCCCGCATATAGACTTCATCTTCCACAACAGCAATTCTTTTCACGGCAGCACCTCCTTCCAAATTATTCTTCTCTCTGTGGCTGCATCAGTGTCAGCAAATACCGATCACTGGAGTGCTTGACCACTCTCATATAAATATATTCTATCACGCAAAGCAGCAAAATCATAGTAGCAGATACAAGCAGCATTTCAGACACTGTCCCACGGGTTCGAGACGAGAGTATCCCTGTAAATAACGCCCTGACTCCAAACAGACTGCTGACAGCCGCAACCAATACAGGAAGTCCCATAAACCAGGTAATTTGCTTTCCAGCAGACTGGCAAAGGGTTTCGTAAGTAGCTCCCAGGCGGATCAGAGTCTGGTATCTGCGCCCGGTTTTCTGCTGACTCATCAGGAACTGAACACCCACGATGGTGTTGGCAACTACCAGGAAAACAATTGCTAGATATAGGGTAATATAACTGTATGCTATGGTGTAGAAAAGCTGACGACCCATATTCTGAAGATAGCTTTCATATTCAATGCCAGTTTCGTCCAGCTTCTCGTTCAAATCCAAATATGCAGTCATAAGGCTATTTCCATCCAGAGCCTGTTCACTGAGCACCGCATTGACATAGGTATCATACATCCCCTGGCTATAATATAGGAATGCTTCATCCGGAAGAATCAATGCAAAGGACAAGGTTATAGAACGGTCCGTGACCAAATTCACAGACTGAACCTCTCCTGTAAGATGAATCGGACTATCATCCAGTTCCACCTTGGGATGCCCGGCCAATACTTGGTTCAGCATTGCGGTACGGCTTACCGTAGTAAACTCTGTATCAATATAGACAGCGGCCTCCTTTTCGCCTAATTGGAGAGCCGGATTGCCGGACAATTCCAACAAACGATTATAGTCCGATAAACAAATCAAATATGGGTATGTGGCATAATCAAGATTGTTCAAAAGGACATCCCGGTCTTCCGACTGGGGCAGGCTTCGAAGAGAGTCCATAACAACGTCCATGCTGTAGGCATTATCATAATCTTCTGTGGTGTGAATACTCCCAACCCTCATTTCAAAAAGCTCTGAAAATTGATTTTCCAAACCGTTTTCTTTCAGGGCTGCCTTTATATTCGGAAGAACCTGCGATGAATCTTCTGCAGTATGATCTTCAAAAGTATAGTCGATTACATGGCCAGAAGACAGGCTATTCGTTCCTGCAATTCCTACGCCCGCACCAAAACAACACAGCGCTGCCAGAATCAGCAGGGAGCTGATGGCAATGGAGTTTGACTGATGAATGACATTCTCCTGAATCTGCCGGAAGGTAAATACATGCAGCTGCTTATTTCCTTTTCCTTTCTTAACAATCAAAGCAATCAGCGCACGCATCCCATAGAAAAGCAGCATCGTACCAACTATGCCCAACAGCAAAGTCAGTCCCATCATACTTACCTTTGTCCATGCAATTCCCTGAATCGCCATGTAGTAAGCCACTGCCAACATCACACTTCCGCATATAGCAGCCAGTCCATAGATAACAGATGGCATTTGCTTTTTGGGGTGGTTCGTTGGCTGGGATAGCAAAGTACCGATCTCTTGGCGGCTGATTCGTCCACTCAAAATCAGAAGTGCCGTCAGCTTAATTGCCAGAAATCCTGCCAGCGTCCATTCAATCGCAGACCAGGATAAAGAAAACTGATGACCGATGATCCCCATGCCTACCAGTTTGGCGGTGACAAGACTGACAATTTCTGAAAGCACCACAGCCACAGGTAATCCTATGAGCATGGCAAGAATACTGGTCAGGAAATCTTCCGCCAGAAGCATACCAAACAGTTTACTTCTACGCATCCCCAACATTAGATAAACACCAAACTCATGCCGTCTGCGCTCGAACTGATACTTGCAGGCAAAATAGATCAAAAAGAACAGAATACCGAGGGTCATCCCATAAAACGCAGGAATCAGAAGCAGGAGTTTGTCAACTGCGTCACTCTCCATTTTCTGCAAAAAGAGCATCACATCTTGAGTGGAGATGGAAAGAATCATGTAAAATGCAACAATAGAAATCACCAGGGAGCTGAAAAACAGACCGTTTTCCTTTCGGCTGCGGCGACTGTTCCGAAGAATGAGATTAGAGAACATTTGCGCTGCCCCCTCCCAGTTGCGCCATCACCTTCAGGATGCGCCCGTAGAACTCCTGCTGGCTTTCGTCTCCACGCCGAAGCTCATGAAAGATCACGCCATCCTGGATGAACAGGATGCGCTTACAGAAGCTGGCGGCATTGGAATCATGGGTTACCATCAAGATCGTAGCTTGTTCGTCACGATTCAGGCCGGACAGCTTCTCCATAAGACTTCTTGCGTTCTTAGAATCCAGCGCACCCGTCGGTTCATCGGCAAGGATCATTTGGGGATGTAAGATCAGAGCCCTTGCTGCCGCAACACGCTGACGCTGGCCACCGGACATCTTGGACGGAAACTTATCCAGAACATCAGAAATTTCCAGATAGTCAGCCAACTGCTTCAGCCGCTGGCTGCTTTCTGTTTCGGCTACCCCATGCAAGGAAGTCGGGAGCAGGATATTTTCCCTGCCAGTCAGGTTGTCCAGCAATTCAAAGTTCTGGAATAGATAACCAACTTTTTTGCCACGGTACTCGGCAAGAGCCTTTTCCTTGAGGGATTGCAGAGTATCTCCCTCCACCTGAATGCTTCCACCTGTAGGCTGAATCACAGTTGCAATACAGTTGAGAAGCGTGGATTTGCCGGAACCACTGCTTCCCATAATACCGAGAAACTCTCCCGGCATGACCTGAAAAGTGATTCCGTTCAGTGCTCTCGTCTGGTTTGGCAACGTCCCATAGACTTTGGTAAGATTTTCAATATTCAAAATTGGTTTCATGTGAATGCCTCCTATCCATTTCTGGGTAAATGATAGCACAGAAGCACAATAAATAACACTTACAGTCGCTGTAAGGATTCTGTTCCTGTTTTCAGAACAAGAATGACGCATCAAGCGGAATAAGTATATGTTTTGTAAAAACGTCGGGTGACAATGAAAAAATATGCTGGACTACCGGATTGGCTAACTTGCATTTCTTTGTCAATTCTGGTAACCGCTTCAAACATGGAAGTTTCTGTTCTTACTTTTATTATACTCAATCAATAAAATCAACACGGTTCAGCAAATTTTAATTATTTCCAATATGACAAAATTGCTTCCTGTTATATTTATCTATTTCTTTATTTCTCTATTATTCCGATCCGGTCTTCCAAAGGTATAAATAAGGTGTAAATTATTCGTCAATCATCAAAAAATCCTTTAAAGCCTAGGCTTTCACAGCATCCATTAAACACTGCCGTGACAATTAAAAGCAAATCATAATACAACAACGTTCTGTCCGATACTAGAAATATATCATCAGCATGCAGTTTGAGTGAAAAAAGTCTCATGGTCATGAGCAAAAATGAAAGCAAAATTTATTAGATGGTACAACATACTATGCCTTTAAAATTCCAGTTACATATTCATATTGGAACCTAATCACCAGTTATTTTTATTATAATACTTGCAAAAAAGAAGCGCTCATACAAGCACTTCTCCTTACCATATTAGGACTTCAATCAAAAGTTAATGGGCCACAAAGTGGGCCATTTTTCAAAAACTTACATGAATTTATATAGAGTTTTATCCAAGTCGGAAATCCGTTAAATGCTCTAGCTATCAGCATTTAAAGGCATTTAACAACTTATATGGACATTTATGAAATCGGTCTCGTAATAACGATTCCTAATTTCATTTTGTATATTTCCTCCTATAAATCCTTTGATTTTCAGTATAATTATCTAAATTCAGTACTCTGTATTATACCATAGCCTTTTCTCTTTGTGAATATTTAAGTTTCTGTTTTCTTTACACTTGTAAGCAACCTTATTTGTAAAACTTAATTTTCTCTAAGAAATTTGTTGCGCCTGCCGCCAATGACAGATCGTTCTTGATGAAAAATTTTTCGGTTATTTGAATACCTGAAAACCAAAAACACTCACCCATTCCGGGTGAATGCTTTATCAAAATTTCCTTATTTTGTTGTTTGATTTATGAACCGGCAATTCGTCATACATTGCTTTAAAAAGTCCAGCCAAATATTCCTTACTGTCAACATCTTCTACTAACAGCATCTCCTTTGCCCCTTCATACGGTAATTCATAAATCGCAGTTGCCATATAAGAAACTGCAGATTTTGTCGGTTTCACAAGTAACCTGTCATCATATATGCCTCCGACAATCCTGCCACGATAATATATGATATATTCTCCCATCATTGCACGATAATTAATTTCTTCTAAATCAGATAACTGCTCTAATATAAATTGTAAATATTCTTTGCTTGAGGCCATGTTTTTGTCCTTTCAAATACCTGCATTTTCAAATTATACTGTAATCTCAATTTGATTATCTTCAATCGCAACAATGCAGCTTTCGTAATATCCATCACCCGTAGTCCGTGGTCCACTGATAACCTCATAACCATCCGCTTTTAATTCTGCCGTCAATGCATCCACTATTTCTACACTTCCTACGCTAAAAGCTATATGTGAATATCCAGTACGAACTATTTTCTTCGGTAAATCAGCCATTTCCGGTAAATTCATTATTTCAATACGTGCACCATCCTCAAATGTGAGAAAATACGAATAAAAGCCTGTTTTCTGATTATGATATCCAGCATTTGATTTTGCTCCCAAATATTTCATAAAGAATTTTTTTGTATTTTCCAAATCATTTACATAAAGTGCAACATGTTCAATTCTCATGATTATTACTCCATTCCTGATGCTCTGATTCATCGTTCAAATTGCTTCACCCTTTCAACTTATCTGCATTTCCTGTAAGAAATGATCCATATGCTCTTCCAGTAACTTTATCACTTGACTTTTGTCTTCTGCTCCATCATATATGCTATAAAGCAAAAAAATAGGTCCATAAAAATCAAGTGCTGTCTGTCTGGCTTTTCCTTCATCGCCCAGCATTCCTGAAAACAAAGCTTCCATATAAGTTAATGGTCCGCTTGCAAGATAATTCTGATATAGCTGTGCCATCTGTGGCTCTCTGTACTGTTCCAATGTCAACATCTTACGAAAACAGCTTGAAAATTCTTCCTCCGTCCAATGAAGAAACTGCACCTTTGTGAACTGCTTAATCTTATCAAATGCCGTTTCTTTATACTCGGCTGTAACCTTTTCCAGATCACCCTCCGGCATTTCATACTGCTTTACTCTCTCAATATCCAATTCATTCATTTTTTCAATAATACTGTCCAATATCTCCTGCTTGCTTTTATAATGCTTATACAATGCAGCCTTGGTTACTCCAAGTTTTGAAGCAATATCATTCATGGATGTTCCCATATATCCACTCTGTGCAAATAACTTCAAAGCTTCTTCCAATATTTTTTCCTTTGTGTTCTTTTCTTTGCTTTCCATGTCTATCTCCTAATTTAAATCTGTTATTAAGTTACCTTTTGGTAACTTGTCAAGTAAATTATAAATTAGTGTTTTCTTTCTCCCTGCATCTTGAAAAAATAACATGCCGTTTTGCATTATTGTTAGTTCTGCATCGACATCATTGGCAAACTTATGGATAGTCTCCTGTGATGTCAGATTATCTTTATCTCCATATAATATACAAGTCGGAACCGACCAATTAACCGGATGATTACGCACATAACACAAATATTCCCAGGACAATGTTTCTCCAAATCCTGTAGTTATCAACTGTTTTTCACGTAACTTTTCTTCCGTTATATCCGCCCATCTCATCATGTCAAAAATCACCTTTTCCATATCAACGATTGGTGAAATGAAAAAGGCTTTGTCTATCTGCCGAAAATAATATTTTCTATCGTCCGCCTTCACCATCTGGCAGCAATGTAACAAAATAATAAATAATTCCGAATACAGCTATACTTCCCATCATAATACCGATCATCTGATTTACACCTACTACATTTCCATGAAATACCGGATTGCAATCAAGAGTGGCTCTTATCGCTTCAACCATTTCATCCGGATAATGTTTTCTCTCCATCTCCATGAATACTCCGTGAAGCATATGATTCTTAATCAATGAAGTGGCATATGTACTCGGAAGATAAGACAGTGCCTTCTGAAGACCTGATCCAAAATTTGAAATCGGCATATAAGCACCACATATAAAACCATATCCTGCGCTGACAATTGTACCTACAGCCGAAAGCTGTCCCTGTGTTGTCAACGGAAAGCTAATGATACTTGAAAGTGTACTTCCAAACAGGACGAGCAATATCATATCAAATAGAACCCATAATACGTCTGCTGCATTCAGATACCATCCCATTTTAAGCAGATATCCCAGACATAATACAAACGCAAGTGTATTGACCATCACTGAATTAGCTACTGTTGACAGAAAATATCCTAAATATATTTTTCCCTTGCTGACCGGCGAAACATTAAAATCCTTCCATGTTCCATTTGCCTTGTCCTGCACCATAGTCAGATTCACGCAGAATGTTACAGTAATACAGCTTACTGCCATAAGTGATGCTGTCAGTTGTGCTGCCACGGTTCCATTAATGAGCTTATCTGAAATCGTGATCATATCCGGAATCGCTGCTGTAAAAGAATCTCTGAAAACTTTTGCAAGAAACGTAGCATACAGAACAATCAGAATGACGGGGGTAATCATTGATGTAAACAACATCCCTTTATCTTTAAAAAACAGTTTCCTGTTCCTGTTCATTAATGCCAATACTGTTCTCATCAATGCTCACCTCCTAGCTTTTTCCCTGTGACTGCAAGAAATACATCATCCATTCCGCCTTTTACTACCTCATAATCCCTGAATAGGTCCTGATGTTCTACAATAAGCTCCGTAGCTTCCTTCGTATTTCTTACTTTTATCTGATATCCGTCACGTATTTTTTTATATTCTCTGTTCAATGACTTTATTTCATCTTCGGAAACACCATAAACAGATACTATATCCTGTACATAATCATTTTTAAGTTCAAACGGTGTACCTTCCGCTGCGATACTTCCTTTGTCGAGAATCACAACATACCCGGCATTAGCAGCCTCTTCCATATAATGGGTGGTTAGAAATACTGTCATATTTTCATTTTTCTGAAGCTTCTCGATAACATTCCAGATTAATTGCCTTGTCTGTGGATCAAGCCCTGTTGTAGGCTCGTCAAGAATCAAAATTTCCGGTCTGTGCAATAATGCACGGGCAATATCAATCCTTCTTCTCTGACCGCCCGACAGCTTACCTACAGGTCTGTTTAAAAACTCGTCAAAATCCAAAATCTCGACCAGCTCCTGTAATCTCTTATCAAAGGCATTTCCTGTAATGCCATACAAAGCAGCTCTGCTCATTAGGTTCTCTTTCACCGTAAGTGGTTTATCAAGTACGCTATCCTGAAATACAACACCAAGCATCCTTTTTGTCTGTGCGCCGGCTTTGTCAGTTTCTATTCCGTTTACCTGAACCGTTCCACTGTCTTTTTTCAGCAGTCCACAAAGAATAGAAATGGTTGTACTTTTCCCTGCACCGTTTACTCCTAGAAATGCAAACAATTCTCCTTTTTTCACACGAAAGCTCAAATCATTTACCGCTTTTACTTCGCCAAAGCTTTTATTCAAGTGGCTGATTTTAATGATATCTGATTCCATATCTTCTCCTTATATTTTCATTTTTCCTTAAATGCTGCAGCATATGTTGGATTTATCTTTTAAAATAAAATCCATATATTAAAAAGTAATATGAATGCAAAAATTGTCCATGCCCCTTAGCAGTTACCATTCGGTTGCTTATATTCTAGTAACCAATTGGTAACTTGTCAATCTTTTTCTAATCTTCTATCACTTCTATCGGATAAGCATCCGAAACATAAATCATCGGATCATATGAATAAAAAATATAATTTTTTCGCTTGCCACTTTCGTTCTTCACTTGTTTTGTTATAAGCCATTATCTTTCCTCCGATTTTTGGTATAGAAATCAAATCAGAGCATGGCGGTTACCGGATATGTGGTATCCCACAATTCTCAAAAAATGTCGAAAAAAAAGTGTTGCAACCAGTATGATGATTACAACACTTTGTTCATTCTTATTGTTTAATTCTTTTTGTTGGACCCATTGATGCAAATACCACTTCTCCTATTGCTCATGTCTCCCCTCAAAACATTACATTTAGAAGCATATGACATAATAATTAACCACTACCCCATATTATAAATACCACCCAGAGATACTTATTTCAGACTGATAATCAGATTTTTATTGAATTTATTAATCTATATGTTATGACAACATATCTTTCAGACATGTACTCCGGTAGTCACTCGGTGATATTTTATATCTTTCTTTAAATACTCGGTTAAATGTTCTCTGACTTTCAAATCCACTATCCAGACAAATATTTGTAATAGAATCACTCGTATTTTCCAAACGCTGGCATGCATAGTTCAGCCTTACATCGTTAAGATATTGATTAAAGTTTCTATGGAATGTTTTGGAAAAGAGTCTGGATAAAACATATTTGCTCACCCCCAGATCTTTTGCCATCTCTTCCAGCGAAAATTTCTTCTTAAAATTTGCTGATATATAGGAAACTGTCTGGTAAATAAGATCGTTGCTCCCCACATTACTCTTTTCTACCAAATTTAATTTTCCTATGCAGCGTGCCAACACAATCTGAAGATATGCCTGTGCAACAGTAATATCCGACTGTTCTGTCTCTAAAATTGCATTTATAACCCTATATACCTCCGGTTCAACCTTTTCCGCTTTGATGATTGGGTATTCAGGAGCCATGGATTGCATGATATCTGCAAATTTGGCTATCGTAAATGGCGATGTAATCAGATAAGTCGCTTTATTTACACCGGGTGTCAGTACCTGATAGTGATGAATAACATCTGGAAATACAAAGCCTATATCTCCTTTTTCCATATGGTATAGTTCCTGTCCGACACCAAGTTCTAATACTCCACTTGTTACACAAACGATCTCCAGTGCATTATGAAGATGAGGTTCAATATGTTTTGACTTCCTATTTATTGCTATGATCTCCTCTTTTGTGTCAACATATTTTAACTGCATGAAATACTCCCCTTTGCAACATTTGTCTATATCTTCTTTCGATTTGGCAAGCAATCCTTTTACACCTATCTTATAATCAACTTGTAAATAAGGAAAGGAGGAATTGCAAATGAGCAACCTAAAAAAATATCTGAATGACCTTTTAGTATTCTACATTGAATATTTTGAGCATCCTTACCATGTATAAATACTAAAAGGACTATTTTGTGAAAACTGAATATTTTCTTAAGGCCATTTCACAAAAATGAAGTGGTCCTTTTTTATTTTCAAAATCCAGTTCTATCACTTTATATATAGAAAAAGCACTGTCTCATCGGGCAACGACCAGACAACGCTTTCTCCTGTCAATTCTAATTTATGTCTGATGCATCTGTTACTTCATCTGTAGCAATTCCTTTTTCTGCTTTCAGTTTTTTATTTGCATCTTCTACATTCATTCTTGAAAGTACAAACATAATCAATACATCAAAGATTAACGGAAGCCAAAGATACATAAACTGCATCATATCAAGTGCAGACTGCGGCTGAGTTGCATTTGTTCCGATATATCCACTGAACTCAAGCAGCCATCCAACAACAGCGGTTCCAATACCTCCACCGATTTTTACGCCAAGAGAAGTACAAGAGTACATCGTTCCGTCAATTCTCTTTCCCTGTGTAAGATAAGTGTACTCAGAGCAGGATGCGATAACTGCATTCATATCTCCCTGCCATGGTCCCTGACCTAAGGCTGCAAGAGCTGTAAATGCCATCATCAGCGGAACACTGCCCATATATCCGGCAACAACAACAAGTGCTCTACCGATGACTGCTAAGACGTAACCTCTTAAGTTCAGTTTATACATACCTTTCCACTTACCAACTAATGTCGGTGTGAAAATCAGGGCAATGATCAGTGGAATATTTACTGCCCATGCAAATTTTCCAAACAAATTCTTATTTTTCAGTACCCATGTCATGTAATAAATGCCAGCTCCAATCATGGCACCATATAACTGCTGTAAAATATATGTTCCACAAATCATCATGTAATATTTGTTTTTAACAAGAAGCTTGAATGCCTGTACCATTCCGTACTTTTCATTATCATCCTTTACTTCTCCTTCGTTAAGTTCTTCCTCAGGAAGTTCCTTAACAGAAAGTGCTGAAATCGTATTTACGACAAGACCAATGATTGCATAGATAATAGCAACCGTTCTCCATGCTGCAGCATCTCCACCACATTTATCTACAAATCCAACTGTAATTGCCTGAATCAGAAGACTTGTTGAAAACGCAAAAATAAAACGGTAAGATCCCATCTGCACACGCTCTTTGCTGTTCTTTGTAATCAGTGACGTAAGTGCTGAATAAGCAATATTGTTTGCTGTATAAAACACACCATTTAACAGTGTGTAAGAGATAAAGAACCATGCATATTTAGCCGTTGTTCCCAAGCTGACTGGTACTGCAAAACAGCAGACCAGCGTAATGGCACAACCAATATATCCATATAGCATCCAGGGTTTCGCTTTTCCCATTTTACTGTGTGTTTTGTCAATCATTGATCCAAAAAATATATCCGTAAAACCATCAAATAGTTTTGATACGGCAATCAGGGTACCTACGACACCTGCAGCAAGTCCTACTGAGTCCGTCAAATAGACCATCATAAAAGATGTCAGGAACGCATAGACTACATTACCTGCAATATCGCCTGATCCATATCCAATTTTGTTATACCATTTCAAATACTTTTTTTCTTCCATCGAATTTCTTTGCTCCTCATCTTCATCGCACTTAGAATTTCAAGATGTCTAACAGAGTATGATGTCTAATTCTAGTTTTTTCTCTGTTTTTGTCTGATTGCTCTGTATATCCGGACTTTACATAACAATCAGACTCTCTTTCCTTGTTTACAGGTTACATGAAACTTTATTATCCCTTTATATACGGTATCAGTGTAAACTGGAACCGGAATAATACATCATCAAATCGGTACTGCTCCAATACAACTGGACCACAACTGTTAGAACCAATGCCATTTAGTGCATAGTCAACACAAAATACTACACTATCTGATTCTGTCAGTTCATAATTATGCGTTTTCTCCTCAAGTTCTTCCTGCGTATAATAAGAAGCATTGAATGAGAAGGCATTTTCCGCAGAGACCACAATTCCATATCGGCTGTTGTTAAGCTCTACATATTCACAATCATAATGGCTTCCATTTTCCTGTGGGCGAATATAATCCTCATGCAAATCATCTACATTTGCCTGATACAAGCCGTGGCTCGCAGCCTGATGTTTGTCACAATAGCTTTCCTGTGGTCCCATTCCAAAGTATCGTGTAGCTGAAAGTTTTTTATCCAGGAACATCCTCACACCAAATCTTGGCAGGTCCGGGAATTCATCATCTTTTGTTACTTCAATATCTGCATCAATCTTTCCAGCAGCTTCTATTTTCCATGTGATCGTCACATCAAGAATCTTCTGTACTGTCTCTGCCACAACGGATGCATGGCTTGTAATTTTCACACCATGCTTTCCCTGCACGACCTCTGTCGTGTAAGCTCTTGTATAAGCTTTATCATAATGGGCTTTCTTCCATTCAGACTTGATGTACATATCATTATCTGTTGGTGCCCTCCAGATATTTAATTCCATCGGGTGGTTCAGATATTCCCGACCTGCAAATTTCATCTCTGTAAAAAGTGCAGTCCGTCGGTCGATTGTATATGCGAATTCACGGCCTTTGATATGAATCTGGGTATCATCTTCACTCACCTGTAATTCAGAATCCGTCACTGTTTTTTCAACCCATTTTTCTGCTAACTGGCATTTGGCATCCTTCTGGCTTACTTCGATCTCATCAAATCCAAGGATATAACCCTCTTCCAGCAGAGGCATTTCTTTTTTCAGGTGGTAAGTGAGTTTTAAATAGCATTTTCCATTTTCCGGAACGTTGACCTGCAGGTTTGTTTTTCCTTCACTATGTGGTACCACAGATACTTCATCAAGTTTTCCTTTCCCAATCAAAAGTCCATCCTGTGTCAATTCATAGCTGATTTTCACATAATCTTTCAGATTATCAAAATCCATGTAGTTATGAAGCACCAGTTCTCCGCTTTCTTTGTCATAGGAAATAACCCTTGCCGGGCGATAAACATTCTTGTATTCCAAAAGTCCTGTATGTACCGTTCTGTCCGGATATACTAATCCATCCATACAGAAGTTGCCATCATGAATTTCTTCGTCATGGTCGCCCCCATAAGCATATATAGTCTTTCCATTCTCAGCAGTTCCATGAGCAATCGCATGGTCACACCATTCCCAGACAAAGCCGCCACACATTTTATCATTATCCTGAATCATCTGGAAGTAATCTTCAAAATCTCCAGGTCCGTTTCCCATGCTGTGACAGTACTCTACCAAAAGAAAGGGTTTGCTTCCATCTTTATCCAGATATTCCTGAATTTCGGAAAACGCCGGGTACATCCGGCTGTACACATCCAGATTGCTGTAATCATATGTTTCATCATAATTACGATATCTTGCACTCTCATATTGTGTGATACGGTCTGGATCAAAATTCTTTGTCCATTCCAGTGCTTTTTCAAAGTTGCAGCCATAAGCACTCTCATTTCCCATTGACCACATAACAATACAGAAACGGTTTTTGTCACGTTCCACCATGAGTTTTACTCGATCACCGATTGCCTCTTCCCATACCGGATCATCTGCAATCTTCTCATTCCATCGTTTGAACCGATTGTAATCGGTGTCTTCTTTTCTGTAAATCATAAATGGACCATGAGCTTCAATATCTGCTTCATCTATTACCATGAATCCATACTTGTCACACATTTCATAGAAAAATGGTGCGTTCGGATAGTGGCTGGAACGGATCGCATTAAAATTATGCTGCTTCATTAACGTAAGATCGGTTGTAATCTGTTCCGGATTGATTGTAAATCCAGTAACCGGATCAGAATCATGTCGATTGACACCACGGAATTTAATCTTCTGTCCATTTAAATAAATAACCTGGTCTTTAATCTCTATCTTTCTTAATGCAATGTGATCTACAATTACTTCATTCTCTGTTTCAAGAATCAGTTTATATAGATATGGATTTTCTGTATTCCAAAGTTCCGGACTTGCGATTTCTAATACAGCTGTTCCTTCTTCAGCAATACTTCCTAGTGCTACAACTGCTCCGTTTCTATCTTCAATCGAAATTTTTACATTTAACGGAGAGTAGAATTTCATTTCAATTTCTACTTTCGCAAGCATATCCTCAATTCTTGTTTTAATATGATAATCACTGATTGCCTGTTTTGGGCGTTTCAAAATGTACACATCCCGGAAAATACCACTCATACGGAATTTGTCCTGATCTTCCAAATAGGAACCATCACACCACTTCATGACCAGAACCGCTATGCTGTTCTCTCCGTCCCGAAGGAGGTCGGTGATATCAAACTCACTGGTCATATGAGAAACCTGGCTATACCCTACATAAGAGCCATTGATCCATACATAAAAGCAACTGTCTACTCCTTCAAAATTCAAGAAAGCTTTTGGTGCATTTTCATCTTTGTGATAAACAAAGGTATGTGCATATGTTCCACATGGAATATCCTGTGGTACATACGGTGGATCAAATGGGAACGGATACCTGATGTTTGTATACTGATGTGTGTCATATCCTGCCATCTGCCATACACTCGGAACCTGAATCTCATCAAAATTTTCTGTATCATAATCTTTCTCAAAGAAGGATTCCTGAACATCATAGATACTGTTAAAATACTGGAACTTCCAAGTTCCGTTCAATAACTGCATTCGGTCTGACTCTTCCCTGTGCTCCACCAGGTTATCCATTCTTTTGGATGCCGGAATAAAATAGGCTCTGGCTGGCATTGTATTTTCATGCAGTACGCTTAAATCCTCATAATAACGTGGTACAATCATAAATAACTCTCCTTTAATACATATACATTTTTTTGCACTTTGTTTTTCCACAGCAAACCTTGTCTTTTACTTTTATGTTTACTCTTCTCTGTTTTGCTATATATATCTTATCCTAATCTGCAAAACATGTCTATGAATTGGATTAGACAAAATATGCACTAAATGATACAATAACAAAAAAGGAAAAGAGGTGCTACCATATGTATATGAATACCGGTTATTTAAACCACTCCCATATGGATTTCAAAGACAAAAGTCGCCCACTGGTTGTAGGAAGTTGCGGTACTTACCGCCTTTCCAGCCATCCAAAGTTACCAACCTACCGTCCAAGGGGACGCCTGGATTATCAGATTATCTATATCACTGCTGGTTGTGGGCATTTTCATTTTGACAATATGGATAACGAAACGATTGTCCCCGCCGGTAATATTGTACTGTACAGACCGAAGGAACTTCAGAAATATGAATATTATGGAAAAGATAAGACAGAAGTATACTGGATTCATTTTACAGGCAACAATGTAAAAAATATCCTACGGCAATATGGATTCCCGGATAAAGAGCGTGTATTTCAGGTCGGAACCTCTATGGAATACGAACAGATTTTCAAGCGTATTATCATCGAGCTTCAGCGTTGCCAAGATAATTATGAGGAAATGCTTGTCCTTCTGCTCCGTCATCTTCTTATCATCTTTCATCGGGAACTGACCAGGGAACATATCTCGAAAAATGAATACCTGGATCACGAGATGGATAACGCAGTTACCTTTTTCAGTGAAAATTATAACCAGAATATTAGCATAGATGATTATGCTGCCTCACGTGGAATGAGTGTCAGCTGGTTTATCCGAAACTTCAAAAAATACACAGGTTCTACACCAATGCAGTTTATTGTGGGAATCCGAATTAACAATGCCCAGATGTTACTTGAAACAACAACCTATTCCATCAATGAAATTTCTAAAATCGTCGGGTATGATAATCAGCTTTATTTCAGCCGGCTTTTCCACAAGCTGAAAGGATATTCCCCAAGAGAGTACCGAAAGATAAGAAACAAGTTCTAAAATCCACAATATCATAAATCCAGTTTCCCCTCCAAAAGAAGATGACGCTCCATAAGCGCCTGACTTAGTTCCTTGCCCGACTGCATTTTAGGCCACTTTCGGATGCACTCCCTGCAGCATGTTGCCGGATTGTATCCAACCCTTTTTCAGATTCGTGATTTTTTCAAAATCCGGCTTTATAATCAAAAAAGTACTCATCTCAGACACCTAGTATCTTTTACGCAAAAAACCAGATACCATTTTCGAATGATATCTGGCTTTTCTCTTCTTATACATCTCTTATCAGTCTTTCGTTTCCATAATAACAATCCGACCATTTACAAAACTGATCTTCACTTCATCATCCACAAACTGGTTGCTCACCGTCAAACTGTCGCACGGCATCAGATCATGATGATTGAGCGGCCATTTCGTACCCTCCAAACTAAAATCATAAATCTCGCCTTCCAAAGAAAATACAGAAAGATATGGTCCGTATGCTTCTGACTTTTTCAGCACACAGGATTTATTCGTTACCCAGATTTTATTTTTCTCATCCAGAATGCAGGCATTTACTCCGGCATCACATGCCACACTAAGTGTCTGGACATTCGCCCACAAATGATCGATTCTTCCACCGGTTGCCCCAAGAAGGATCATCTCTTTGCTTCCCAGTGTAATTCCCAGCCGAAGAGCAATCTCTGTATCCGTCGCATCCTTAACCGGATTATATTCCCGGATCGGAATATTCGTCTCCTTGCGATAGTAATCAATCACCTTTGGATCAATACTGTCAAAATCCCCAACAATATACTGAGGCTCAATCTTATGGTTATACAGATACTCAAGCCCCTTATCTACTGCGATAATATAAGCCTCCGGATTTGCTTCAAGAACCTTCTCTGCAAATCCCTCGTCAAGCATTCCCCCACTGATAATGACTGTCTTACTCATAATTCTTTAAAATCTCCATCAATTCTCTTGTGTTTTCTCCTGCATTCCCTTTGAATACAGCTGATCCCGCAACAATCACATTTGCTCCCGCATCCAGTGCTTCTTTCACATTGAATGCATAAATTCCTCCGTCAACCTGAATATCAGTCTCAAGTCCACGTTCATTCAGCATTGCCCTAAGTGTTCTGACCTTATCCAGCATCTCAAAAATCAGCTTTTGTCCGCCAAATCCCGGATGGACTGTCATCACAAGGAACATATCCACTTCACCAAGGAATTCCTTCAGGACCTCCACCGGTGTATCCGGTGAAATTGCCAGTCCTGTCTTCATGCCACACGCTTTGATCTTGTCCAGAGTCGCACGTATATCCTTGCATGCTTCATAATGTACAGTAAGAATATCCGCTCCTGCCTCTGCAAATGCTTCCACATAACGGATTGGTTCCGTAATCATCAGATGCGTATCTATCACCTGCTTTACCGCCGGTTTGATTGATGCAAGCACAGGCATTCCAAAAGAAATACTCGGTACAAACACGCCATCCATCACATCAAAATGTAAATATACCGCTCCATTTTCCTCTGTCTGGCGGATACCTTCTTCCAGATTACAAAAATCTGCCGATAAAATAGATGGTGATAATTTATATTCCATTTTAGTTTAGTACCTCCTTTTTTCCTTCTGTTCCAGTTCCCGATACATCTCACAATAATCTTCATACCGCACCTGATGCACTTTTCCCTCTTCCAGAGCCTCTTTTACCAGACACCCCGGTTCACTGATGTGATTACACCCCTGAAACCTGCAGCCTCCCTGATACTGATCAAACTCCGGAAAATAATATTTCAATTCTTCCTTGCCAAAATCATTGGTATACAGTGACGAAAATCCCGGTGTATCCATGATATAGGAATCCTCGTCGATCGGGATCAGTTCTGAATGGCGGGTAGTATGTTTTCCCCGCTCGATCTTTCTGCTGATACTTCCGGTCTCCATATTGACATTTTCCTGAAGACAGTTGATCAGAGAGGATTTTCCAACTCCTGAAGGTCCGGCAACAGTTGTTGTCTTTCCTTTTAGTGCCTCTTTAATCTCCAGAATATTTCCTCCTTCTCTGGCACTTGCAAAGATCACACGGTACCCACAAGCCTCATAAGTCTTCTCCAGAGACTCAATTTCCAGCTCATCTGCAATATCCTTCTTGTTGAAACAGATAATAACCGGAATCTCCTGCCGCTCCATCATAACCAGAAACCTGTCCAGCAGATTAAAATGCGGATCCGGCTTCTTCACTGCAAATACAACCAGTGCCTGATCAATATTTGCCACTGCCGGTCTGATCAGTTCATTCTTCCTTGGAAGGATTCGGATGATATTACCGGTCTTCTCTTCTGCATCTAAGATCTCATATTCTACCAGATCTCCGACCAGTGGTTTAATCTTCTCCTTACGGAAAATTCCTTTTGCTTTACATTCATAAATGACAGATTCTACTACGTCATAAACGTAGTAGAATCCTGCAATCCCTTTTATAATTCTTCCCTGCATAAAACAGTCCTTTTAATTTCCTGTATTGTTGCCGTTATTTGAGTTGTTACCGGAATTATTGCTGCCCGAATTGTTACTGTCGGATCCACTGCTTGCCTGTGAGCCATTGCTTACATACAGTGTGATCGCAGTTCCTACATCTACCGATGTACCTTCTCCCGGATCAACTTTTACAACTTTTCCAGATGGTTCTGCACTGTCAATATCAACTTCTGTATAAGTCAGATTTCTGGCATTCAGTGCTGAAATCGCATCTCCAAGTGTCTTTCCTGTCAGAGTTGGTACCTTCACCTGATCTGCAGGCTTTGGTCCTTTGCTGACAACATAACTCACACTTGTTCCTTCAGCCACCTTCGTTCCGGCATCTGTGCTCTGACGGATAATCATACCTTCTGCATAATCATCTGAATATTCTTCACTGCTCGTTCCGCCATCGGACAGTCTGCTTGCACTCAGTGTAGATACCGCATCATTTACATACATTCCCACAATTGGCGGAACTGACACCTTATCCGGCTGTTTTTCACCTTTACTGATATACAGTGTGATTTTAGAGTCAGCAGATACCTCTGTTCCCTCTGCCGGATCAGTCCTTGTTGCTTTTCCACTTTCAACATCACTGCTGTATTCACTGGTAACAGTAATGTTCTTGCTCGTAAAGCCCTGTTTGATCAGTGCTTTCTTGGCTGCATCTTCATTCATTCCCTCTACACTCTGGATCATGATCTTTTCCGGTCCTGAACTTATTACAACCTTGATCACCGTATTTTTCTTGACTTTCTTTCCTGCTTTTGTCTTCTGCTCAATAATCGTACCTGCTGCCTTATCTGATGCTTTCTCGGATTCTACTTCCAGCTTCAGCTGCTTCTTTTCGCACATCGTCTCTGCAACATTCTGCGGCTGTCCGACCAGATTTGGCACTTCAATCTCATTGGAAACTGAAATCTGACTGTCTGAACGCTTACCGAACACACCTGCTGCTTTGCCGATCAGGAAAATCAGCGCAAATGCAACGATCACTGCAACTGCAGCCATGAGGATCTTCATCATCTTGTTCATCTTCGGATCTACGCCATTTTTACTGTTACCGCGTCTGCCCCCGTTATAATTATCCTCTTCGTCATCCTCATCATAGTCATCATTTTCGTCATATTCTTCATCGTCATAGCCATCATCATACTCTTCGTCATCATAACCATCGCCCTGACGCTTTTTCATACGTGCCATCCGCTCCGGCGAGATCATCACCGTATCTCCCATACTCCGGATCGGAACCATATCTACAAATTCGCCACTCGGATCGACCAACGCCCTCTTCAGATCCTGGATCAGTTCTCCGGCACTCTGGTAACGTCTTTCCGCGCTCTTCTGTGTACACTTGAGAATAATCTTCTCCAGCGCCGGATATAAATCCGGTGCATACTCAGAAGGCGGGGTAATATTCTCCTGTAAATGCTTCATTGCAACCGAAACAGTAGAATCGCCATCGAAAGGAACCCTTCCAGTCACCATCTCATACATGGTGATACCTGCAGAATAGATATCACTCTTCTCATCACAATAGCCGCCCCGTGCCTGCTCCGGAGATACATAGTGTACCGATCCCATTGCACTGGTGCTGACTGTCTGCGATGTTGTCGCCTTTGCAATACCAAAATCCGTAACCTTTACCTTTCCTTCTTTGGAAATGATAATATTCTGCGGTTTGATATCTCTGTGTATGATGTGATGATTGTGAGCTGCCTCAATACCGGTACACATCTGAATTGCAATACTGATCGCTTCCTTGGAAGAAAGCTTTCCTTTTTTATGCACATATTCTTTCAGAGTGATTCCTTCTACCAGCTCCATGACCATATAATAGAGTCCTCGATCCTCCCCTACATCATATACATTGACAATATTCGGGTTCAGAAGCCCTGCTGCTGCCTGTGCTTCTGACCGGAATTTCTTTACAAAGTTTTCATCTTCCCTGTATTCTTTTTTCAGGACTTTCACTGCGACATATCTGTTCAGCATACAGTCCTTCGCCTTATATACATCCGCCATTCCACCGGCTCCGATCTTGCTCAGAACCTGATAACGGCCACTTAAATAAATCCCGTCTTTTACCATATACTCACCTCATCAGAAAACGGTTCTGCAAGAACAACACTGATATTGTCATTGCCCCCGTTCTCATTCGCCCGGTCAATCAGATTCTGACCGGCTTCTACGATATCTCTTGCCCCTTTAACTATCGCAAAAATTTCTTCATCCTCTATCATATTACTGAGTCCATCAGAACACATCAGGATGATATCTCCCTTTTTGAGGCTGAATTCATAAAAATCCACCTCTACATCCTCTTTTACTCCAATTGCTCTGGTAATGATATTCTTATCCGGATGATGTCTTGCCTCTTCCTCATTGATTCCTCCCAGACGAACCATCTCTTCTACCAGGGAATGGTCTCTGGAAAGCTGCCTGATATCCTTATTCAGAAGATACAGACGGCTGTCACCTACATTTATAAAATAAAGTGTATGATCGATCACAGTTGCCGCAACCAGAGTGGTTCCCATCCCCTCCAGATTAATGTCTTCATCTGCTTTCTCGATCAGCTTGTGGTTCGCTGTCTGAGCCGCATCTTTTAAAATCTCTTCCGGCCCATCCTTTAATGTATGCTTCAGTTCTTCTTTCAGAACTTCCACCGTATATTTTGACGCAAAATCGCCTGCCTTGTGTCCACCCATTCCATCGGCTACTACCAGAAGATTCGGCAGCGTACCTAATGACTCATCTGTGGCAAACACGTAATCCTGGTTCATTTCACGTTTTCTTCCAACATCTGTCATAGAAAATATTTTCATATTTTATACTCCTTGCATCGTCTTGCGCCGTAACTGTCCACAGGCTCCGTCTATATCTGAGCCCATTTCTCTTCTTATAGTAACATTTATCCCGTTTTTTTCAAGTTTATTTTTGAAATTCTCGGCACTTTTTTTGTCCGGTTTTTCGTAGTTTCTCTCCTTGATCGGGTTCACCGGAATCAGGTTTAAATGGCAGTTTCTGTCTTTTAAGATTCCCATCAGCTCTTTTGCATCCTCCGGTGTATCGTTTACGCCGTGAACCAGGCTGTACTCAAAAGTGATCCTCCGTCCGGTTTTTTCAAAGTAATAATCACACGCTTCCAGAACCTCATGAAGCTCGTATTTATTTGCCACCGGCATCAGCGATCTTCTCTTTTCCTGGTTGGAACCGTGCAGGGAAAGTGCCAGCGTGATCTGCAGCTTTTCTTCTGCAAGTCTCCGGATGTTCGGTACAATTCCACAGGTAGACGCCGTGATATTTCTCTGGCTGATATTGAGCCCGTGCTCATCACTGACCATGTGAATGAATTTCAGAAAATTGTCATAATTATCCAGCGGTTCTCCGGTTCCCATGATCACAATATTAGAAACTCTCTCGCCAGTGATCTTCTGGATCTGGTAAACCTGTCTTAACATCTCTGACGGTGTCAGGTTTCGTTCCAGCCCGTCCAGTGTTGATGCACAGAAACGGCATCCCATCCGGCAGCCAACCTGCGAGGATATGCATACCGAATTGCCATGTTTATATTTCATCAGAACACTTTCTACCATATTCCCGTCTTTCAGGCAAAACAGGAATTTATTGGTCCCGTCAATCTTTGAAATCTGTCTTTTTTCCATTTCGACTCTTCGTATTTCGTATGCTGCTTCCAGTTTCTGGCGTAAAGTTTTTGGAAGATTGGTCATTTCTTCAAAATCATCCACCAGCTTTTCATGGATCCAGGAATAAATCTGTCGACTGCGGAATCCTTTTTCTCCAATCGCCAGCATTTCTGCCTGTAACTCTTCAAATGAATACGAAGCGATATCTTTTTTTTCCATTATCTGCCCCTCCGGATAAATTTAGCAATATAGAAACCATCGGTTATATCAGACGGGAAAATCTGTTTCTCCCATTCCAGGTCAAATTCCGGATGTTTTTCGGCAAACCATCCGGCGTTTTTCTCATTCTCTGTCCTGCTGATCGTACAGGTGCTGTACATTAGTGTTCCCTCCGGCTTCACATATCGGCAGACCGTATCCAGGATCTCTCTCTGAAGTGCTGCAACTTCAGTCTCCGTCTCCGGGTTCATCTTATACTTCAGATCAGTCTTCTTCGCAAGGACACCAAGACCGGAACACGGAAGATCCGCGATCAGAACATCTGCTTTTTCCTCAGAGTCCGCATCGAAGCAGGTTGCATCCTGCTGCACTGCACGGATATTTTCAAATCCCATCCGTGAAATATTTTCCCGAATCAGCTCTACCTTCATCTCTGTCAGATCCCTTGCCTCTACCATACCTGTCCCATTCAGGATCTGTGCCGCATGGAGCGCTTTTCCTCCCGGTGCCGCGCACACATCCAGTATGTAATCTTCTTCTTTGATTCCTGCCTGTTCCGCTACCATGATCGAAGCTGCATCCTGTACCTGGAATTTTCCTTCTCGGAACGCCGGGATTGCTGCCAGATAATCATAGCCTGAGATCAGAAGCGCAGACGCAAGAAGCGGATGTTCTTTTACCTGAATGCCTTCTCCTGTCAGCTCTCTGATCAGCTCTTCTTTGGTGGTTGCATTTCCATTGATCCGGATTGTTGTTGCACGTTCTTTATAAAAACCTTCCAGGATGTATTTCGTCTTCTCTTCTCCATAATCTCTCACCCACATACGGATGATCCATTGTGGCATGGAATACTTTATTGAGAGAAATTCTTCTGTATTCTCCGGATACGCAATCTTATCAATGTTTCGCGCGATATTTCTAAGTACCCCATTTACAAATCCCCGCAGGTTCTTAAAGCCTTTCCGGATAGCAAGGTTGACTGCTTCATTGCATGCTGCCGAATCCGGAACCTGATCCATGTATTTGATCTGATAGACCGCACAGCGCAGGATATTGCGGATCACCGGTTTCATTTTTTCTGTCTTTACTTTTGAAAACTGGTTGATAATATAGTCCAGTTCTATCCTCCGCTCTGTTGTCCCTTCTGCAAGCCTGGTCAGAAATGCACGGTCCTGCTTGGACAGATACTGATATTTTTCCAGCACCTGTCTGAGCACGATATGACTTTTCTCTCCACGCTCGATTTCCAACAGGATCATCAGTGCAAGTTCTCTTGTACCTACTCCCTGGTTATTCGTCGTCATTTCTTCTTCCTCCTGTCAGGATCAGTATTCTTAAAAGCTGCAGAAGTGCAGATGCTGCACTCGCCACATAGGTAAGCGCTGCCGCTGTAAGAACACTTCTTGCCTCACGTACTTCTGATTCATATAGCATGCCTGAATTTTTCAGGATTTTAAGTGCTCTTCCCGATGCATTAAACTCTACCGGAAGCGTGATGATCTGGAACAGCACTGCCAATGAAAACATCAGGATCCCAAGATTGATAAACAATGTAGACATTTCTCCTCTGATAAATAATCCCATTATGATCAGCGGCCATGAAATCCCGGATCCAAAATTCGCCACCGGAACAAGTGCTCCGCGTATTGTCAGCGGTACATAATGCCTTGCATGCTGGATCGCGTGTCCACATTCATGTGCTGCAACTCCAAGTGCCGCAACCGATGTCGAACCGTAGGTGGAATCTGAAAGCCGCAGTACATGGTTCGCCGGATCGTAATGATCGGTCAGTTTTCCACTTACTCTCATCACCTGTACATCATAAATCCCTTCCATCCTGAGGATCTGCTCCGCAGCCATCGCACCGGTGATCCCGGCGTGGTTGCGAACCTGATCGTACCTGGCGTAGGTGGAATTCACTTTGGCGGATGCAAGGGCGCAGATGATGACGCCGATGATGACAAGGAAATAAGTTGGATCAAAATAATATGGGTAGTACATGTTTGCCTCCTTGTTGAATAAGGGTCCGCCCGGAAGCGAAATATATTCGCACGCAGGCCCGCTCGCGCTTGCTTTGCATGCCTAAATAAACGTCCGGTGGACGTTTATTCGGCTAGTCCGGAAACGCAACGGTACTAAGCGCGACCTTCGCTTGCGCTCGGTCTTGCTAAGTGCCGGCGTTTTCGATGACCTGCTTAGCGAATATATTTCGCTTCCTGGCTACATTTTTCAATGGGTGTCGGCTGTTTGTCCTATCGCGCGGTGCACGATGGGACAAATGCGCCAAAGGGCGCGAAAAACGCTTGGCGTTTTTTGGCGCCAATTAGATTTGTTTGGCAGACCAAATTCTAACCTAATTTTTCTCCTTCTTCTATGTGGTATCCGCGTAGGAAGGCATCGGCTTCCATGCGTTTTTTGCCTGGGATCTGGAGGGACTTGATGGCTAGTCTGCCTTCACCGGTCTGAACTTTGAAGCCATGTTTTGTGACTTCTGTGATCGTTCCGGGCTCATGAGTATCTATGGTTTCTACAACATCCTCTACTTCTGCTTCCCAGATTTTCATCGTTTTACCTTCCCACTGGGTGTAGGCACTTGGCCATGGATTTAAGCCGCGGATCAGGCGTTCGATTTCTACTGCTGTTTTCGTCCAGTCGATCTCACCGGATTTTTTGTTGAGCATTTTTGCGTATTCGGTGGTGCTTTCGCCCTGTTTTTGTGGAGTAATGGTTCCTTTTTCCAGTTCTGCAAGGGTATGGACGCAGAGTGCGGCTCCTTTTGCGGAAAGTTTATCGAAAAGGCTTCCTCCTGTTTCTTTTTTATCTAATGTGATTTCTACTTTTTCCAGCATATCACCCGTGTCAAGTCCTTCATCCATCTGCATCGTTGTGACACCGGATACTTTTTCTCCATTGATGACCGCCCATTGGATCGGTGCAGCACCGCGGTATTTCGGCAGAAGGGATGCATGGACATTGATACATCCGTACGGTGTCATTTCCAGAATCTCTTTTGGAAGGATCTGTCCAAATGCCACGACTACGCAGACATCTGCCTGATATTTTTTCAATTCTTCGATACATTCAGATTCCCGGATCTTCTTTGGCTGATAGACCGGAATATTATGTGCAAGTGCACATTCTTTTACCGGAGTGAACTGCATTTCTTTGCCTCTGCCCTTTGGCTTGTCCGGCTGTGTGACAGCGAGCACTACTTCATGTCCTGCTTCTACCAGTGCTTCCAGTGTTCCGACTGAGAAATCAGGAGTTCCCATAAATATTATCTTCATCTTATCTTCCTCCCGCTTCCAGCCTAGGCTTCTTCGTATTCTGTGCTGTGAAGTTCGCCTTCTACTTTTTCTACATAAAGATGACCGTCCAGATGCTCCAGTTCGTGACAGATTGCTCTTGCCATCAGTCCTTCGCCTTCGATCTCGTATTCTTTCATATCTTCATCAAGTGCTACTGCTTTTACATAATTCGGACGGGTAACAATACCGGATTTACCTGGTACACTAAGGCATCCTTCTTCCCCGGTCTGTTCTCCGCTGCTCTCTACGATGCGTGGGTTGATCATGACAACCGGACCTTCTCCGATATCGATAACAACGATTCTTTTGAGAATTCCAACCTGTGGTGCAGCAAGACCTACCCCCATTGCCTCGTACATGGTCTCTAACATATCATCGATCAGTTCTGTTGTTCTTGGTGTCATCTTTGTTACTTCCTTACACACCTTTGTCAGTACTTCATCGCCTATTTCTCTGATTTTTCTAATTGCCATTTGTTCTTCCTCCTGCCTTTTCTTTTAAAATCCACTCATCGGATCAAAATCAAACTGAATCCGCATCTTTGCAAATCCCCGGTTCAATTCAATATATTGTTCCATTTTATCTTTCATTTCAATCAGGATCTCATAGGATTCCTGCTTCAGATACAAAACTTTCCGGTACACATCCTTGACCTTTCCGACTGCCGGAGCTGCCGGACCGATCACCTGTACCTTGCGGTTCTTCGTGATCCGCATTGCATATAATTTGAGATAGTGCATTCCTTTTTCCAGAAGTGCTTCATCCTCACAGGCTACCAGTACCGCCATCAGATGCTCTGCCGGCGGATACCCCATCAGTTCCCTGTAATTCATCTCTTCTGTATAAAATGCCTGATAATCCTGACGTGCTGCCGTCTGGATACTATAATGCTCCGGGCTGTAGGTCTGAATCACGACCTCTCCTTTTTTTGCCCCTCTTCCGGCCCTTCCCGCAGCCTGCGTCAGAAGCTCGAATGTCCTCTCTGCTGACCGGAAATCATCCGAGTATAAGGACATATCCGCAGCAAGCACGCCAACCAGGGTCACATTTGGAAAATCATGTCCTTTTACGATCATCTGCGTTCCGACAAGAATATCTGCCTCTTCATTTGCAAATGCAGATAGAATCTTTTCATGTCCTTCTTTGGATCTTGTAGTATCCAGATCCATCCGAAGTACCCTTGCCTGCGGAAATTCCTTTTTTACCAGTTCTTCAATCTGCTGTGTTCCTGCGCGGAAACCTCCGATATGAGGGGAGCCGCAGGACGGGCATTTTTTTGCAACCGTTTCTTCGTAGCCACAGTAGTGGCACACCATTTTCCCATTATTGTGCGCTGCCAGTGAAACATCACAATGAGGACATTTTACTACATATCCGCAGGACCTGCAAGAAAGGAATCCGGCATACCCTCTTCGATTCAGAAACAAAATGATCTGTTCTTTCTTTTTCAGACGGTCTTCCATCAGCTCATGGAGCCTGTCACTTAAAATAGAACGGTTCCCTTTTTGCAGTTCTTCACGCATATCCACCGTGTAGACCTCCGGGAGCTCTGCTTTTGCAGTCCGCCTCTTTAATTCCAGCAACGTATACTCTCCCAGCTCGCACCGGTAAAATGCTTCCATGGAAGGGGTTGCCGATCCCAGTACCACACTTGCCCCTTCCAGGCTTGCGCGTTCGACTGCCGTCTCCCGCGCATGATACCGGGGAACCTGTTCACTTTTATAAGCTGCCTCATGTTCCTCATCGATCACGATCAGCCCAAGACTCGGAAACGGGGTAAAAAGCGCAGATCTTGGACCGATCATCACATCAATCTCTCCTTTTTTCGCCCGCATCATCTGGTCATACCGCTCTCCCGCTGAAAGTCTGGAATTCATGATGGAAACGCGTTCCCCAAATGTCCTGTAAAAGCGCATCACCGTCTGGTAAGTCAATGCGATCTCCGGAATCAGTACGATTGCCTGCCGCTTTTCCTTTACCACCTGCCGGATCATTTCCATATAGACCTCTGTCTTGCCGCTTCCGGTCACACCGTATAAAAGATAGGTCTTTCGGATCCCTTTTTTATAATCGTTTTCAAACGTCCGGATTGCACTTTCCTGCTCCTCCGTGTAGGTAATAAAATGCCGCTGCTGCTCTTTTTCTTTCACAGGATTACGGTAAATCTTATGATTTTTGATTTCCAGAACCCCCTGCTCTTCAAGCGCTCTCACCACCGTCAGCGTGATATTCAGCTTCTGGCTGATCAGAGAATATTCTATCTCTTCATCATCCAAAAGTGCTGCCATCAATCTTGCCCGCGCTTTCTGGTTCTTGTGAAGATATTCTTCCAGCTTCTTTTCGCCTGCTTCTCTGGAAATACATCTTTTTAAAATCCGCTGTTCCTTCTGCTGCTCGGTACGCTTGATCGGAAGCACCGTTTTCAATGCCTGGATCATCGTACCTCCATAATATTCTTTCATCCACGCTGCAAGTGCAACCAGCCTTGCCTCAATCGCTACACTTGATGTATCTGTGCGCAGAATATCCTTTATTTTTTCCGCATCATAATCACATGTTTCCGAAAAACCGACAATATACCCCTTCGTTTCCCGGTTCCCCCGTCCAAACGGCACAATGACGCCTGCACCGGTTCGTAAATCTCCTTCCAGTTCTTCCGGTACACGGTACTGAAATACTTTATCCAGTTTTTCATGTGTAATATCTATAATAATGTCTGCGTACATTCTGTCTGTTCCTTTTTCTGTCTCTTTTGTGCAGCCAGCCTGACGGCTTTTCGCACCAGTTCCCGGTCATCCATCGGATACCTGACTCCCTGGATCTCCTGGTAATTTTCATGTCCCTTTCCCGCAATCAGAAGGATATCCCCTTGTCTTGCCATTTCCACCGCAAAGAGTACTGCCTCTTCCCGATCCTGGATCATCCGATAGGCACCGGAAGTTTCTTTGATGCCTTCTTCAACGTCTGCCATAATCTTCGCCGGCTCTTCCCATCTCGGATTATCTGAAGTGATGATCGTCAGATTCGCAAGCTCTCCTGCCACTCTTCCCATCCCGCTTCTTCTGCTTCCGGCACGGTTGCCTCCACATCCAAACACCAGTAAAATACGTTCTGGTTCGTAAATTCTCAGCATTTTAAGCACTTTTGCAAGACTCATGGCATTATGCGCGTAATCAATGTAACACAGGATATTTTCTCCTGCATCTACCCGTTCCATCCTGCCTCTTACCACCAGATGCTTTAACACGTCTCCTGCTTCTTCTCTTTCAAATCCAAGACAGCTCACCGTCTGTAAAGCAGCCAGTGCATTGTACACATTAAATTTTCCAGGAAGGGCAAGCTCATATTTTCTATCATCTGCATAAAATACCGTTTTAAGTTCTCCACCTTCCATCAGAAAACTGATTTTTTCTGCCGTCAGTACATGACTGTTTCTAAATCCTCTTTCCTGCCCTTCTTCTTCCCGACAGGTAAATCCGTATTTCGTGCAACATTTTCTCTGGAACATATAGCTGCACTGTGCATCATCCAGATTCCCTATTCCAATCCTGCACTGTTCAAAAAGACATGATTTGTAATATCGGTATTCCCCAAGACTTGCATGCTCGCCTGGTCCGATGTGATCCTCCCCGAAATTAGTGAATACCGCAATTTCAAACCAGATTCCATCGATCCGATGCTGCTTTATTCCCTGTGAAGATACCTCCATCACCGCATAGTGGCAACCTGCTTCTACCATTTTAGCAAAATACGACTGAATGGTAAAGGCATCCGGGGTCGTATTTTGCGAAGTTACCACTTCATTTCCAAGATGGTGGGCGATCGTACCGATCAGTCCGCATTTTTGACCAAGACTTTCCAGCATCTCCCGGATCATCACTGCCACCGTACTTTTCCCCTTTGTGCCGGTCACGCCAATCACTTTCAACTTATCAGCAGGACTTCCAAACCAGATCCTGCTGATCCCGGCAAGAGCTTCCCGTGTATCTTTTACCAGAACGACGGCAACATTTCCCGGAAACTTCAGCATCCTTCCCCCAGATACCAGTTTTTCTATCAGAATGCAAGATGCCCCAAAGTTGCAGGCTTCTTCTATATAATCATGTCCATCTGCCCGGCTTCCCTGAATGCAGACAAACAGACTGTCTTCTTCTGTCTTTTTGGAATTACAGGTAATCCCCCGGATTTCCATCTCTTCTTCTAATTCCGGCATTTGGATCACCGCATGCTGAATCCTTTTAAACAGAACCGAAAGCTTCATAAGGCTCCTTTTTTTGGACTCTTTGTTTTCAGAATATGCTGTTTCCCCTCAAACGTCACACCGGATATGAAAATATATAAAATGGGTGGATTTCCTGCTTTCGTTTTCACGCATCCTGTGCGTTTGCAGGAACACCCACCCATCTCTCAGTTTCTATTGATGCTTTTTATCATACTCGGCAAGATATTCTTTAACATACTGTGTATCTGATTTGCAGTCCAGATACTCACAGCCATATTTCTGTCTTGTCTCATTTCCTTTTCCGGTAATCAGGAAAATAGTCTTTCCCTCTGCTTCATCCATCGCTGCTTTGATTGCCTCTCCCCGATCCTCGATCATGGCATACGGACAGTTTTGTGCTTCCACATACTGTGCGATTTCTTTGGAAATCTGCTCTACCGGCTCATATCCCGGATCTTCCGCTGTCAGATAAACCTTTTTCGCGTACTGACCCGCTACCGTTCCAAGGTCTCTTCTCCGAATAAATGCTTTCTTTCCGGGGCATCCGAAGATCGATACGATATTATAATCTGGATATTCATCTTTAATTGAAGAGAACAGCTTTTCAAAACTAAGCTTGTTGTGTGCATAATCCACAACAGCGATCAGATTCTTATCTGCACTTCCATAAAGCTCCATACGTCCGCTGGATCTTGCCCTCAAAAGACCGCTGTGCATATACTCCTTCGGGATTTCAAGAAGAATGGATGCCGCAATGACAGCCAGTGCATTTTCCACATTGAAAAGTCCCGGCATCGTCAGACGGAATTCTTCATCAAACAGCTCTGTCTTTACCATAAATACCGTTTCATGTCCGTCTTTCTGGATCTCATAACCATAAACATCCGCTTCCGGATTCTTTGTACTGAACGTCAGCACCTTCTCACAGACCTTTGACTCTTTCAGAATACGGTCTGCAAAATCTGCATCCATGTTCACAACTCCGTAACGTGATTTTCCGAAAATTTTCAGTTTAGACGAAAAATAGTCTTCAAAATCCGGATGCTCGATCGGACTGATATGGTCCTCTGAAATATTCAGAAAAATTCCCACATCAAACTGCATGTTATCGACACGATTGTATTTTAACGCCTGTGAAGATACTTCCATCTCAGCAAATGTAATACCACTTTCTACGGCATGGCGCAGATGCTCCTGCAATTCTACCGACTCCGGCGTAGTAATATGGGATTCTTTCTTGATCACTCCGTCATAAATATCGATTGAAGAAAGGACTGCACTTTCCTTTCCGCCGGTTGCTTCCATATAATCATCCACGATTGCTTTCATATAGTAAGCGGAAGTGGATTTTCCTTTTGTTCCGCCGATTCCGGTGATCGTCAGTTTCTTCCACGGTGCATTATTGAACTTCTCTGCAAGTGGAGGCATCGCCTTACGGATATCGTCTACCAGAAAATATGGAACATCTTCTTTCGTTTCATATTTTACTTCGCTGACATAAGCAATCGCACCTTTTTCGATCGCTGCATCCAGATACTCAGCCTTAAATGCCGCACCTTTGCAAATAAACAATGTCCCTTCCGTCACCTCTCTGGAATCATAGGTCAGATAACCTACGTTTTTTTCTTCTTCCCCATTTGAATAAAATTCTTTCATCATACGCAGGTTCTGTAACAGATTTGCGTACTCCTGTAATGTGTATTTTTCCATCTGGTATTTATCTCCCTTATATTCTTTCCGGTATTATTCCCGGTACTCTGCGCCGGATCTGATGATGGATTCTCTTACCAGAACATCCATTGCATCCATGCAGTCTGCCGGTACCTGATAATATTCTTTGAATACCGAAATCTCTGTGCATGCAAGAATTACTGCATCACAGCCTTTTGCCTTCAGATCATTATAAGCACGGTCAAATTTGTTCTTGTCTCCCGGCTTTCCTTTTTTGATATCATCATAGATCAGCGACATCACATCTTTCTGGCAGGCTTCTCCAGGAACTACCGGTGTGATTCCAAATTTTTCGCAGGCTCGGTGGTAAGTCTTTGCCTGCATCGTTCCATCTGTTCCCATGATCCCGATCTTCTTCACTTTTGGATGAGCCTCTACTACATATCTGACACTCTCCTCTACCATATTGATGATCGGAACACTTGTAGATTTCTGGATATCTTCCAGGAAATAGTGCGAGGTATTGCACGGAATCGCAATATTTTCCACTCCCAGCATCTCCAGATCTCTTGCGTCCTGTGTGATCGCTTTCAGAAACGGAAGCTTATTTCCTGTAAGGATTGCCTGTGTCCTGTCCGGCATTGTCGCATGACTTAAAATGATCATGTTGATATGCTCCTGATCACTCTCCGCCTTTGTCCTCGCGATCACTCTTGCATAATAAAAACTTGTCGCCTCTGGTCCCATTCCGCCGATAACACCTAATTTTTTCAGCATATCATTCTCCCTGTTTCAGCTTCTCTTAGCTGTAATATTTCTTAAAGTTACCAAACTGTCTGAGATGATTCTTCACCATAGCAAGATAACGTCTTGGTTTAAAATCACCTCTCTTAAATACCGGATTGACCATCTTCTTTTCCTTAAGAAGGCGTCTCATCTTCTCACGGTTTGCTTCTTCTTTGATATATTTGAAAGCAACTGCCTTCGGTACTGTCATCCAGAGATGTTCTTCTTTTGCAAGTTCAAGTGGCAGTTCTTTTCCGTAAACATATTCTTCTACTACATATTTTGCAACATTGAATCCAGATCCCGTCACATAATAATTACTTCGTCCCTGGCGGGTGTTGATCTCGAAGAAACGGTATTTGCCATCACGCCTGTCATACTTGATATCAAAGTTGGAGAATCCTACATAGTGCAAATCTTCCAGCAGATTCTTCACCTTCATCATCAGCTCTTCGTTTGGCTCTGTGATGATAACTGCATGATTTCCAAGTCCGTGTGGTGTGTGTTCTTCCAGGAGTACATGTCCCAGACACATCATTTTAACTTTTCCATTCCGGTCAGAATAAGAAGTCAGAACACGCATATATTCATCATTTCCCGGAATCATATCCTGGATGATCAGTTTATCTGTATAACCTGCCCCATAGATATCCCGAATTACTTTTTCCAGTTCTTTTCTGTCCTTGATCGTGTAGATCTTATTCTGGGTTGCAAACGGATGCTCCCAGTAAGAAATACTGTCAGACGGCTTTAAAATTACCGGGTACGGGAAATTCATCTCAAAATCCAGTCCCATGGACTGATCGTAAATAATCGTTCCCGGATAATCTACCCCATGCTTTTCGCACAACTTGTAGAAAGTCTCTTTCTGCTGCAGACTGTTCATCAGATCAAAATCGATATATGGTGCGATAATATTTTTCTCAAGCTCTGCCTTATGCTTACTGATCAGCGCCACATAACTGTCACCACATCCGATGAGCATAATCTTTTTGTCTTTATGCTTTTTTGCAAATCCATTGACTGTCTGAAGAAAATAATCGTCCGTATCAATCTTCGGATTCGGATGATATTCGATGATCTTACTTCCGTAACTCGGTCCTGTTGCAAACTTTCCAAATATATATGTCTTCACCTGATACTGCTCATAAAATGCGCGGGCAACACTGTAAGTATTGATATCTCCACCAAGCAGTACCGGAATAAATTCTCTGTCTTTAAATTCCATTGTTTAAAGAAGCTCCTTTCTATCCCCTTATATTTCTACATATCATCTCATTATACTCCAGGGATTCTTTAGGTGTCAAGGCATGGAAACAGCTCTGAAAGTTTCCCGGGAAATTTTCAGAACTGTTTCTTTTCATATTTCTTCTCTTTTTCTCTCTGCTCCAGAACACTGCCCCGTATCACCGCATCCGCCCCATACTTTCCGCGGATCTCTCCCATTGCCGCACTGAGCTTTTTCAGCTTTTCCATGCTCTTCTTCGGTTTCTCAGATTTCACCTCGAATTGCAGGTCAAACAGGCTTAACTGCTCCGGTTCATCTTCATCCACAAGCTTCGCTGTGCGAACACCAAGCAATCTGATCGGCTCACCGTTCCACAGCTCATCGAACAGACTGCAAGCCGCCTCGTAGATCACCTGATCTGCACCGGATGCTCTGCCAAGCTGCTTCTGGTGAGATACATTCTGAAAATCACTGTAGCGGATTTCCACACTAACCATATTGGCTTTCTGCCCTGCTTTCCTTAGTCTCTTTCCCACACTTTCTGCCAGAGAAAATAGAACCTTTTTTGCATCCTCTGCCTTTTCCACATCTTTTGGAAGTGTGGTGGAATTACCGACACCCTTTGCTGCGGTCTCCTCGGATTGCACCTTTGCATCACCGATTCCATTCGCAAATTCCCACAGCGTTCTCCCATGACTTTTCAAATGGAATTCCAGAAGCTTCGGATCTGTCTTCGCAAGCTCACCAATTGTCCGGATTTCCAGCTTTTCCAGAATCGCCACACTGGACTTTCCTGCCATAAAAAGCTCACTCACCGGGAGCGGCCACATTTTTTCTTTGACCTCTTCCGGGAAAAGAGTGTGGACACGGTTTGGCTTTTCAAAGTCTGATGCCATTTTTGCCAGAAGCTTGTTTGTCGAAATTCCCACATTCACGGTAAACCCAAACTTTTCATAAACCCGGGCTTTGATTTCATACGCAGCCTCCACCGGCGAAGAAAAACGCTGTGCGATTCCGGTAAAATCCATATAGCACTCGTCCACACTGACCTGCTCGATTTCCGGTGTATAGGTTTTCAGGAAATCCATCAGTCTCCGGCTATACTCCCTGTACATCCTGTGATTTGGCGGATCCATATGAAGATTCGGACACTTGCGGAACGCATTTACCACCGGCTCTCCCGTCCGAATTCCGAATTTCTTTGCCGACGGAGATTTCGCCAATACGATCCCATGGCGTGATTCTCTGTCACCGCCGATGATCGCGGGGATCGTGCGGATGTCCACATCGGCACCATTTTTCAGTTGTTCTACTGCCGTCCAACTAAGGTAGGCTGAATTGACATCTATATGGAAAATGATGTGTGACATTCCTGCTGTCTCCTCTCTCTAAATAATCGAGCAGGCTGACTACTGCTCGATTTGTATACTTTGTACACCATCTCGCTTAACAGCCAGGTGATGTACATTCGACAAATGCAGATCCTTGTGCAAGCACAAATCTGCACTTGGCTCATCGTATACACAAAAAATACGGAATATGATATTCATTTTATCATATCCCGCATCCATTTTCATTATTTTATCTTTTATTTATCAAGCTTACCGCCAATTTCACTCCATCCACAGTTAAATACATATTGTGCAAATTCTTCCAGCTGCTTCTCATTATATAAACTTAAATCCATCGTTTTCAGCTTGGATTCTACTATTTTTTTGTTGTATCTCAGATCGGATACATATGAACATTCCACTCTCTTTATCATATCATCAAATATATCTCTTTCCATATGTTCCCTCTTTTCTACATAATGTTAATTATGTTGTAATATAAATCGTCCAAACTCAGTCCAACTATATTCTAGTCTGTATTACAAAGACTGTCAACATTAAAAAACGTCACAAAAATACAAAACAGTCCTTTCACTTTAATTATGTAAAACATTTATTTTTTCTTTTTTATTTTCATATTTTCGAGTCAAAATACCTATATCGAAAACTACAACATAATTAACATTATGTCGTCATTCTACAAGCATCTCTAACATTTCCATGCTCTTTTTCCATTCCATAATTCCATCCGAAGCATAAATCCTTGTCACCTCGATACTACTGTGTCCCAGAATATCCGCAAGCTGCAACAGATTTCCAGTAACCCTGTAAAAAATTCTTGCAAACATATGTCTGAAATTATGAGGAAATACTTTTTCGGTTTCCACCCCCGCACTTACTGCAAGCTGTTTTAATTCTCTCCATATATTCGACCGGTCTTTTTCATGACCCGATCTCGTTATAAACACATTTCCCTTTTGAATCCTGTTTTTTCTTATATAATACAACAGTCTTTTTCTCAACTGATCCGTTAAAATAACCGGTCTGTATTTTCCTTTATTCCACACCTTCACGATCCCTCTTTGAACACTATCAACTGAAAAATATCTTAGCTCACTGATCCGGATTCCTGTCCCCGCAAGCGTCTCCATAATCATTGCAAGCTGTTCCTTTCCCTGCTCTTTTGCTTTCCGCACCAGTTTGATATAATCGGATTTCTGCAGTTCTCTTTCCATCATCTTTGAATTACAGCCCTGTACACGGACTCTGCGGAGCTTCCATTTTCCAAGCCCAACAGCAAGTAAATACTGATTCAGTGCCACAAGCATCGAATTTACACTGCTTACTGCATAATGCTGCATCAGCCACTCCCGGTAAGCAAGCAGAAGTTCCTTATCTATTTCTTCCGCTTCTGCTGCATAAGAATAAAAAGTCGTTACATCTGTCATATATTTCTTCTTTGTTGCCTCCGATGCTTCCCGCTCGATCAAATACTTCATAAAGATTTCTTTTTCAAATTTCATTCCGCTCATAATGTGTCCTCCTAGTTTTTTCTCTTTACTCACATTATTTCACAGATCTGAAATTTTATTAACCGAAAAAGCAGTAGGACAAAACCTTTTTTCATTGTCCTGCTGCTCATATCCGCCTATTTTTCTTAATTGATTTTAATTTGCATGAATCCTATCATAGTAGTACTGAAAATCTGGAAGTGGAATATCCTTCTTTTTAATATTTTTCTGAGGATAAAAAAGTAATTCCACCTCTTTTGGTGGCATCATCTGGAGTTCTTCAATCGGAATTCCTCCCGCGTGATAACGTTCCATAATTAAAGATAATGTTCCGGATCCAATCTTATACCGATCCATGCTAGAACTTCTTAATTTTTATATTATATTGGCTTGAATCCTTTTCCACGCACTTCATTCGATTCCATTGTAACAAGAAACGCTGATGAATCTACTTTCTTTACAGCTTCTTGAATCGTATGCATTTCTTTATTGTTACATGCACACATTAATACTTCTTTTTCACGTCCTGTATAACTTCCTTCTGCCTTAATCAAAGTTGCCCCTCGTTGTGATAGCTCATCAATTTTTGCCGCAATTTGTGGTCCCTTTTCTGTTACAATCAAAGCAAGTTTTCCAGCATCAACGCCATACATTAGCTTATCTACGACAAATGATAGAATATACGTTCCAATTAATCCGTAAATAATCTTATCAATGTTTCCATGCATCAGAATTCCACCAATAATTACAATAATAAAATCCATAACAATGATAATTTTTCCTACAGAAATATGTGGCTTTGCCTTGTGTATTGCCATCAAAACAAAATCTGCTCCACCTGTAGAGGTATCTCTCATGTAAATTAATGCATATCCGATTCCTGAGAATACACTCATACAAATACAAGATAACATCATATCACCTTGATAAATTGGAAGCAATGGAACAACCCAGTCCATCAGTATATTAGAAATTAACATTGTCTTTATTGATCTTAAAAAAAATTGTTTTCCCAACAACTTGTAACAAATTAAAATAATTGGAATATTCAAAATTGTCGTCATTGTACCAATTGGAATTTTCCAAAAATAATAAAACACGATTGCAATACCTGATATACCTGCTACCGGAAATCCAGATGCCACTGCAAAATTATAGACTCCAATCGCAATGAAACAACCACCTACAATATCAAGTAAAATATCAATTAAAAATGTCTTTGCCTTTGATTTCAATGTGAGTTCCTCCCTATTACGGAATCTTATTTCTTTTGCATCACAATACATTGATATGTTTGCAGTTTTATCGAACCTGTAAGGATTTCATCAGTAATTAAATTTGTATAACATTCATTCAAAACCATCTTCACAGGATGTCTGTTAAAATTCTGAAGAAAATATACATCATCTTTCTGTTCTTTTCCACTTCTTTTTGAAACAGTAACTCCATAAGGTAATGTTTCCGTCAAATTTGCTTCCACATTTGCTTCCTCAATTACATCGCCCAAAAATTCTTTCAAAAATTCCAGATCTGGTTGAACAGCAACATAGTAAGCTTTTCCTTTGCCATACGCATTTTCTGTAATTGCTGGAGTATTTACATTGTAATCTTGCAAGTATGTTCCCAACGGCTTTGCAGTTTGAAGTGTCACAACTTCTCTTAACACACCGGCTTTATATACACCGTCTTTATAGGAGAAAGTATTTGGAAAATATTCATTCCCCACATCAATCTCATCAACTGATAATCCTAGCAATCTCTCATGTGGTCTCTCTCCAATAAAACATAAATCTGTTTCATTTACTACTCCACTCCAATAAGTTGTTACATATATTCCACCTGCTTCCACGTATGCTTCTACTTTATGAATATACTCTTTTTTATGCAAGTACAAGGTCGGAGCAACCACAAGCTGATAATCTGACAACTCTCGATCCATGGAAATTATATCAACTTCAATTCCTTTTTCCCAAAAAACCCGATAATATTTTAAAAGTTCTTCCGTATAATCAAATTTCCTCGATATTGCTTGTGCGTCAGAAAGAGCCCACCAATTTTCCCAATCCATAATAATAGCTACCTTCGCCCTATTACATGTACTTAGTATTTGACTGCTTAGCTTTTCTAGATCTTTGCCAATCCAAGCAACTTCTTGAAAAACTCTATTCTTTTCTGACGCATCATGATCAACAACCGCTCCATGAAACTTTTCACTCGATCCTCTGCTTTTTCTCCATTGAAAATAAAGAACACTATTCGAACCTAACGCAATTGCCTGCATTGAAGATAAGTAATTCATCCCCGGTCTTTTTACATTATTTTCCTCATCCCAATTCACAAGTGATGGTGTTGATTCCATCATCAAAAATGGCTTCTTCTGAAATCCTCTCATCTGGTTATGCATAAAGGCTGCCCACACAGCAATCGGTACTTCATCTTCTTTTGTATGCCAACTCGGATAAGAGTCCCAAGAAATCACATCCAACTCCTCTGCCCATTTATCATAATCCAATGGTGAAAAATACATCATCATGTTTGTTGTAACTGGAAGATCCGAATATGTTTTAACAGCTCGAATCTCTTCTCTACAAAAGTCCTGTAACTGTTCGCTCACAAATCTTTTCCAGTCCAATTTCAAACCGTGTAATTCATCCTCTCCCCTCGGAGAAGGTGAATGAATCTGTTCCCAATCGGTATAAGTATGACTCCAAAACGCACTCCACCATGCATGATTCAATGCATCCAATGTTTTGTATTTCTTTTTCAACCATTTCCGAAATGCTTTTTGACATTCTTCGCAATGACAAGAAGCATCCCTAAAATTTCCTCCGTATTCATTTGATATATGCCAAAGAATTACTCCTGGATGTTTTCCAAAGCGTTCTGATAATTTCAAATCCAACTTTCTAGTTTTTTCTCTCATAACAGCAGACGTGTAACAAAAATTATGCCTTTTTCCTGGTAAATTCTGTATCCCGTTTTCATCTGTCTGCATTACTTCAGGATATTTTTGAGTCATCCAATTTGGCATTGCACCTGTTGGTGTAGCTAGATTTGTATAGATGCCATTGTCATATAAACGGTTAATAATTTCTTCTAAATAGTCAAACTGATATTTTCCTTCTTCTGGCTCTAAAAATGCCCACGAAAATATTCCTAGTGAAACATTATTTACATGCGCTAATTTCATTAACCGGATATCCTCTTCAAGAATATCCGGTCTATCTAACCATTGTTCAGGATTATAATCTCCACCATGCAGAAGACCTGGCATATTTATTTTTTTATATTCCATTTCTAATCCCTTTCTTTATAGATATCATTTATTATTTTACAGCTCCAGTAATACCTTCTGCAAAATTCTTCTGTAAAATAAAGAATACTAAGGCGGTAGGCAATGTACATATTAAGACTGCCAACATAAGCATTCCATAGTCTGTTACATATCCCTCTGTCAGATTTGCTACAACCATTGGCATTGTCATGCTCTCGGATTGTGTCATGATTACTTTCGGCCACATATAACTATTCCAAGCATTCATAAATGTAATAGTCATAGCCGCTGCATATGTTGATTTCATTGTAGGAATAAACATCTGAAAGAAGATTCCAATTTCCGAAAGTCCCTCTAATCTGGCAGCTTCAATAATATCACGAGGAAATGATCTTGCACTCTGCCGAAACATCATGATTAAAAATGGGGTTGATATCGTTGGTAAAATGAATCCCAACGTACTATTTAACATTTTCATTTTTGCAACCATCTGAAACAATGGGACCAATATCGTAATAAATGGAACCATCATCGCAAGAAGAATCACACCCATCACGGCATCTTTTGCTTTATCATGATAAATTTCAAATCCATATCCTGCCAAGGAACATATCACCATCGAAACTATTGTAAGTAATATTGCATATTTAAATGAATTGACCAATGCAGCCCATACATCTTGATTTGCCAGCAGATTTTTCAAGTTTTCTCCCAAATGAGAGCCAAACGATAATACACCTTTTGATACATCCACACTTTTGTTTGTGGATGCACTTACCATCCAGTACAAAGGAAATACTGAAATAAAAGTAACCAAAATCAAGAATGCATACATTCCTATATTTTTCATTTTTTTAATCACGTTTATCACCCACCCTCATTTGTATAAATGCTAATACTGCAACCAACAGTAATATAAAGAAGGACATCGCTGCTGCATATCCAAAATTCGGCACATACTTAAAACATAAATTATATATGTAATGTGACATAGAGATCGAAGCATTCGCAGGACCTCCATCGGTCAAGTTAATTGATTCATCAAATAACTGTAATGTTCCATTTGTTGACATTATTGCTGTCAACAAGATAGTTGGTTTTAATAATGGAACAGTAATCTTAAAAAATGTCTGTATTGCTGATGCTCCATCAATTTTTGCAGCTTCGTATACTGAATATTCAATGTTTTGCAATCCAGAAAGGAAAAATACCATATTATATCCTGTCCATCTCCACAAAAGAGCCAATATGATAACTATTTTTGCCGCAAATGGTTGTGTCAAAAAATTATATGGTTTATCCAAAATTCCCAAATTCACTAGAACATAATTTACTAATCCATCATTTGCAAACAAAGACCGAAAAATAATTGAGTACGCAACCAATGAAGTTGTACACGGCAAAAAAATCATTGTTCGGAAAAATCCTTTAAACCGTAAGTCTTTTTTATTTAGAATACAAGCTAACACCATCGCTACTACAAGCATAATGGGCACTTGAAGAATGAAATAAAAAAATGTGTTTTTTATTGACTGAATAAATACATCATCTTGAAACATTCTGATGTAATTTGTAAATCCAGCCATCTGCATATTTCTACCTTTCCCCGTCTGAAAAGATAAAACTAATGCTTTGATCATTGGCCAAAAACTAAACACCGCAATCAAAAATGTTGCTGGTGCCAAAAAAGCCCATCCTGTTAAATTATGCTTTTTTTCTAACGTCATTTTTCTTGGTTTGTTAGACACAAAAACTCCTCCTTTCTATCCATAAGGGGGATGGTTCTACATTCCATCCCCTTGTATGATAGGAATCTCTCTTACTGTCCCATATTAAAATTAACAGTATCTTCCGCTTTTTTAAGCTCTTTCTCTAAATCTGCACCATTTGTAATATTTGTTGTCGCAACAGAGATTGCGTCTCTTGCTTCATGGAAATATGGTCCCGTAATAATAGAAGGAACTTTTGTTGAATAGTCAACTATTTTTTCAAACACTGCATCACCAGAGAAAAATTCATTCGGTACTGCATATGCATCAGAATCTCCTGCTGGTGTCCATGTAGCAATTGCTCCACAAGAGAGAATATTATTATATAACTCTGTACTTCCAGCAAATGTAGATGCAAGAAAATCTTCTGCTAACTCTACGTTTCCACAATTCCCTGAGATTGCCCAGGAAGAACCTCCAATATTTGAATAGTTTGTGGCACCCTTTACATTTGTAAGTTTTGGAATATTTGTAATAGCCCATTTTCCTGACTGATCCTCAGCTGTCTGAATTGTTCCCATAATCCAACACCCATTAATCACACCTGCAACTTCACTGTTCAACATTGAGCCAGTGTATTCATCCCAGTTATTTACTTCCTGTAACACACCTGAATCTTTCATTTTACAATATGTATCAATTACCTTCTTCAAAGTGTCATTTTTTGCAATATTCGTTGTTCCATCTTCATTAAACAAAGATGCTCCTGCAGACTGTAACATCATCGTAAGCAAATCACATTCGCCTGCTGTCGTTGTCAATAATGGTTTTCCTGTTTTTTCCAGTACTACTTTGCCTTTTTCAACCCACTCATCCCAGGTAATATCTGTAAAATCTTCTAAAGTCATTCCAGCTTCTTGCAAAATATCTGTACGATAACAAGCAATTGCTGCTCCGTTGTCAAAAGGCACTCCATAGTGTTTTCCATCTACAACAGAAAAATCTGTTTTACCAGGAGCAAATTCTGAAAAATCAATTTTCTTTTCAGAAATTTCTGTAAATACATCTGGATAAGATAATACATTTTTTTGGAATGCCTGGTCTTGCATCAAAAAAATATCTGGCAATGTGCTTAGATCTCCTGATGTACCAGCCGTAGTAAGTCTAGACTGTACATCTACATCTCCAACTTCGACAATATCAATTTTCACATCTTGATGATCTTCTTGATAAATTTTTGCAGCTTCTTCCATTGCAAAAATATTAAATGTTTTGTCCCAACACCATACTGTAATTGTATTATCGTCTTTTTTGTCCCCTGAACCTCCGCATGCTGCAATACCCATTGCCATCGTAGCTATCAATAAAATTGCCACTATTTTTTTTCTCATTCGTTATATTCTCCTTCTACCATGCCCCTTGATACCCTATTGTTACCGCACTATTCCGAGCTCCTGCTTCCATCGAATCTTGAACATTCAATCCATTCAAAATCCCATATAAAAATCCGGCAATAAAACTGTCGCCTGCACCCATTGTATCAACAACTTTACACTCTATGATTCCAAATCGATACCAAGAATTTCCATCATACCCAATGCTTCCATTTTTCCCCAATGTTGCAATAATGACTTTAGGTCCTTTTTGTTGCATTGCTTTCATGAATTCCTTTAATTGTTCCGTACAATTTTCTTTTTCTTTTAAGCCCATGCTATGATATTTCTGTCTAAACTCATTGCGTGATTCCTCGTCAAAAGAGAAGAATGCATATGTCACATATGGAATCGCTTTCTCAACAATTGGATTTGCAAATTTATTGGCAAAATCAAATGCAACTGGAATTTCTTTCGAAATAAGTGGAAGCTCATCTTCAATCATTCCCCAAATTCCTGTAACCGCTAAATCATGTTTCTTTATAAAGGAAATGTCTTGTTCTCTTAGCTTAAAGTCTGCCAAAACACCTTCTTCATATTTTCCAAACACTCTATCTCCATCTACAATGTCAACATGTGTAACTGCGGTCTTTCCATCCAGCACTTGAATATGAGAAGTATCGACTCCTTTATTTTGAATTGCACTTATCATGATTTTTCCGAATGAATCAGTTCCAACAGCACCTGTATAAGAACTTTCTCCACCTAATCGTTTTATGTATACAGCAACATTCACTGGGTTTCCCCCTGGATAAGATTCATTCAATGAATCATAATAATCAATACAATTATCTCCTATTGCTGCTACTCTTATCTTTCTGTCCATTTTGCCACCTTAATAGTCCAGACATCTGTAATATCTTCTGATTTCCATAGGATGACAATTGACTTTTTCCATATGTACATCAATTCTCTGTGTTACCGCATGCATCACTAAATGTGATATATATCCTCTGTACTCTGGACTAATTCCTTTTAATTCAAATTTCTTGGTATCAATAATATTGTATTTTCCACAAATGCGTGGCAAGAAGTTTGCAACGCGCTCGCTCAATGATCTCTGAGAATCTTCCCCAATAAATACTGTAACTGGTGTATCTTTGTCAATTATTTCTAACATTCCATGGAAAAATTCTGCACTGTGGATAGATTTTGTACGAATCCAATGCTGTTCTTCCCAATAACACATTGCATAAGAATATGTGGCACCATACTGGTTCCCAGCCCCAACAAAATAATGAATTTTGTCGTCCTTATGACGATTTGCAAATTCTTCTCCGAAAGCATCTGCTTCCTTTTCAACTTCCACAAGTGCAGTTGCCAAATACTGATCCAACTCCTTGTATAAATCCTCATATTCTGGAAATTCTCCTGCATTGTACATAAATCTATCTGCTACCATATAAAATTTCAATTGTTCATTGGCAGGATATGTAATCACATAGTCTACAAGTTTTGCAAGTTCTGCAGTAGCAACATCAATAAAACCAATCACCCTTGCTCCACTCTTCTGTGCTTTTTTTACTCCATCTACGATTTCAGAAGTTGTTCCTGTAACAGACGAAATAATTACAATAGTTCCTTCTCCAACTTTTTTATTTCCAGTTGTCAAATACTCTGCTGCGTTTTCAACAAAAAATGAAAGTTTTGATTTTTCTTTCATATGAACCTCTGCCTGGAGGCAAGATGCATATGTTCCACCGATACCGAGCCAACAAATATTCTTGTATCCTTCTTTACAAATTCCATCAATCAATTCATTAATTTGATTTCTCAGAGCAAGCGCTCCATTCACACTTTCAATCTGTTTCTGTTCATTAAATTTCAACATAGTGTTTTCCCTTTCCCTTCTTTTGTATTGGTGACTATTTTTAAATATAATATACCACTTTTTTCATTTTTTTCAATATTTCACGCAAAAAATATTGAATATTGTTGTATTTTTATAAATATAAATGCATTTTTTTATACACAATGCATATATTTCTTTTATTCTGGTATGAAGCACATTTCAGGTTTACTATACCAGTTTTTATATTTATTTTTTATTTATTCATTTCTTTTTTCCTTTCCATTTGCTTTTTAAGAACTGACAACGTATAATTTGATTATAATTTACAAGTAAATTATAATATTAGGAGTTCTTATGAAAAAAAATTTATTAACTTTAGATGTTGCATTATCAAAAGAAATCAAATACATGCTAAAGGAAGAACACTATCTTCCAGGTGACAAACTGCCTTCGGAACGAAAGCTGGCAGAGCTGTTTCATGTACAACGCTTAACTGTTCGTGGAGCCTTGAATCTGTTACTTCAAGATAAAACAATTATCTCAAAACCACGAAGTGGTTATTACGTAGCGCCTAAACGCATTTTACAATCCATTCGTAATTTTTCCTTACATTCAGAGGAAGATAGCGGACAATTAACTTACGAATTATATGATTTCAAAAAAATAGAAGCAGATAACTATCTTGCAAGCGAAATGTTACTTCCTGAAAAATCGAAAATATACAAAATTGTTTGGCTTTATTCAGATGGTACTCAACCAATTTGTATCAATACAACTTATATTCCTGAATATATCTATCCAGATCTCACCCAACAAATTGCTGCTTCTGCTCCTGCAATTGATTTGATTACAAACAATTGTCAAATAACCTTGGCAAAATCGAATCAAAAAGTTACCTTACTTTACGCAGACACAAAGACTGCTCAAATTTTAAATATTCCTGTTGATAGCCCTTTAATGAAATACAAAGGGCTCATGTATGATAAGCAAGGACATCTTGCAGTCTTTTTTGAAAATAATATGCTAATTGATCGTTTTGGTTTTATCAGGGAGGTAGTTTTATGAGCAATGATGATGTATTAGCCGCACAAATAAAATCTAGTATCATTACAAAAATTAAAACACAGGAATATCTTCCTGGGGAGTTGCTTCCTAGCGAACGGGATTTTGCAACAATGTATAGTGTAAGTCGGTATTTGATTCATGACATCTTTGACGAATTAATTAGCCAACATTACTTAATTCGCGTTCACGGAAAGGGAACTTTTGTCCGCAAACCCGAACAAAATCGAGTTGCTTTAGGAGTACTAAATGAATCAAAAAATGCCAGCTTTACCTCTTTAGTTCGTAACTTTGGTATTGAAATTTCCAATAAATGCTTAGGCACAGGTATAATCAAAAACAGAAAATACTTTGCAGATAAACTTGGACTTTCTGAAGAAGATGAAATATACGGTATTCATCGAATTCGTCTTGGAAACAAGGAACCTCTTGCAATTGAGTTTACCTATGTTCCTCTTCATTTTTTTTCAGATATCGATAATTACAATTTTGAGCACATATCGCTTTATGATTATATGAAATCCAAAAATCATTTGCCTGTAAAATTTAATGAGACAATGATGATGGTAGAAGCTGGCGAAAAACTTCAAAAGCACCTTCATCTTCCAAGTGCCACCTCTATCGTCAACTATATTGAATTCATAGGATACGATGAAAATGGTAATTTAGTTGAATATACAGAAAGTTATTCACGCCCTGATAAACTTGAAGTGCGCTTTGTCACAAATGATATCTAAATTCACTTTAATTTTACCATTTAGTATGTGTATGCACCATAAACAAAACAAGATAGAATATACACAAAATAATACTTTTGTTAGGAACGGGGAAAATTGACCACCTAAAGTCGCTTAGAATTAACCATTTTTAGTCGGATAGGCAAGCTTTTCCTTGAAATTTTCTTCACGCTTGTCATCGAATACAGCAGAAGCATTGTTTAGGGTGTCTTAATTTATGAGACCATTATAGTACTCAATATAACAAAAATAAGGACAGCTTTTTAGAACCTCATTAGTTCAAAAAACTGTCCTTATTTTCCATCCTATCGTTTTTTATCTTTTATGTTTTCTTTTCTGTATTTGTGCGGTGTCATTCCGTAACGTTTCTTAAATTGTCTGAAAAAATAGCTTTGATTCTCATACCCGACAATCCAGGGCTATTTCTTCAATCGAAAGCTTTGTATCGCACAACAGAAGAACCGTCATCTGAAATCTTTTTCTTTGCAGAAGCTCCTGAAAATTGTATCCGGTTTTTTGCTTTATCAGCTTGTATCGCGATTATGTGATTGAAGAAGCCATTTTATTCTCCGGTGCAAGCCCGAGGAGGGACGGCGTCTGCTTCAGTTCACGAATAAACCGATCAGTACAATCAGCACTTTTTTGTGTTTTCAGGCCAGAACCACTTTCAGACTGCCCTCAAAAAACAGTTTGGTATAACTCCAAACGAATACAGGCGCAAGCGGTCATAAACCGTCCTGCGCCTGATGATGTCACCATGATCGGATTCGATGATCTGCCGATTGCAGATTCTTTATATATCACATTTCTTATACTTCTCTTAAGTGCTGCTTGATCCTTGCAGTAAGTTTTCCATCCACATTATCGATCAGAATCGTATCTCCGCTGCCAACATTTCCTTCCAGGATCAGTTTAGCCGCCTCGGTTTCAACATTCTTCTGAAGATATCTCTTCAATGGTCTTGCACCATAGGTCGGATCATATCCGCCTTCCACTACAAGCTGATTGGCTGCTTCGGTAAGCTCGATCCTCAGTTCTTTATCTGCAAGCCGTTTATTGATATCATTGACAAGCAGGCTGATGATAGAGTAGACATTATCTTTCGTCAGCGGACGGAACATAATCGTCTCATCCAGACGGTTCAGAAATTCCGGTCTGAAATGTGCTCTCAGATCATTCATGACCATCTCCTCTGCCTCTGGTTTGATATCGCCATTTTCATCGATACCATCCAGCAGATAAGAAGATCCGATGTTCGATGTCATGATCAGGATCGTATTCTTGAAATCAACGGTACGTCCCTGCGAGTCCGTGATACGTCCGTCATCCAGTACCTGCAGAAGTACGTTAAATACATCCGGATGTGCTTTTTCTACTTCATCGAAAAGCACTACGGAATACGGTTTTCTGCGAACGGCTTCCGTAAGCTGACCACCCTCATCATATCCGACATATCCCGGAGGCGCTCCGATCAGACGGGACACGGAATATTTCTCCATGTACTCACTCATATCGATACGCACCATATTGTTCTCATCATCAAACAGATTCTCGGCAAGTGCTTTTGCAAGCTCTGTCTTACCTACACCTGTAGGTCCAAGAAAGAGGAAGGAACCAATCGGCTTAGTCGGATCTTTGATTCCTGCTTTGGAACGGATGATTGCATCGGTTACTTTCGTAACGCCTTCGTCCTGTCCGATGACACGTTTGTGAAGTTCATCTGCAAGGTGCAGTGTCTTGCTTCTCTCGCTTTCGTTTAATTTTGCAACCGGAATACCAGTCCAGCGGGAAATAATCTTGGCAATCTCATCATCGGTAACACTTTCATGAACCAGTGACAGATCTTCATCTTTTACCTTTGCTTCCTCTTCTTCCAGCTGTTTCTGCAACTGTGGAAGACGTCCGTACTGAAGCTCTGCTGCCTTGTTCAGATCATAGTTCCTCTGAGCTGCTTCGATTTCACGGTTCAGCTGTTCAATCTGCTCACGGATCTTCTGTACATGTTCAACAGAATGTTTTTCGTTATCCCACTGTGCTTTCTGCTTTGCGAATTTTTCCCGTTCTTCGGCAAGTTCTTCCTGCAGTTTCTGCAGTCTTTCCTTGCTCAGTCGGTCATCCTCTTTCTTCAAAGCAGCTTCTTCAATCTCCAGCTGCATGATCTTACGGTTCAGCTCATCCAGCTCTGTCGGCATAGAATCCAGCTCTGTCTTAATGGATGCACATGCTTCATCAACCAGGTCGATTGCCTTATCCGGAAGGAAACGGTCTGAAATATAACGGTTACTCAGAGTAACCGCCGCAACCAGTGCGCTGTCTGTGATCTTGACACCATGGAATACTTCATAACGCTCTTTCAATCCACGAAGGATAGAAATGGCATCCTCAACTGAAGGCTCATCCACCATAACCGGCTGGAAACGACGTTCCAGAGCGGCATCCTTTTCAATATACTGGCGATACTCATCCAGAGTTGTCGCACCGATACAATGCAGCTCACCACGGGCAAGCATTGGTTTTAACATATTTCCGGCGTCCATTGCACCGTCTGACTTTCCGGCACCTACAATGGTATGCAGCTCATCGATAAACAGGATGATGTTTCCATCACTGTTCTTGACTTCTTCCAGAACTGCTTTCAAACGCTCTTCAAATTCACCACGATACTTGGCACCTGCAACCAGTGCTCCCATATCCAGTGCAAATACTTTTTTATCTTTCAAAGCTTCCGGTACATCACCACGCACGATACGCTGTGCCAGACCTTCTACTGCTGCTGTCTTACCAACACCAGGTTCACCGATCAGAACCGGGTTGTTCTTTGTCTTACGTGACAGGATACGGATCACATTCCGGATCTCTGCATCACGTCCGATGACCGGATCCAGCTTCTGCTCCCTGGCTTTTTCTACCAGATCTTCCCCGTATTTGTTCAAGGTATCATAAGTAGCTTCCGGATTATCACTGGTTACTCGCTGATTACCTCTTACCGAAGAAAGTACCTGAAGGAAGCTTTCCCTTGTGATTCCAAGTTCCTTCATCATACCTTTGATCTCACGGTTCGCATATTTCAGAAGTGCGAGGAACAGATGCTCAACCGATACATATTCATCACCCATCTGCTTTGCCTCATCCTCGCCATGGATCAGCACATTATTCAGATTCTGACCAATATACATCTGACCGCCCTGTACCTTCGGACGCTTCCGTAAAAGCTCTTCCACACGGTTCATCATCGTCTCTTTTGTAATGCCCATCTTCTCAATCAGCTTGAGAATCAGGCTGTCATCTATTGTAAGCAAAGAATACAGAAGATGTTCCTGTTCAATTTCCTGGTTGCCATAATCTGCTGCAATCTTTTCAAGGTTCTGTACTGCTGCCATAGAACTTTGTGTAAATTTATTGATATTCATAACATGAGTCCCTCCTTTGCCTTGCTATCTTTGTTCTACTCGAACTATAGCACTTGTTATTAGCACTGTCAATAGTCGAGTGCTAAATCTATATAAATTTTTACTTCCCTGTCAAATCATCGAACTCATTTTCTGAGTCCCATCTATATGAAACGCCCCGGATCCTTTATCTTCCTCCGGCAGCGGCTTTCTTATATTCCATCAGTTTCTGTCTTGCTTCTGGATTTAAATGTCTCGGAACCTGAATTTGTACCGTTACATACTGATCACCATGGACATTTGCATCCTTCATGGAAACGATTCCTTTTCCTCTTAAACGAATCTTGCTTCCTGACTGTGTTCCTTCTTTGATTTTGCACATCACATCACCATACAGGGTATGCACCCTTGCTTCTCCACCAAACACGGCAGTTGTATAAGGAATGCTGACCGTTGTATAAACATCCATACCTTTTCGTTCATATCCGGCTTTCGGCTGAACAGTTACTTTCAGAAGAAGATCTCCTGCACCGCCTTTTCCGGTTCCCGACATTCCTTTTCCACGAAGTCTTATGCTCTTTCCGCTGTCAATTCCTGCCGGAATATGCACCTCAAGTGTCTGTGCTTTTCCGCTCTGATCCTGCAAGGTAATTCTTTTATCACATCCAAATGCTGCCTCATCAAATGTAACAGACACACTGGCATTCAGATCCTGACCTTTCTGATCAAAGCCTGCTGACCCGTGGTTACCAAATCCTCCGAAGCCACCAAATCCGGATCCATCGTCATAGAAACTGCTTCTGTGAAAACCATGACCTCCGAAACCATCTGTGCTTTTACTGCTGCTTCCATGGAAGATATCTTTAAACATATCTCCGAAAATATCATCTGCATTTCCTGTAAAATGATACTCCTGATATCCTCCAGGACCACTTTTGAATCCCTGGAAACCATTTTCGAATCCACTGCCCTGATAGCTGCCTCCTGCAGACTGGTCAAATGCAGCGTGTCCGAACTGATCGTACATCTTCTTCTTTTCCGGATCACTCAGTACCGAATAAGCTTCTGTTACTTCTTTGAATTTCTTTTCTGCATCCGGATTTCCGGCATTGGTATCCGGATGATACTTCTTTGCCAGCTTCCGGTAAGCTTTTTTGATTGTCTTCTCATCTGCATTCTTTGCTACTCCGAGCACCTCGTAGTAATCCCGCTTTGCTGCCATGCTCTGTCACCTCCTGCCTGTAAAACACCCCGGAGATTGCTCTCCGGGGGAAATTTATCTTCTATATTAACCTTCAATTGTGATATATTTCTTCTCTTCTACCGCTGGTTTTGCTTCTTTTTTCGGAACAAAGAGTTTCAGAATACCATGTTTAAATTCTGCTTTGATATCTTCTTCTGTGATATCTTCACCAACATAGTAACTTCTCTGACATGCTCCTGCGTAACGTTCACGGCGGATATACCTGCCGGTTTCTTTCTCCTGTTCATCCTGATCAAGACCTTTCGCTGCACTGACTGTCAGATAACCATCTTTCAATTCTGCAGTAACTTCATCTTTCTTGAACCCTGGAAGATCAATCTCAAGTTCATATCCATCTTTCATTTCCTTGATATCTGTCTTCATCAGATTATTCGCATGATGTCCATAGAGCTTCTTTTCTGCTCTGTTCTCTGCTTTATCTGCATATCCGTAAAACGGAAATCCAAACCAATCATCATCAAATAAATTATTATTAAAAATACTAGGCATTAACATAAGTCCTGTCTCCTTTCAAACACTCATAATACGTTCGGAACACTTTCTGGCGAACCTTTCTTTTCGTTCCCCTTCCTTTGTTCTATCTGTACTATAGCACGCATTATTAGCACTGTCAATAGGTGAGTGCTAATTATTTTGTGAAGATTTTGTGAACGAACTTGCAAAGGCGTCTATTTTTGCTATTTTATAGGGCGACAGCCCGGCAACGAGGAAATTCTTTCCCGAGCTGTGCATGGCGTATCTCTCAGCTTCCCAGGGATTTTTCACTTGCTTTCGCACTCGATTTTCTTGATTTGACCACATTTTTACGACAAATCTTCGGAAAAATATATTCGTCTGATTTTCTTACTACACTTCTCCAGCAATATCATATTTTCTGACAAAATTTTGTACTTTGTTCCACTCTTTTCTAACTGTGCTTTATACTTTTCACACTCCTGTACAATCGCTTTTTTTGCATACTCTGTCGTTTCTCCATCATGATTTGAAAAAACAATGTCTAAGTGATACAAGCTGCTTTAATTCTTTTCATTGTAACTACATCTCTTTCAATTTAAAGATACGTCACATAGAAAAAGGGATCCTTCACTCAGTAAATTTGAATGAAATGATCCCTAATTTTCATGTAAATCGTACTTGGTTTTACAATACTAATTATACTTTATTTTTTGAAAAATGTAAGCAAATTTTTATTTTGCACACTCAATAATTATCGCTTCACATCTGTCATATCCAAGCTGTGAGCTGTTCAGACACAGCGTATAATTGCTCGTTTTTCCCCATTTCTGATCCGTATAAAAATTATAATTCGTCATACGCCTTTTATCTGTATCTGCCATCATTTTGACAGCTTCCTTTTCTTCTACATTATATAACCCCATAATTCGCTTTGTTTTTTCCGGCATATCCCCATAGATAAATACATTCAGCACATCGTCCCTATCCTTCAGAATATAGTCTGCATTTCTTCCGATAATCACACAAGATTCCTTATCAGCCAGTTCTAAGATAACCTTTCTCTGTGCCTCATACACCATGTCTTCTACTGATTTTCCTGTAATATCACGTCCGGCAAATGCATATGCAAATAATCCTTTTTTCGGAGATAATTCTGCATTTTTCTGAACATACTCCGGTGACAAACCGGACTTCTCTGCAATGTCATTAATAATATTTTTATCATAATAAGCAATCCCAAGTTTCTTCGCTACTTTTTCTCCGATGAAACGTCCACCGCTTCCAAATTCTCTACTGATTGTAATAATTCTTTTCGCCATCTCTGATTTCTCCTTAATTCAAAACATCTACTTTATTTTTTCTGATTCTCTTTAAAAATACATAACCTGCAAAACATGAAACTATTTCAGTAATCGGAAATGACCACCAGATTAATGAAATGCCCATCTGTCCATTTCTGACAAACATAGAAAAAATTCCGGCCAGCGGCAGTATAATAATGAGCTGTCTCAAAAGCGAAATAACAAGGGACTCTATACCACCATTCAGTGCCTGATAAATACCCTGATAAGCAATATTGATGCCTGCAAACAAAAAGCTGACTGAGATTATTCTCATTGCTTCAATAAAATATTCTCTTGACTGTCCCGCATTAAACAGCGTTGCAAATGCTCCGGGGAAAATCTCTGTGATTGTAATTCCCAGAATCATTAACACAATTGTATAGATCAGACCATATTTGATTCCATCCTGAATTCTCTTTTTACTTCTCATTCCATAAGCAAATGCAATGATCGGGGTGATCGCATCTCGCAGACCAAAAGCGAGAAACAGTACAAACTGCTGAACTTTATAAAATAATCCATAGGCTGTCTGTGCTGCTGGATTGAACTTCAGGATCAGATTCATCACATAAACCATAATGGACATCAATGCCTGTGCAATGATTGCCGGAAGTCCGATTTTATAGATTTCTTTGATAATTCCGCCATCCGGCTTCATGTATTTTGCCCCATGCTCGAATTCCTTATTGAATTTGATATGAAAGATAAGCAATAATACTGCGGATGCTACCTGACCAATTACAGTTGCATAAGCTGCACCTTTCACTCCCATTTCCGGGCAAGGACCAATACCATAAATCATGATCGGATCAAGGATAATATTTACAACGGCTCCAACCACCTGACCAATTGTGGAATAAAGAGAACGACCTGTTGCCTGTAATAACTTTTCAAATAAAGAAAAGAAAATAATACCAAAAGAGATTACGCAGCATATCCTCAGATAGCTGACTCCCATCTCCAATACTTCTGTATCTACTGTCTGTGATGAAATATATGCTTTCACCCCAAAGATACCAAACAGTAAGCAGACCACATAAATGATCACTCCAAGAAACAGACTGTTTCCTGCTACCTTTGCTGCTTTTTTACTATTCCCTTGACCAAGTGTCCTTGCCAGAAGTGCATTGGTTCCGACACCCGTTCCGATTCCTACTGCGACCATAAGCATCTGAACCGGGAATACCAAAGTCAATGCATTTAATGCTGCCTCACTGCCTACTCTCATATTTCCTACAAATGCACTGTCTACAATGTTATAGACTGCCTGCAATGCCATAGATAGGATCATCGGGATTCCCATCTGGACCATCAGCTTATTTACCGGCATCTCCTTCATCTTGTTGCTTTCCGCCATTTTTTAAACTCCTTTCTTTTTGGCACAAAAAAAGTGCGCACCTTGTCATATAAGCTGGACTTACGCTGACACGCTACACACTTTTTCATGGCGATATTGATTTTTGCAAAATGAAAACGAGTAGCTGGTAAACTGGATTTACGCTTACTTGCTACTCGTTTCTTGTAATTATATTTCCTCTTTTTCAAAAAGTCAAACAAAATTTTCCTTACATTCTCTCTTCTTTTTACGCATAACAAAAGCGGGTGATGGGAATCGAACCCACGTATCCAGCTTGGAAGGCTGGTGTTCTACCATTGAACTACACCCGCGTCTTAAAGACAAATAATATGATATCACATCTCAGAAAAAATGCAAGCCTTTTTTTTATTTTTTAATCACTTTAATTACTTTTTGTCCACTTTATTTTCTGACCTCTATTTTATCTATTTCGGTTCTTTTCCTTCCATTTCCACATATATTTTATCAATCACCTGTTTTCTATCCGATCGGAGTTCCTTTTATGTTTTCCAGATTAAAATCAAAAAATATTATACGGATCTGTTTTCTTTTCCTTGTGGCTTTCTTTGTGGGAACCGGCGCTGCATTTCTGCATGATCATTTCTTTCCAGCCGCTGTTCCCACCTCTTCTGAAGGCAACTGGGGGCTCAGCTTCCAAACGGACGGGGATCCCCCTGTCGGCAATGCCACATTTGACGAGTTGAAAAAATTTGATGCCTTTTACGCACAGGACACCGGCGAAAAGGTAATCTACCTTACTTTCGATGCCGGTTATGAAAATGGAAATACACCGGCTATTCTGGAAGCTCTTACGAAACATCAGGCTCCGGCAACGTTCTTCGTCGTCGGCACACTTCTGGAAAGCAATCCAGAACTTATCAAACAGATCCTCGCTGCCGGTAACACCATCGGCAACCACACCTGGCATCACAAAGACATGTCACAGATTTCTACAATGGAATCCTTTTCTGAAGAAATCCAGACAGTTGAAAAACTGTATCAGCAGATCACCGGACAGGAAATTTCCAGATTTTATCGTCCACCACAAGGCAAATACAGCGAAGCCAACCTGAAAATGGCACAGGATCTTGGCTATCATACCTTCTTCTGGAGTCTCGCCTACGTCGACTGGTATCAGGATAGCCAGCCATCCCACGAAGAGGCTTTTGAAAAGCTGCTTGGGAGGATCCATCCCGGTGCCATCGTTTTACTCCACAGTACATCCTCTACAAACGCTGAAATCTTAGATGAACTTCTCACCAAATGGGAAGAAATGGGTTATCATTTTGCTTCTCTTGATGACCTTATAAAAACTACTGCATCTTAGGAATTTTTCTCTGTCACTTTATCGGAGGATTCTCTAATCGATCAGTCCATATTTCTTCATCGCATAAGCAATTCCATCTTCTTCAACGGTCTTTGTAACAAATTCTGTATAAGGTTCCAGCACCTGGTCATGCGCGCCCATCGCAATCGCATGCCCGGCATGCCGGAACATTGCCAGATCATTGCTGCTGTCTCCAAATACATATGACTGATCTCTCGTCATTCCAAAATGCTCCAATACCCAGTCAATCGCAGTTCCTTTTGTATAGCCCTTGAGGATACATTCAAACGTATTACTTCCACGGTCGATTACTTCCATATCATCTTTGATAAATTCAAAAAATGCTTTTACATCACTTTTTTCATCCGTATAAATAAAGATTTTATCATATGGACATCTTCTCTGCTCCATATAACGCTCGATTCCAAGTCCACGGTTGTTCATGTATTTTTTTGTATTTTCCAATCTGTCAAATCTTGAAACTCTTGAAGTGAAATACACATCTTCTGCTCCCTCAAAAATCCCATCAATCTGACATTTTGTCATATAATCAGCGATCTCATCGCCCCTCTCCGGATCCAGATGCTTTTCAAAAATAATTTCTTCATCAAATGTAAAATAAATCCCACATCCACACAAATATCCATCAAATGGAAGTTTTTTCAGTTCCACCGGAACACTGCAGTATGTTCTTCCTGTATTGATAAATAAAAAATGTCCTGCGTCGTGTGCCCTTTTAAGTGCATCTACCGTACTTGCGGGAATCTCTTTTGTAATCTCACTGAGTACGGTCCCATCAATATCAAAAAATAATGCTGCTCTATTCATTCTACCTTTTCCTCCCGGTTATACTCCAATTACACGATACTCATTATACTCATATCTCACCATTATGCGCAACCCTTTTTCATTTTCTGCAAAATATCTGTGATAAATACCATTTTGACTTCTCCATATAAAAGTAATATAATAGATGTTGTACAATTTGAAAAAGGGGTAATAATAATGAATAAAAGAATCGATAAGAAAAAACAGAAAAGAACACTTGAATCAGCAGTAACTGCTACAGCTACATCATCAGCACCGGCTACAGCAACTCCTGTTGTAGAGATAAAAGAAGTTGTAAAAGAAGTCAAAGTACCAGTAGAAGTTCCTGCCAAAAATCCTGCATTTTATGTTCAGTACCAGAGTGCAGAATATACTGTAGCCGCTATCACAGAACGTGTGATCGCTGACTGCAATGCAAAGGGACACGCTGTAGAAAATCCGGAATCTCTCTCCATTTATCTGAAACCAGAAGATAAAAAAGCATATTACACCCTTGGAGGGTTCAATGGATATATTGAATTATAAAGGAGTATTTTATGGCGCTTAACTTTCAACAGCTTGGAATGCTTGCAAAACTGAAATCCGCATTTTCCACTTTTCAACAGGAGCATCCTAAATTTATGCCTTTTATTCATGCAGTAAAAGGAGATGCATGCCGCAAAGACAGCATCATCGAAATCTCCGTCAAATCTCCGGAAGGACGGAATTATACCACTAATTTCCGTGTTACCGAAAAGGATTTGGAACTTATCCAGATGCTGAAAGATATGCAGGAAAACCAATAAAGTAAAAAAAGCAGGTAAGAAAGGATAAAATTTCTTACCTGCTCTTTTTCTATCTTACTTTAGCATTTCTTTGCTAATACAAAGGAATGGCCTTCCATTTTTATTGCCTGAAGGCTGACTTTTTTACCGGTATATAAATCCATATACTCTCCCTCTTCTTCGATCCAGGCTGTCCGGTCCTCTTCTGCGAAATTAAAAAGTGCTGTCATCTGCTCGCCCTCCAGTTCCCGCACAACTCCAAGGATTCCATTTTCCCAGGTATCAAGCGTCCAGACATTTGCCGATGCGTCAAATACTTTTTCCTTACTTCGGATGGATCTAAGTTTTCCAATTCCATCAAACAGTTCTTTTTGTACCGTTCCGTTTCTCTTTCGTCCGTCTGCCAGCTTCCAGTCAAATTTTCCTCTTTGGATATACCTGGAATCAACCCGTTTTTCCGGATCATTTTTATAAGTATAATCATTTACCTGACCAATCTCATCTCCACTGTAAAGCATTGGAATTCCGGATTGCACCATCATATATGCATGCAGCATCAGATCAAATCTGACTGCTCTTTTTTTCTTTTCTTCATTTTGTTCAAATCCGGCACTTTCAATTCCACACATGGAAGCTGTCGTTGCACAGAATCTGGCATCTCCTGTTATCGGATCTTCATTATAAAGTTCCCCGCGGCTCACACTTTCTGCGATTTTTCCTGTGAAAAAGTCATTCAGATATCTTTTGTGTGGGACTTCCTGCATTCCCCAACCGGCAAGTGTCTGAAAATCCAGTCCCCATCCAATATCATCATGACATCTGAGGTAATTTAAGAAAGTATACTCTTTCGGAAGGTTGTTCATAATATCAAGCTGCATCCGTAAAAGTCTGGTATCTCTCGTCGCAACCGTATTCCATGTAGTAGCCATCATGGTTACATTATAAAGCATATGACATTCCGGCTTTTCTATGGTACCAAAATAAGGAACTACTTTTTCCGGTTCCATCACGACTTCCCCTAATAATACAACCGACGGACACACAATCTCCCCGATCATACGCATCATCCTGACTATCGTGTGTACCTGTGGAAGATTTCTGCAGCTTGTCCCCATTTCCTTCCAAATATAAGGAACTGCATCGATCCGCAGAATGTCAATCCCCTGATTGACCAGGAAAAGGAAATTATACATCATTTCGTTAAACACCCTCGGATTCTTATAATTCAGATCCCACTGGTAAGGATAAAAGGTAGTTAACACGTAGTGTCCGATTTCAGGAAGCCAGGTGAAATTCCCCGGTGCAGTTTCCGGAAATACCTGTGGCACTGTTTTCTCATATTCTCTGACATAGTTTTCATTGTCACAGAAAAAATACCGGCTCATATATTCGCCTTCACCCATTCTTGCCTTCTGTGCCCATTCATGATCTTCGGAAGTATGGTTCATTACAAAATCCATACACAGATTCATGTCTTTTTCATGGCAGGCTTCAGCCAGATCTGCAAGGTCTTCTATGGTTCCAAGTTCCGGCTTTACTTTTCTGAAATCCGCAACCGCATAGCCTCCATCGGATCTTCCCTTTGGCGAATCGAGAAACGGCATCAGATGAACACAGTTTACACCACATTCTTCCAGATACTTAAGCTTTCCTTTGACTCCTCTTAAATTTCCGGCGAAATTATCAATATACAGCATCATTCCCAGCATGTTTTTTTTACGATACCACGCCTGATCCTTTTCCTTCTCCAGATCTCTCTTTCGAAGTTTCGCATTTCTTGCATGATAGTAATTCTGCATCTGTTCACAGAGCTCTGCAAACATTGCTTCATTATCATATAATTCCATATAGAGCCAGCGAAGCTCATCCATATGCTTCGCCAGTCTCTTTTCAAAAATATCATTTGTTTTTCTCATTTTTACTCGACCATTTCCAGATAAATCTGATATGCTTTGTACTCACCAAATTCAAGCGGCATCGGAATTCCAACTTCCATCAGCGCCTCTGCCGGATAAATTTTTCCGGTATTTGAATCTTTATAGAATTGTCCAGCACACAGACCTTTCATTTTTACATAATTTACTGTCATGTTTCCATGGATTTCAAGCATAACTACATTTACAAGTACTTCTTTCCCATCTTCTGATACAAATTCCCATGCGCCGATTTCTTCTGCGAATGGATTACTCAGTCGATAGTAAAGTCCATTTTGTACAAGCTGTGCGTATTTTTTGTATTCTACTATCTGTTTCCTGATCTCTCTGCGCTCTTCATCTGTCATTTTCGCCGGATCCAGTTCATAGCCGAAGGTTCCTGCCATGGCACAGACACCTCTTGTATGGAGTGATGTCTTTCTTCCTGTCTGATGATTCGGAACTGCAGATACGTGAGATCCAACTGCAGATACCGGATACCCAAAGGATGTTCCGTATTGAATCCTTACACGATCCACTGCATCGGTATTGTCACTGCACCAGATCTGTGGTGTATAATACAGCATTCCCGCGTCAAAACGACCTCCACCACCACTGCAGCCTTCGATCAGAAGGTCTGGATAGCGGCTTATAATACGCTCCAGGAAATCATAAAGTCCAAGCATGTAGTCATACTGCACACTGCCCTGTTCTTCTGCTGTCATAGAATATACTTCTGCCATACTTCGGTTCATATCCCATTTTACATATTCGATATTTCCCTGATCGAGCACCTGACACATCTGCTCATAAACAGCATCCACAACTTCTTTTCTCGAAAAATCAAGGAGCAGCTGGTTTCTTCCTTTTACCGGTTTTCTTCCCGGGATCTGAATTGCCCAGTCCGGATGTTCACGGTAAAGATCACTGTCTTCATTTACCATCTCCGGCTCAAACCAGAGCCCGAATTTAACACCTAACGCATTGATCCTGCTGATCAGGTCACCAAGACTTCCCTGCAGCTTTTCTTCATTAACCTTCCAGTCGCCAAGTCCACTGTTGTCATCATTTCGACTTCCAAACCATCCATCGTCCAGTACAACCATATCGATTCCCAGATCCTTTGCCTGCTCGGCAAGATGATAGATATCTTCTCCCGTAAAATCAAAATAGCATGCTTCCCAACTGTTGATCAGTACCGGTCTTACTTTTTCTTTATATTTTCCGCGACACAGATTTTTACGGATACATCTCTGCAGATTCTGGGAAAGCTTTTCAAGTCCCTGATTGCTGCAAGTTAAAATAACTTCTGGGATCACAAATTCCTCTCCTTTTTTCAGTGGATAAGAAAACTGTTCTTCCTGCAGTCCCATTTGCATTCTTGTCTGCCCGAACTGATCCTTTTCTACTTCTGCTTTAAATCCTCCGCTGTATACAAAAGACATTCCATAACAGGTACCGGCATCTTCTGTCGTTTCTTTTTCTGCCAGTATCATCATCGGATTGTACTGATGGCTGGATGTTCCTCTGCGGCTTCCAATTACAAAAGCTCCATGTCCTACCGATGTTCTTTGCATATTTCTTTCCATCGCATGGCGGCCGTAAAATGAAATTACGTCAAATTCACCATGAACGAAATCGATACACGCTGCTTGGGCTTTTGTCAGTCTGATTTTATCTTCTTCTGTATTGATCACTTTTGCACTTCTTGTGATCACATCATACTCCGGAAGAACTCCATAAAGTAATTCTACCTGTAATCCTGTCACCTGATCTTTCATATAAATGATCAGAGTCTGGGCTTCCTCTTCGGCAGCATAAACCGCCGGAAGTCCCTTCAAATTGTATTTTCCATCACAAATCTCATATCCCTGATATCTTAAATCGCATCCCAAAGAACCATCTGCATTTACAAGATCAAGCACCGGACTTCGGAAATCTCCTGTCAGTCGACACGGAAATTCCTGTGGCAGCGCATCAAGAGAATATGTTCTGTCATTTCCTGCATCCTGCGGATTTCCTGAGAAGCCACGGTCTGCATAGGTCAGAAGATAATCCATAACTCCATCTGTCTTTCTTCCATAATATAAATGCAGTAAAAATCCATATGCATCAATTTGCATCTGATACGTTGTATTTTGGGTATGTAATGTAAATGTTTTTGCTTTCTCGTTGTATATGATTCCCATATTCTTCTCCTTAAGCTTCTGTCAAATTTATTTTACTGCGCCATTTACAACACCGTTCAGAATCTGTTTCTGACAGATCAGATAGAAAATCAAAATCGGAAGCAGTGCCAGTAAATAGGATGCAAATGCAAGATTATAATTGGTTCCAAATTGTGTCTGGAATGTCATCTGTGCAAGTGGCAGTGTGTTCACATCACTACCTGCCAGAATTACAAGTGGTGTCATAACATCATTCCATGTACCAAGTGCTGTAAGTACCGCTACTGTTGCATGCATCGGTTTCATGATTGGGAAAATAACGCTCCAGTAAGTTTTCCAGGTTGTTGCCCCGTCTACATGTGCAGCCTCTTCCAGTGCCAGCGGAATATTTTTCAGATAACCGGAGTATAAGAGCACATTCATCGGCATATAAAATACAAGATAACACAAAATAACACCGAAAATATTGTCAATTCTCATCTGTGCTGTCTGCTTCACAAGTGGCATCATCAAAATTGCAAATGGAACAAACATACCGCTTACAATATAAAGATAGGCTACTTTGTAAAATTTACTGGTACTTTTACTTCTTCCGATCACATAACCGATCATAGAATGAATCAGAATGGAAAGAACTACCGTTACAATCGTTATCAGCACACTGTTGCCCAGTGAATGCCAGAAATCTGTTACACGCATTGCTTCTGCAAAGTTAGAAAAGCTCCAGCTTTTTGGCAGTGATAAGATTCCGGAAATACTGTTTGTCATTTCCGACGGTTTCTTAAATGCAATCACAACTGTAAGATAAAGAGGAAAAATAACGGTTACAAGACCCAGAATCAATAAAATTGTGATTGGCCAGTTTACTCTTTCTTTCACCTTTACTTTCATTATAACTGTTCCTCCTTATTTCCCAAAAAGTTCATCTGTAATACAGAGATCACAACGATCACTACAAAGAACACAACTGCATTGGCACTCTGGAACCCAAACTGTCCTCCGGCCATACCATTGTTATAAATCAAAAATGAAATTGATTCTGTACTCTGCGCCGGACCTCCTTTGGTAAGAGCCATGATCTGATCAAATACCATCAGAAAATTCTTCATGCAAAGTACCATATTGATGGTAAAGAATGGAAGGATCAGTGGAAATGTCAGATTCTTGAATTTTTTCCATCCGGTCGCTCCATCAAGAGAACCTGCTTCGTATACATCCTCCGGTACCGTCTGAAGTCCGGAAATATAAATAATCGTATTCATTGCAACAGACTGCCATGCACATACAATTACGATCGCAACCCATGCCCATTTTGAGCTTGCCAGGATACTGTCACCTTTTCCGCCCATCATTTTTACAACTGCCGGAAGAATATAAGTGAAAAAGTAATTGAAAATATAGCCCACTACAAGTGCTCCTAAAATATTTGGAACGAAATACATTCCTCTGAGTGCACTTTTAAATTTAATTTTACTGTTTAATCCAAGAGCTAAAACAAGACTTAACACATTTACAACTATTGTTGCAACAATTGCAAGCTTGAATGTAAACAGGTAGGATTTCCCGACTCTTGCATCAGTAAATAAGTCTGTATAATTTCGAATACCTACCCAGTCAAACTCGCCATATCCTCGAAAATTTGTAAAACTATAAATAACACCTTTAATAAGTGGCAGCGTATTAAAGCAGAAAAACAACGCAAGTATCGGTATCGTAATCAGTAAAAATGTCCGCTCTCTGCCATTCATCCTTTTCAATTTATTCATGATCTGTATCCCTCCTACTTGCCTGCTTCATAATCTTCCATCATACGAATGATATCCCTGTTATATCTGATCCAGTCTTTGTCAAATTTTTTCAGGAATGCGTCAACATCCTGGTTTATGAGAAATGTCTGGATTTGTGCATCGACTGCCATTTCTGACGGATAATAGTGATCCTGGTAATCCGCCATACGGTTATCCTGAATATATGGTTTCATATCTTCCAGTTCCGGAGCTAATGCAAAATCTTCGTCTTTACAAGGCACCGCATTCTGTGCATCTAAGTATGACTGGATACTATCATGATCCATCAGGAAATCAAGTACTTCATATGCCGCTTCTTTATTTTCGCATGCATCCATCACGCAGAACTGAAGGTCTACTCCTGAATTTAATACATTGTCCTCTTCAGAATCATTAGCCGGCATAACAAAGGATCCGATATTCATATCCGGATTTACAGATTTGATCTGCGGAATTGCATAGCTTCCGATTGTATACATCGCTGATTCACCATTTGCAAATGCAGTACATGCATCGTTGTATCCGTATCCAAACGGTCCATCTTCACCATAATTTAACAATTCAAGCATTTTTTCTGCCACTTGCGGATATTCTTTGGAGAAGGTTGTTTCTCCCTTATTCACCTGCTGACAAACATCGGATGGTGCAAGTCCGACTGCAAGTGCATTCCAAGGTGCAAGGCAGGTCCAGGTATCTTTATATCCAAAATAAAGTGGCTGGATTCCTTCATTCTGAATCTCCTCGCAAAGAGAAATAAATTCATCCCAGGTCTGCGGAATCTCCCATCCATGTTCCGCAAACATATCTTTGTTATAGAGCACTCCTGCCGCATTTGCCACATACGGAAGCCCATATGTTCCTTCTGTCGGAACAAACTCCAATCCTTCAATAATATCCAGATAAGCAGGTTTTACCTCACTAAGTCCTTCATAATCTGAAAGGTCAGCCAGTATTCCTGAATCAACAAAATACGAATAATTGATATCTCCGCCAATTCCGATAATATCCGGATAATCTTCTCTGATAAAACGTGTTTTCAAAATTGTTGTCGCATCATTTGGGGAAGATATTTTTAAATGGATATCATCATGTGTCTCATTAAATTCTTTTTCGAGCTGTTCAAATATATCTACCGCCTCCGGTTTATACTGAACAAGTTCAATTTCCACTTTTCCGCTTTTTGGATTTTGCTGACATCCCTGTAATACAGCTGATGCCATCAGAATACAGGACATTCCCAAAACAATTGCTGCTCTTTTCCTTCTCATTTTTTCTCCTTCCTCACAGGTATATTCGTTTTTAGTTACCGCTCGATATATCAAGTACTTTCTTTATAGTTGTATTATAACATACCATTATGCGACTAAAAATATCATTGCATTTGAAGTTTTATTCCAAAATGCTATTATTTTCTTCTTTTTTGCTAAAGGCATAGCATTTTGGTATATTTTAGTTGCAATCTATTTATTAAATCAGTAGAATAAATATATATATCAACTGACTTAACATCTGCTAAACATCATTTTTTCACGGCAGAGCACCTATGAGAAAGGAATTATTATGAAAGAACTTATGTTTTCAGTATTTCCAAGCGAGAATTTTGTCGATCTTGGATTGTATCAGTTTGGTTACGAACAATGTGAACCGGCGCATAGTTTTGGTCCTGCCGTCCGTAATCATTTTCTTTTTCACTACATTATCTCCGGCACCGGAATTTTAATGGCAAATGATTCTCACGGTGTAACACAGACCTATCACGTAAAAAGTGGCCAGGGCTTTATGATTTTCCCCGGTCAGATCAATACTTATATCTCTGATGAAAAACTCCCATGGGAATATACATGGATTGAATTTGACGGACTACGTGCAAAGGAAACCATTGAACTTTCCGGACTTAGTTTGGATAATCCGATTTATAAAGCTACTTCTAAGGATCTGCGTGAAATACTGAAAGAAGAACTTCTCTATATTGCAAGTCACGGAGACGCTACACCATTTCACCTGATCGGGCATCTCTATCTTGCAATTGATGCTCTTATTCGTTCTACTTCCATCATGCAGACATCGAAAATCAGCCGTCTTCAGGATTTTTATATCCATGAAGCCCTATCTTATATAGAGCAGAATTTCCAAAACGATATTTCTGTCGAAAACATCGCTGCTGTATGCGGATTAAACCGCAGTTATTTCGGAAAAATTTTCAAAGACGGAATTGGAAAATCTCCTCAGGAATTTTTGTTGAATTATAGAATGATTAAAGCTGCTGAATTATTAAAACTGACAAAGCTTTCCATTAAAGATGTAGGTAATGCAGTCGGTTATCCCAACCAATTACATTTTTCCAGAGCATTTAAAAATATTTATGGAATATCGCCAAGAGACTGGCGTAATCAGAACAGACTTAAACAATAATAGAAAAAGAATGCTGCAGTTCAGACTGTGCATTCTATTTTTATTATTTAATATGTAATAATAAAGAATGTGCCTGAGCTCGTAGTGCCTTTTATTTAACAGGAAGTTCCTACGGATTTTGCTATGCAATAAAAAAACTGCAAACCCTTACGGTCTACAGCTCCCTTACTTT